>JBDNJK010000080.1:0-23114 GCA_041687805.1 Acidimicrobiales bacterium
AAATGAACGCGTGACCTTACGCTCAGTCGCACCTCGGCGGCAAACGACCGCACAGGTGTCGACCGCGGCGTCGAACACTTGCTGCTGCGACCACCAAAATGCCACCGGTGGAGCCAGTTCATCGAGCAGCGCTCGGGCTGGAGCGGCGTAGCGCGCCGACAATGCCGACGTTGGTTGCACAAGTGCGACGGTGCCGCCAGCAGCGACGTTCTCTGAGGCCGCAACCAAGAAAAGCACTGCCTCGTCGACATATCCGCCCAAGCCGGGCCAGCGGATCGACAGCTCTGCCCGACTCGCCTGACCTCTGGCCGTACGGGCCCTCAACTGCGAGAGGAAGGGAGGGTTGCCAACGATCAAATCCGGCGTTCTGCCAGCGAATGGATCGTTCTCGAGAAAGTCGGCCAATCGGATGTTTCCGGGAGCGGGCCTGACTCCGCCAGACCATAAGGCGATGGCCGCTTCTGTAGTGGCAACGGCCAGCGGATCGATGTCACAACCGATCAGCCGAGCGACGGCGTCTTCCTTGGTGCCGCTCATTCGTTCGGCGGCGGCAATCAGGAAAACTCCACCCCCGGTCGAAGGGTCGGCGACCAGCTTCGGATCGTGCAGCGGCCATGCCAAGTCGACAATTGCCGAAGCCACGTCGAATGGAGTGTGGTGAACCCCACCCCCACGCCTCACTTCGGATGTGAGCAACGCCTCTCGCACCGCTCCCGGCAGAAAATGGGCCAGAGGCCGGAGCGAATCGTCGATGACGACTGCGGCCACTTCACGGTCTGGTGACACCCGGGCGCCATCGATGCAGAACTCAGCCTCGACGCCGGTCAGTTCGGCAGCCGCCGCGACAACACCAGCGAGGACGCCGGCGTGCTCGCCGGTCGACGCCTCGATGAAACGAGCGACCGTCGACGATAACAAGACCTAGTCGGCTTCTGGGTCCCAGCTCACCAGATCGGTGAGGCGCTTGTCGTTGGAGAACATCTCGACGATCGGCATCAGCACGCCGATGCGCTTCTGGAGCCGCTTGATGTCGAGCTCCTCGTTCCACATTGACAGCGTGACCACTAGACCACTCTCACCGGCTCGCGCTGTGCGACCGGCGCGATGAAGGTAAGTCTTGTGATCCGACGGTGGATCGTATTGCAGCACCACGTCAATATCGTCGACATGGATCCCGCGTGCGGCGACGTCAGTTGCGACGAGAACCTGAAGTTTGCCGTTGCTGAAATCCTTGAGCGACCGCTCGCGCTGCGCCTGGCGAAGATCGCCGTGGATCGGGGCAGCCAACATGCCGAGCTTGCCGAGTTCCTCGGCGAGACGATCAGCCATCACCTTGGTGCGAGTGAACATGATCGTTCGCTCGACCGAATTCGCGATCGCTGCCGCAACTTTCGGCTTGTCCATCCTGTGGACAGCAATGAAGCGGTGAGCCATCTCCTCTACGGTGAACTCCTCACCGGCTACTTCGTGCATCTCCGGATCGATTTGGTAGCGCCGAATCAGCGTGTTGACAGCACCATCGAGAGTGGCCGAGAAGAGAAGGGTCTGCCGATCTTTCTCGACGTTTCGCAGGATCCACTCGACCTGGGGAAGAAACCCCATGTCGGCCATCCGGTCGGCCTCATCGACCACGACATGGCTTACCGACGTGACGGCAACAGCCTTACGCTCGATCAGGTCGATCATCCGGCCTGGAGTGGCGATGACCATGTCGATACCGTTTTCAAGTTTGGTGATCTGCTTCTCGATCGGCGCACCGCCGTAGACGGCCAGCACTGAACGCCCCACGGCCGCGGCGGCGGGCTTGAGCTCATCGCAAACTTGGTTGGCCAGCTCACGAGTGGGAACTAGAGCAAGAGCAGTAGGCAGTTTGGGCTGCGCTTTGGCAAGCGTTTGCAGGACGGGCAGTCCGAAGGCAAGCGTCTTGCCTGAACCGGTCTTGGCCTTGCCACACACATCCTTGCCGGCGAGCGCGTCGGGGATGGTGAGAGCTTGGATCGGGAATGGGAAGGTGATGCCCTTGTCGGAGAGGGTGGCGACGATCTCGTCGCACAGGCCGAGTTCGGCGAAGGTTTTGGTTGCAAGAGAATTAGGCATGGTTTTGCCGTCAGGGTACCGCCATCAGATCACCCGCCCCCTGATCACCTTCACGCCCTCACTCACCAAGAGCCGCGCCTGCTCAAAAGGGTCGCCGGCTTTGAGCCGTCCATCGGCCGCCACCACCCGCCACCAGGGGAACCCGGCACCGTCGCTTCGCCGCAGCATGGATCCAACGGCACGGGCTGCACCGGGTCGCCCGGCCTCTTGGGCAACCTCGGAATAGGTGACAACGTCTCCGGGCACAAGATCATCAAGAACTGCCGCCACCGACAGCTCGAAGTCGGTCCAAGTCGTGCGATCGAGCGGGTCCATCGGTCAAACACCGTAGTGCCGGGCGGCCCTGTCGGGTGAAGCGACTTCCGCCTGTATTGTCACGCCATGGTCGACCTCACCGAGATGGACGAGTGGCCGGTCGACAATTTGGCCGCAGGAGCGATTTGTGGCGGTGTCGTGTCGACACGAGGTGACATCGATCGGCCATTTCCGCTTGCCTCGCTTACCAAACTGATTACCTCATTGGCGGTTCTTGTGGCCTCTGAGGAGGGCACGCTGTCGATCGAATCGACCGTCACCGAAGAAGGCGCCACAGTGGCCGATTTGTTGGCACACGCTGGCGGAATCGCCCCCGACGATCCCAAACCGCTCACCTCACCGCGTGTTCGACGGATCTACAGCACAGCCGCATACGACATCCTCGCCGACCAACTCGCCGAGGCATCGGCCATGCCGTACATCACCTATGCCACCCAAGCAGTGCTGCATCCAGCAGGAATGGAATCCACCACGATCGAAGGCTCCCCGGGTTCGGGGGCCACGAGCACGGTTCGCGATCTGATCAGGCTGGTCGAATGCTGGACCCGACCCATCCTCGTGTCCCCTACAACGCTTGAGTTGGCCACGTCGATCCACCTACCCCAACTCTCAGGCATCCTCCCCGGCTACGGTCGACAGGCCCCCAATCCATGGGGGCTCGGACCCGAGATTCGTGGATCGAAATCACCTCACTGGACTGGGTCGCTCAGCTCGCCGAGATGTTTCGGGCACTTCGGGCGAAGCGGAACGATGCTGTGGATAGACCGCGAAGCTGACGCCGCTCTCATTTCACTGACCGACCGGGAATTCGGCCAATGGGCCATCGATGCGTGGCCGAAGCTTTCCAATACCGTGATTTTGGAATCCCGAGTCCCCCAATTGTGACAATTGTCACCCTGACGATATCCTGAGGAACGCTTGAGAATCCTCAGTCTGATAGTCGCCGTGCCGATGGAGCCACCATGGATTCGTTGTCGCGGGAACTGCCTCAGTGAACAATCACGCCAATAGCCCCATGGCCATGGCGCGTGCCCGTCATGCCCTGATGCAAGCCGGGCTCGATCCGAGCGTGCCACTCGTGGCAGCGTCGAGCGTCACCAACGAGGTCTGGATGACCGCACACCACGTGATTCGGGTGAATCGTCGTCCCAACCAACGGCTACGACGCGAAGCAATTCTGGGACCGAGTCTGCCCGCCGAAATCGGATACCCGTTGGTGGTCTCATATGGCGGGCAGATGGGAGCCGACTACCTCGTTCTCTTGCGGGTACCAGGCCGTCCACTGGCCCACTGCTGGCCCGAAATGAGCCGAGACCAGCGGCGCGACGCAATCCACCAGGTCGCCGACAAGCTCCGCAGACTCCACATGACGCCAGGGCCGGTCGACCTACCCAGAATCGATGCACCCCAGATGCTCCGAGCCGACACTCTCTCGCCAGTGATGTCGCTGCTGGTTGCCATCGACCAGCTTCGAACGCTCGCCAACATCAATCTCGGGCTCATCGATGAGGTCGAGCACATGGTGTACGACCTCACCCCCTCGATTGAACCATTCGACAGCAAGTTCTTGGTGCACGGCGATCTCACGTTCGAGAACATTCTCTGGGACGGCAAACACATCACCGCAATCCTCGATTTTGAATGGGCACGAGCCAGCCCTCCCGACGTCGATCTCGACGTGTTCCTTCGGTTCTGCTGTCTTCCACAACATCATGTCGCCGAGGCCTACGTGGATGTGACACATCCCGAGGACTATGCCGAGGTTCCGTGGTGGCTACAGGAGTCGTATCCCGAACTGTTTTCCATTCCGCACCAAATCGATCGGCTGCGGCTCTATTCGATCGCCTACGACGTTCGTGACCTCACGATGTTTCCACCACCTGCGCCGACATCCCAACTGCACGAACATCACGCAATAAATCGGCTACTCAGGACCGTCAGCGGGCGGAGTCATCTCGATCTTCTCGACGCCGACACCCGAGCCGGCTGAGTCGGCTGAGTCTGACGAATCAGCGCTGGCCCGCCCTCGAAAGTAGAGCCATGCGCCAGAAGCAACGATGCCGATCAGGCTCATCCAGATGTTGATTCTCACGCCAGCGATATGGGTGGCGTGATCGATGCGCACGGTCTCCAGCCACAGACGTGCAGTGAGATAGCCGAGGATGTAGACCGCGATGAGGCTGCCCCGCTTCACCACTCGTTTACCGTCGAGCCAGATCAGAAATAGAACCAACCCGATGTTCCACAGCGATTCGTAGAGAAACGTGGGGTGGAACGTAGACGCCTCCGGATGTCCGGCTTCTGCCGCGAGTTCCGGTTTGATCTCGACGGCCCACGGGAGATTGCTGGGACCACCGAACAGCTCCTGGTTGAACCAGTTGCCCCAGCGACCTATGGCCTGAGCCAACGGCAGGGCCGGGACGAGGGCGTCGAGCATGTCGGGTCGAGAAATTCCTCGTCGCTTGATCACCCACAGAGCGCCGAAAACACCTGCCGCTACACCTCCGGGTATTCCGAGGCCGCCCTCCCACACCTTGAACGGCACCAGCCAGCCCTCGTCGAAACGCCAGTCGGTGATCACGTGATAGAGCCGTGCGCCGATCAGGCCTGCCGGAACGGCCCACATTGCGACTGATGCGACATCGTCGGGATTACCCCCGCGATCTTCCCAACGCTTCTGGCCCAGCCATACGCCCGCCACCACACCAAGGGCGATCATAAGTCCGTAGGCACGCAACGTGAGCGGGCCCAGCTCTATGAGGCTGGTGGACGGGCTGGGTATAGAGGCGAACAACGGGATCTCCAAGCGCTGGAACTCTGCACGAAACCCTACACGGGCGCAGCAACTTCCGCCCCGCGGAAATCAGAGTGAGAGAATCCCCGCACGGCCATGCGACAGATCGGCAATTCCAGACTCGACGCCGGCCTCAAGACCAGGAACGCGGGCCAATCGATGGGTGGCAAAGAACCGGGCCAGCAGAGACTTGTCGCGAATCAGATCGGCATCACCAGACTCTTGAGCCGCGATCGCTGCGTCGGCCAATATTTGCCCGCCGGTGGTGGTGGCCAACATCGCCAGATAGTCGGTGGCACCTGCCAGCCCGTCCAGGGGGTTGGTCGAGCCAGCTGCCAGCAACCAATCAGTGGCGCGTTTCGTGGCATCGAGTGCCTCGCCGAGATACTTGGCCACCGGCGCGAGCTCGTCTAGTCCGTCGAGCTTTGCAAGCGTGGCGCCGATCGAGTCGAGGTGCCCAGCTATCACCGCTCCCCCGTTCATCGGCAACTTGCGGCCGACCAGATCCATCGCCTGGATGCCGTTGGTGCCCTCGTAGATCGGGGCGATGCGCGCATCACGAAAATGCTGTGCAGCTCCGGTTTCCTCGACAAAACCCATGCCACCGTGAATTTGCACACCCTCGCTGGTGAGCTCCACACCAAGATCTGTGCACCAAGCCTTGCTTAATGGAGTGAGCAACGCCGCGAGCTGCTTGCCCGACTCGCGATCGTCGGCGTCGGCACCGTGGCTCGCGTGGTCGAGAGCTTCAGCGTTGCGGTAACACAGGCCGCGCATGGCGTCGATGCACGATTTCATGTCGAGCAGGGTGCGCTGGATGTCGGGATGGTCGACTATGGGTGAGCTGGCACCCGTCTCAGCCCCTGGAGCTCGCCCCTGCCGGCGTTGGTGGGCGTATGCCAGCGCCTGTTGGTAGGCGCGCTCTGTAAGAGCCAAGCCTTCTAGACCAACGGAAAGCCGAGCCATGTTCATCATCGTGAACATGGCTCGCATTCCGGCATTCTCTTCGCCGAGCATCCATCCAATGGCGCCTTCGTTGTCGCCATAACTCATGACACACGTGGGGCTGGCGTGGATGCCGAGCTTGTGTTCGATCGACACACAGGACAAGTCATTGCGCTCGCCAAGGCTTCCGTCGGGGTTGACCAGGAACTTGGGAACAATGAAGAGGCTGATGCCCTTGGTGCCAGGGGGAGAATCTGGTGTGCGCGCCAACACCAAATGGATGATGTTGTCGGCCATGTCGTGCTCGCCCCAGGTGATGAAGATCTTCTGGCCGGTTATCGCCCACGACCCGTCTCCCCGAGGAACGGCCTTGGAGGTGAGCGCTCCCACGTCGCTACCGGCCTGAGGTTCGGTGAGGTTCATGGTGCCCGACCACTCGCCGGACACCATTTTCTCGAGATAGAGCTGTTGTTGAATCTCGTTGCCGTGATGTATCACCGCGTCGATGGCGCCCTGAGTGAGTAGGGGACACAACGAGAACGCCATGTTGGCAGATGTAAGGATTTCCTGAATCGCGATGCTGAGCGTCCACGGAAAACTGCCGCCACCGAATTCCTCCGGAAACCCGACACCACTCCATCCGGCCTCCACGTAGAGGCGGTAAGCCTCCTTGAGGCCCGGTGCGGCTGTGACCGATCCGTCGTCGTTGCGCTGCGACCCAAACTTGTCGCCATCAGAATTGGTTGGCGCCACCACCTGCTCAAAGAATCGGGCCGCCTCGTCCAGCAAACCGTCGACCATGTCGGGCTCGGCGTGCTCGTAGCCCTCCATGGCAGCCAATGAATCGAAATCGACGATGTTTCGTAACGTGAAACGAATGTCGGCCAGGGGAGTTTTGTAGTCGGTCACGTCAAGAAGGCTAGTCCCGGCGTCTACCCATGGGTAAGTGGGGCGTTCGGCGAGGAGTCGCCACCGATTCCCCGTCGGTGATTCCCAACAAAGCGTTGACCTCCGCCCCGACCAGAAGGCCGAGAGCCATCAGATACAGCCAGAACATCAGGCTGAGCGCGCCGCCCAACAGCCCGAACACGGCGTTGGAACCCGATGACGCCGCGTTGAGATATCGGTTGAACCCCACCGACACGATCACCCACCAAAGTGTGGCGATGAGAGCTCCAGGGATCTCGTTTCGCCACGGAGTTCGATGGCTGGGTGCCACGTGGTACACGGTGGCAGACCAGCCCACGAGCACCAGGGCCACCAGCGGCCACCGCAGCAGATCCCATGCGACGACGAAACCGTCACCGGCGCCATATCTATCGGCGATACGTCCGCCTACTCCAAACAGCGGTCCGACCACCGCCATCAGCATCACCATCGCCGACACGATCACCGTGGCGACCGTAAGACCGAATCCGACCAGACGAGTCGAGAGCCAGCCACGTGTAGTCGTGTAGCCATAGGCCACATCAAGCGATCCGACCACAGCCACGAACCCTCGGGAAGCCGCATAGACGGAGAACACCAGACCGGCGGTGAGCGCTCCGGTGTTGGCGCCGTCGAAAAGGTCGGCCACTGTCGCCGACAGTGTGTTGTCGGACCCAAACGTGACCGTCATCCGTTCGATGAGCCAGTTCTCGATTTGAGCCGACGCGTGAGCGCCAAGAAGCGAGTCGAATGAACCCAGCGCCGCTGCCACCACTATCACCAGCGGAAACAGGCCGAGCAGCGCGAAGAACGCGATCTCGGCCGCTAGGCCACCGACTCGGTCCTTCGACCATTCGCGAGCGACCGCTCGGATAATCTCGCCAATCCACCTGACGACGGTCCTAGCCAATGATGTCTACCGGTGTACCCATCGGGACGTTCTCGGCCAGCACACGAATCGCCTCGTTGGGTATGCGAATACATCCGTTGGAGAATGCGCCACCGATCAGTCCCGGATTGTTGGTGCCATGGATGGCGATCACCGGCACCCCCCCTCCAAAGGAGTCGAGCGCTTCTGAGAACGCCGACAGGCTGAGGATGTAAGGGCCATACGCGCTGCCATCCCACTTCTCGACCAGATCGTTAACGAAGAATCTGCCGAGAGGCGTGGGAGTCCGGTCGGCGCCGACTACCGCCCCGGTTTCCACCACCAATACGTCGCCATTCCAGACTTCGACAGAACGACTCGAGAGATCAATTTGAGCGTGGAATCGATGAGTTCGCAGGGTGGCATCGCTACCCCTGATCCAAGCCTCGGTGCCGTTTGGTCTCACCGGTATCTGAACCTTGAGCCACTGATTGTCGTCAGTGCGGTCGACGACCATCAAGGAGAGCGGGTTTCCGAAGTACGTCGGGTTGGTGATCGCGTACTCGAATTCGACTGAAGCACCGTCGGGGGCATCGAAAGTGTTGAGAACTGTCACGCTTTCCACGACATCGGCGACATATGTCTCGAACGGGTCGACCGGTTTGGTGGCCACCGCAACATCCGGCGACGTCGTCGTCGTAACCAGAATCTCAACTTCCTCCCCCGAGATCACGGGCTGATGAGCCTGCGAAACCACTCCGACCGCGGGAACCACAGGATCGGCAGTGCCCGTGTCGGCATCGACAGACCCTCCGCACGCGGCGGCCGTCAAGCCAATCACAGCAACTACGACGGGAACTCGGACCCACAGCATTGCCCCATGCTAGGGAACTCCGGCCGGCTACGACTCCCAATGCCACTGACAGAGCCTCACATCGCGAATCTGCGGAGAGCGCGGCTTGTTCCTACGATGAGCGAATGCTCCGCAGTCAGATCGACGTGTCCACAACCGAACAGATCAATCCGTCATCGTCGAACGACGTAAAGAACGGCCTGTCCATCTCGGTCGTATTACCGGCGAGGAACGAACAAGACACGGTCGCATCCATCGTCGAGTCGATTCGGAAGAATCTGATGTCGACAGACACCGGTTCAACGGTGGGACTGATCGACGAGTTGATCGTCATGGACGACTCAAGCACCGATGACACCGCCGAAGTCGCCCGCCAAGCAGGCGCAACCGTTGTCGCGGTCAGCGATGTTCTGCGTGAGTGCGGCCCGGGTTCGGGCAAAGGCAATGTGTTGTGGAAGAGCGTGGCTGCCACCAAAGGCGACATCATCGTCTGGATCGACGCCGATCTCACCAGCTTCCATCCCGGATTTGTGACCGAACTCGTGAAGCCGCTTCTGAGAGACCCATCGATCTCGATGGTGAAGGGCTTCTATCAACGGCCCGAGGTCGGAGGCATCGGCGGGGGACGCACCACCGAAATCATGGCCCGGCCGCTCATCTCCACGTTTTTCCCTCACCTTGCGATGATCAAACAGCCGTTGGCCGGCGAATACGCATCACGTCGCAGCGTGCTCGAGAGGCTGCCGTTCTGCGAGGGCTACGGTGTCGAGACCGGCCTGTTGATCGACATTGCGGCAACGAATGGTATTGATTCGATAGCCCAGGTCGATCTCGGGGTCAGGCACCACAGGGTCAGGCCGCTCCACGACCTGACCGCACAGTCCATGGAGGTGCTCCACTCTGTGCTGCACCGATTGCCGGGAGGTGTCGACGATCTCGAACTTGCCACGGTGCTAACCCGACCAGATCATCCGCAACTGGAGGTAAAAGTGGCTGAACGGCCGCCGTTGATCACTTGTGACGGATACCCGAAATCTTGATGACCGACCTACTCGCCGCCTACCGATGGATGCGTCTCACTCGCACTCTCGATGAGATGATTCGAACTCTTTGGCTCACCGGTAAAGGCGTGGGGGGCAATCACCGGGTTGTTCGCCGAGTCACTCAATCTCGCAGCCCTCGAAGTCGCACGGTGTGACGGCGGCCAGGCTGAACGCACTTACCTGTAGGCGATCGGCGGTGCCTTCAAAGTCACAAAGGCCGCTGCTGAAATGTTCGGACCTCGTCGGGTCCACAACACGCCGATGACGGAGTCGGCGTTCATAGGTGCAGCTACAGGAATGGCCCTCATGGGGATGCGGCCGATCATCGAGGTTCAGTTCGCCGACTTCATCACCACCGGTTTCGACTCGATCGTGCAATTTGCGGCCACCACCCACTACCGCTGGGGCGGCCAGGTGCCGTGGGTGATACGCGCACCATCCGACGGCGGGCTGCGATCCGGGCCGTTCCATTCCCGGAACCCGGAGGCGTGGTTCGTCCATGCGCCTGGCCTCAAGGTCGTGTCACCATCCACCCCGGCCGACGCCTACGGAATGCTGCTCTCATCGGTACGTGACAACAATCCGGTGATCTTCTTCGAATCAAAGGCGCTCTATCGATCGGCGAGGCAAGGATCATCAAGCCACCGCTGCCGCCGATTCACTGGCTGCAGAGGGCATAGATGTCGAGGTCATCGACCTGCGAATCCTCAAACCGCTCGACACTGCCACAGTGCTCGAGTCGGTGGCCCGCACAAGTCGGGCATTGATCGTTCACGCCGCCAACCGACTGGGAGGGGTAGGCGCCGAGGTCGCTGCTCTGATCGCCGAGGAGTGTTTCCAACACCTAGATGCACCTGTTCGGCGCTTGGTGACCCCAGGCGCTGATTTCAGGGCTGGACGATGCCGAACTTGCCGGTGAAATGATCCAAAGCACCGAATATCGATCGCAGAACGCCAACTTCGCCGGACACCCTCACACCATCTGCCGCTATCAGACCATCGAACTCGATATCGCCACGAAGGAAATCGGCGAGCAATTTCTTTGGGATCGCGATGTCGACTGCCGCGGATTCCTCACGGCGTCCCGGCCGATGGTGTAGAGCACAATTGTCGACACCGAGCACATGGTCCTCGTCGATGTCGGTGAAATGCCAATTGGTCTCTGCCTTGAGCCCCTCGACCGATTCATCGATCAGTCGCACGCCGATCAGATCGAACAACATGTCGACGGTGAGCTCATCTGACACGGTGCGAATACCAATTCCGAGTCCGTCAAAACCTGTGCGTAACTCCATCGCTGCCATCAGATAGCTGTCGCGCCATGGTCCAGATTCACTCTGGTAGCCGAGTTGCTCCATGGCGTCGGCCTGCAACAGCCTGGCTTCCTCGTTGGCCGGGTCAGCGAAGACCACATTGTTGAGCACCTCGCAAACCCAGCGGTAGTCACCTTCGTCGAAGGCCACGCGTGCCCGGCGAATCACCTCATCGGCACCACCCATGAACTCGACGTAGCGAGCGCCGCTCTCCGCAGGCGTGTGGGGGTCGAGGTTGGCTGGATTGCAGTCGTACCAGCCCAGGTAATATTGGTAGATGGCCTTGGAATTGTGGCTCACCGTGCCGTAATAGCCACGGGTGTGGCCCTGTGAGGTAAGGCAACCCGGTAGCTCTAGAGCATCTGCGATCTCACGTTGGGTCAGACCCTTGTTGGCCTGACGCATGGTCTGATCGTGAAGCCAGCGATACAGATCTCGCTGCTTCTCGAGGTATCCGCGTACGTCGTCGTTGCCGAATCGTGGCCAGTTGTGGGTCGAGAAGATCGTGTCGGCGCCGTCGACGAACAGGTCGATCGCCTCTTGGATGTATTTGCTCCAACCAAGGGTGTCGCGGGACTTCGCACCCCGGAATGGGAGGGCATTGTGCATCGTGTGGGTGCAATTCTCGGCGATACACAAGGCGCGGTGGTCGGGGAACATGAAGTTCATCTCCGCCGGCGCTTCGGTGCCAGGCGTGTTCTGGAACACGATCCTCACACCATCGACGTTGAGCTCGGTTCCCGTGGCCGAGATCTCCTCGGTTGGCCCGATCAGGTCGCCGCGCGCCCTTGGGATCGTCTTGCCAAGCCCGCAATCGATATGGCCATCGGGGCCGGGCGGCAGCAGCATCCCGAATTGGTAGAGGGCGCGACGTCCCATCACCGGACCGGCCAGTAAGTTTTCGCTGACCGCCTCGCGCATGAACCCCTCCGGCGCGATGATCCGAACATCACCGGCACGAACCGCCTCACGGGTGGTGACCCCGAGGATCCCGCCGTAGTGATCGGCATGGCTGTGGGTGTAGATCACGGCGGTGACAGGACGCTCACCGAGTTGGGTGTTGGCAAGATCAAGGCAGGCCGCGGCCGACACTGACGTGGTGAGAGGATCGATAATGATCCAGCCACGTTCTCCGGCGATAAAGGTGAGGTTGGAGATGTCGTAGCCCCGGCATTGCCAGATCCCGGTGGTGACCTCGAACAGCCCATGCACGGCATTTAGCCGACCATGTCGCCAAAGACTCGGGTTTACGGTGTCCGGGGCGGCATCGTCACCACGCAGGAAGTCGTATTCGGAGACATCCCAAGCAGGCCCGAACGGGCCCTCGAATACTCCCGTGGGATGGTGAGCTATCCAACCTCGATTGGCGCGTTCCCAATCGCCGGCATCGTCGAGGTTGAGCCGAGCGCCCTCAGTATCGTTGAGGAATCGGGTGTGCTCAGATGCAGCCTTTGGAGAGTGCGGAGCGTCTGTCATGCCCCGCAGTATGGAACGGGGCTAGCTGCAGCCGCTAGTCGTGCCACAGTCACTGCAGACAAAACACGCGCCGGCCCGCTGCATCGGCACACCGCACGTCATGCAGAACGGTGCGTTCGACAACGACGGATTGCGGTCGTGGCTGGCCGTCTTGGCCTTGGCAATCGGCTTCACTGGGCGATCAACCGCGGCCGGTTCGGCCGGCGCGGTATCCACACCGAGCTCGAGCTGAGCCACCAATTGCGAAGGCGATGGGACAGAGGGCGGATCGGGCGGAATGTCGCCACCTTGGACGGTGGGCGTGGCCTGCTCGGCAACGCCTGGCAATGTTGGCTGGATCCGCTCATCGGTCGTGAGGATGCCCATCGACGAACGAGTCTCGTGATCGATGTACATCACCGCCAACTTGCGGAAGAGGTAGTCCATCAACGAGTTGGCAATACGAATCTCGGGATCGTCGGTCATGCCAGCCGGTTCAAACCGCATGCCCACGAATGCTTCCACGAAGGCGTTCAGAGGCACCCCGTATTGCAGGCCATGACTCAACGAGATGGCAAAAGCGTCCATGATTCCGGCGAGCGTCGACCCCTGCTTGGACACCCGCACGAAGATCTCACCGGGTCGACCGTCGTCGTATTCGCCGACCGTCACGAATCCCTTGCAGTCTGCTACCCGGAACTCGAACGTGCGTGAACTACGAGACCGCTGCAGGCGTTCACGAACGGGCTCGTGGATGATCTTTTCAACGATGCGCTCCACGACCTGTCCGGCCTCGGCGGCGACAGCCGAATCGTCTTTCTCTTCGCTTCCGTCGCCGGTGGACAGCGGTTGGGCGACCTTGCAATTATCGCGATAGAGGGCAACAGCCTTGAGTCCAAGACGCCACGATTCGATCAGCAGCAACTCCACCTCTTCAACAGTGGCATCCTCAGGAAGATTGACGGTCTTGGAAATAGCGCCCGACAGGAACGGCTGCACCGCTCCCATCATGCGAATGTGGCCGAGGTAATGGATCGGGTTCTGGCCCAGCGAGCAAGAGAACACCGCAAGGTGCTCGGCCTTGAGCCCGGGCGCTCCCACCGCGGTGTGCTCGGTGCTGATGTGGTCGAGAATCGTGGCTGACTCGTCTTCGGTGTATCCGAGGTGTCGCAACGAACGCGGAATTGTCTGGTTGACGATGCTCATCGTGCCGCCGCCGACGAGACGCTTGAATTTCACGAGCCCGAGATCCGGCTCGATTCCGGTGGTGTCGCAATCCATAAGGAGTCCGATGGTGCCTGTAGGCGCCAGCACAGACGCCTGAGAATTACGCACCCCATCGGTCTCGGCTCGCTCACACGTCTCATCCCAGGCGCGTTGTGCGGCCTCAAGAATGAGAGTGGGGGCAAGATCCTCGTCGATCGCAGCCGCCGCACTGCGGTGCTGTTCGAGCACCTTCAACATGGGCTCACGATTTTCGTGGAACCCGGCGAACGGTCCCATACGGGCCGCCATCTTGGTGGATGTGAGATAGGCCTGACCGGTCATCAACGCGGTGATGCCTGCTGCCACTGCCCGTCCGCCGTCGGAGTCGTAGGGAAGTCCGAGAGCCATCAACATGGCACCGAGATTGGCATAGCCGATACCAAGCTGGCGGAACGCTCGGCTGGTGGCCCCAATTGACTCGGTCGGGTAGTCGGCATTGCCGACGAGAATTTCTTGGGCCGTGAAGATGATTCCCACGGCATGAGCGAACCCGTCGACATCGAAGCCGTCGATGCCATCTTCATCGGCACCATTGAGGAAGCTCAACAAGTTGATGCTGGCAAGATTGCAGGCCGAATTGTCGAGATGCATGTATTCGCTGCACGGGTTGGAGCCGTTGATGCGACCAGTGTTGGAAGCCGTGTGCCACCGGTTGATGGTGGTGTCGAACTGGATTCCGGGGTCGGCGCACTGCCAGGAAGCGTCGGCCACCTGACGGAACAAATCGCGTGCCTTGACCGTGCGTTGGGATTGTCCATCTGCACGAGCGAGCAACGACCAATCGGCATCGTCGACCACGGCCTGCATGAACTCGTCGGTGACACGAACCGAATTGTTGGCATTTTGATACTGGATCGAATGGATGTCGGCACCATCGAGGCTCATGTCGAACCCAGCTTCCTCGAGCGCCCGGGCCTTATGTTCTTCGCGGGCCTTGCACCAGATGAACTCTTCGATGTCTGGATGATCGACGTCGAGGATCACCATCTTGGCGGCGCGGCGCGTCTTGCCGCCCGATTTGATAGTGCCCGCCGATGCATCGGCGCCACGCATGAAGCTCACCGGGCCGCTCGCGGTGCCGCCACCGTTGAGGTATTCGGTTGAGGCACGAATCCGGCTCAGGTTGACACCAGCACCGCTACCGCCTTTGAAGATGCGGCCTTCCTCGGCGTACCAGTTGAGAATCGAATCCATCGAGTCTTCAACCGACAGGATGAAACATGCCGAGGCCTGCTGAGGCACGCCGTCGACCCCGATGTTGAACCACACCGGCGAATTGAATGCAGCACGCTGATGCACGAGCAGATGGGTGAGCTCGGCCGAGAACGTGGCCGTCTCGGCGGCATCAACAAAATAACCATCCCGATCGCCCCACTCGACGATTCGGTTGACCACACGATCGATCACCTGACGCAGGGAGGTCTCGCGCTCCGGCGTGTCGAGCGGACCACGGAAATACTTTTGGGCCAAGATGTTGGTGGCGTTTTGCGACCACCCCTCCGGCACCTCGATATCGAGTTGCTCGAAGGCGACAGACCCGTCGCGATAGTCGGTGAGGCGCGCGTCGCGTCTCTCCCATGTGACCTCGTCGTAGGGGTGAACGCCTTCACGAGTGAAGCGTCTAGTGATACCTGTACCAGTGTTCTGGGCCGCGATCGCCATGGACCGGCTCTCCTATCGTTGAAAAAGAACTGTCGTGCGGGCAGGTCGACCCAGGTCAGAGGGCAGCGCCACTGGCGCAACTTCCCTGCGCAATGTTGGCGCAGGGCCCCCAAGGCGTAAGAGTCGACTCACGAGACTGACGATTCGCCACCACCATCCAAGTGACCTGTCCGACACGACGCTGTCGACTGTACGACGAACGCCATGTGGACCAAAAGAGGATGCGGTGTGGATTCTGAGTGGATAAATCGCACAGTATCCACATGCCACCCCGCGCGCGGTGGATACCCGGCCAGCTTCTGTGGATGACTGAAGGCCAGAGGTCGATACGCCAGATATCGCACCGATCGCGCGGGTATCGTCGGCCGGTGCGCCAACTGATCCCCAGTCGTATCGACCCGGCCGAACCTTTCGAGATCTACCCCGCCGCGGCGCGACCAGCACCAATTGGGCGCCCTTGGGTGATGCTCAACATGATTTCCAGCATCGACGGAGCCACCGCGATGGATGGCGTTTCTGGTGCCCTGGGCGGGCCGGGCGACAAATCGGTGTTCGGCGCCATCAGGGCCAGCTGCGACTGGATTCTGGTGGCCTCCGGCACCGCTAGAGCCGAGCGTTATCGAATACCTCGCCCCAACGCGAGAACCCGAGCTGCACGAATTTCTGCCGGCAGGGCGCCGGCCCCTCGACTCGCCGTGATGAGCGGATCGCTCGAATTCGAACCCGATTTGCCGATGCTCGCCGACCGAGCCGATCAGGAAGATCCCGTCGTTGTGATCACCGGGCGCTCGGCTTCGCCAGAAAGGGTCTCTGAACTGCAGGAATTGGCCGAGGTGGCAGTTGTAGACATGGACCGGCCGACGCCGCAGGCTGCGCTCGATGTGCTTCATCAACGAGGTGCTCACATCGTGTTGTTGGAAGGTGGCCCATCTTTGAACGCCCAATTTGCCGAATCGAAACTGATCGACGAACTCTGCATATCGATTTCTCCCAAGGTGGTGGCTGGCGATTCCCGCCGGATGGTGTCGGGCGGACAGGCGCTCGGCGACCTCGAATACGAGCTCGCTCATCTTCTCGAACACGACAACATGCTTTTTGTCAGGTATGTCAGAGTGTGATCAGCCGAGGAGACCGGCTGGGATGAGGAGTTCCTGACCGGGCTGTATCGCACCATCACCTGCTATCGCGCTCAGCTCGGCGACCAGCGGGCGAGGATCGTGGTTGGGAGCCAACTGCCTGGCAATTCCCCAAAGTGTGTCGCCGGCCATGACCGTGATCGACACAGACTCCGTGATATCGGCCTCGGCGCCACGAGTCGCTGCGGCTTGGCTGGCGATTGATGTCAGCCCGACCACCGCAACCACCAACATCGCGAAACCAACAGCAAGAGCAGCGACGCGCCTCGCTCGATATATCTCGGGCGACAAACGAACTGCAGCGGACTTGCCGCGATCTGCCGCGTGGCCGAAATCTGCGTGTCCGAAGTCGGTGCGGCCAAGATCTGTGTGGGCGAAATCTGTCGTGTAGGTGAGTGCTGCGGTCATGTTGTGATTCTGCTCTCGGGGTGTGACATCGAACTTTTCGGAGGCGAGGAGGCCTTGGATGTGCCCTCCAGCTGAAGAAATTCGGAGTAGGTACTTGACTCCGAACGATTGTTTGGCGAACATGTGTGCGTCGAACAGTCGTTCGTCATACATTGAATACGAACATTCGTTCGCTGTCAACCTCTACACGGCAGCCCGACCAAACAATTCCAACAGGTCCCACAGGCCGCAACGGAGGCACCATGTCCGACACCCTCACCACTCGCCAACGCCAAATCCTCGACGTGATCGTCGACCACCAAAGCGCGCATGGCTACCCGCCATCGGTTCGCGAGATCGGCTCTGCGGTCGGCCTCAAATCTCCCGCCACGGTGAAGTCACATCTCGACAACCTGCGAGATGCCGGCTACCTCATTCGCGATCCGTCCAAGCCCCGAGCCATCCAAGTTCGATACGACCCGGCCAGCGGCGAAAGTGTCGACCGGGGTCCGGTTCGCCACGTCCCATTGGTAGGAGATGTGGCTGCGGGCACCGATGTGCTCGCCTCAGAAAATATCGAGGAGCTGGTCCCGATGCCCGCCGACCTCACCGGCGGCGGAGAGCTGTTCATGCTCAGAGTCAGGGGTGAATCAATGATTGACCTCGGCATATTCGACGGCGACTTCGTCGTGTGCCACAGCCAGGAAACCGCCTCCGATGGCGACATCGTGATTGCTGGCATTCCCGGCGACGAAGCAACCATCAAGACGTTCCTGCATCGCAACGGATCGATCGTGCTGGTGCCCGCCAACGAGACTCTCAGCGAGATGGTGTTCGACCCATCCGAAGTAAGCATCTACGGCCGGGTCGTAACGGTTATGCGCAAACTCTGATGCGCGGAGTCTGGCAGCGGCTCAGACTCCGTATGTGATCAAGTCGCGCAGGGCGTCGTATGTCGAAATCAGCGATGATCGTTCGAGGTACTCACCCGCAGTGTGGGCAATCGCTGGGTCTCCAGGCCCGAAGTTCGATGCGGGCACTCCCCTGGCAGCGAAGAACGCCACGTCGGTCCAGCCAAGTTTGGCCCTGACCTCCAAGCTGTTGCGCTCGATCAACGCTGCGAGCAAAGGGTCGTCAAGGCCGGGCCGGGCCGGCGGCGACATATCCACCAATTCCACTGTGTCGCCATTCTCGAGGGCCGGAGCCAACATTGACCTCACTTGGGCTTCAGCGATCTCGGGCGACCAATCCGGGGCAAATCGATAGTTGACCAGCACGTCGGCTCGGTCTGGAACCACGTTGCCCGCTACGCCACCCGACACGTTCACCGCTTGAAGCGACTCGCGATATTCGCAACCCTCGACCACCGGTCGGCGCAGTTCGGCCGATGCAATCGTGTCGAGCAAGTGCCCAAGCCGATGAATTGCATTTCGGCCCATCCATGGCCTCGCGGTGTGAGCCCGCTCGCCCGCCAATTCCACGCGGAGCCTCATCGTCCCTTGGCATCCGGCTTCGATGGCGCCGAGGGTGGGCTCACCCAGCAACGCGACATCTCCAGCAAGAAGCTCGGGTCGGGTTGCCTCGATCTCACGAAGCCCGTTGAACTGGATTGCCACTTCCTCGCGGGCGTAGAGAACGTATGTGAGATCAACGGCAGGCTCGCTGACGGTTCGTGCCAGCTCGAGGATGGCGGCCACACCGCCCTTCATGTCGGTGGAACCCACCCCGTAGAGCCTGTCGCCATCGATCACTGCTCGGTCGTTGCCTGCGGCCGGAACCGTGTCGATATGGCCGCCGAGCACCAGACGACGCGACCGACCCAGATCCGTTCTTGCCACCAAATTGTCGCCCACACGATCGACGATCAGATGCGGCAGGTCCAGCTCTGATTCGAGTAGATCAGCGATATGCCCCTCGGCATGGCTCGGCGAGGGAATGTCAACCAATGCCGCGGCGAGGGCAAAGAGGTCGCCGCTCGGCAGGCCCGTCAACGGAGTCGTCCCGCGATCACGTGGCCGCGCCGTGGTCTCGAAGAATCTGATTGAGCGCCGATTTGTCGTGACGCTGGCCCTCTTCGAGCCGTTTGATCACCAGAACAGCGGGCAATCCGTATTCTCCGCCCGGGAACGAGCGGGGCCGTGTGCCGGCCACAGCCACACACCACGATGGAATCTCTCCCCGAGAGAGCTCCTCTCCAGTTTGGACGTCGATTACTGGAATCGATTTGGTGAGAATCGCCCCGGCACCAAGGACCGTGCCCTGGCCAACGCGGGCACCCTCGGCGACGATACATCTGCTGCCGATCAGGCAGTCGTCCTCGATGATGACGGGCGCCGCTTGTGGCGGCTCGAGCACACCACCAATGCCGACTCCGCCTGAGAGGTGAACGTTCTTGCCGATCTGGGCACACGACCCCACGGTCGCCCATGTGTCAACCATCGTGTTGGCATCGACATATGCGCCGATGTTGATGTAGCTGGGCATCATCACCACCCCAGGGGCTTGATAGCTGCCCCACCGCGCAGAAGCACCGGGGATGACTCTGACGCCGCGCGCCATGTAGTCGGTCTTGAGAGGGATCTTGTCGGCGTACTCGAACGGCGCCGACTCGATGGTGGCCATTTGCGAGATTTTGAACAGGAGAAGCACCGCGAGCTTGCACCATTGATTCACCATGACGGAACCATCGGGTTGTACCTGGGCAACTCGGACGGTGCCGGAGTCGAGAAGGTTGATTGCCTCGTGGACACTGGCGACCACATCGGGACTGGCCGAGTCGAGCGTGTCGCGCTCCGACCACAACTGCTCGATTCGGGCTTTCAACTCGGCTATGCCGGTAGATGTTGCGACTGGATCTGACATGGGCCGCAGACTACCGCCCGCCGTCTCGCCACTCACCTGCGGACCACGCCGACGCTGGAGGCAACGCGGCCAATCGGTTGCGCCGCCGGCTTTCGCGCAGCGCCGCCACGATTGCCAGCGCGATCCCTCCAAGCACGAACGGCACCCCTATGGCCAAGCCCCCCACCAGCAACCAGACGAGGTGGCCGGCTGGGCTCGGTCCGACGGCCAGATTCACTCCGGAGCCCTCCACCTGCATCGAGTAGGTGCCTGGATCGAGAGAGATCGTGGCGAAGGCGCGTCCAGTGTGGGACGGGAACCCATAGGAAAACGTCCGGCCATAGGGCTTCATCGATACCTCACGCCCGGCCTCGACATCCCAGATTCGCATTCTGAATCCGGAGAGAGACGCATTGCTCGGCTCGATGAAGACCGTCCAGTCAACCGGCTCGTCGACCACGAACTCCGAAGCGTTGCCTACGCCCGACCGATGCAACGCGTCGACTTCGTCCGACATTCTGATGAAGTGGAAACCGACCCAGATCACAACAGCGAGCACACCGACAACCGCAGCGATACCTCCGGTCCAGATCCAAGGCTGAAGTGGGCGTGAACTGCTGAGAAATCCACCGTGGGCCGGATTCGGAGGCGGCGGCGGTGGTGCGAGATCCGAGCTGGTCACTGACCGTTCGCTCGGCGGAGAGCCAGCTCAAATCGTTCTTCTGGCTGCACAACTGCCACGCGCACCCTCCCGGCACCCGCCTCGCCGTAGAACTCCCCCGGGCTGACAACGAGTCCAGAAACCGACGCCAATCGATGGGCCAACGCCCACGCATCCCCGTCCGGCGCTGCCGCCCACAAATAGAACCCACCTCCGGGCAGGTCCGCCGGAGCATCGAATGCCTTGAGCACTTCCAAGCCCAGCTTGAGCCGTCGTAGGTAACGGTCGCGCTGCACGTCGACGTGGACTTGATCGGACCATGCAGCCACCGCAGCGGCCTGGACCGGGCCCGGTACGAGGAAACCGGCGTGCTTGCGGATCTCACGCAGATACTTCACAATTTCGGGGTCGCCTGCGTAGAAACCGGCCCTCATACCCGCGAGATTCGATCGTTTCGACAGTGAGTGCACCGCCAATACTCCCGACGTTCCTTCAGCCAATATCGTGCGAGGCGGACCCTGCCAAGTGAATTCCGCATAGCACTCGTCGCTAAGAATCAACACGTCGTTGGCCCTGCCCCAAGCAGCAACAGCTTGCAGATCATCGAGACCACCAGCGGGATTACCCGGCGTGTTGACCCACAGGCACAGAGCCCTGGCGGCGTCGGCAGGGTCGATGGCACTCAGATCGATCCGCCATTCAGAGTCGACCGGCACAGCCACGGCTCGACAACCAGCGAGAGTGGCTCCCATCTCATAGGACGGATAGGAAACCGCCGGATACAGAACAGTGTCGAGATCGGGTCTGCGAAGTTTCAAGAAATGCGGGGTGCCGGCCACGAACTCCTTGGTGCCGATGCACGCAGCAATCTCGCTGATCGGATCGATATCGACACCGAAACGGAAATTTGCCCAATTCGCAGCAGCGGTTCGGAATTCGACACTGCCGATGGAGGGCGGATAGCCCCGCTCAGAATCAGAGGTCGACAGGGCCTCGACAACGATCGCCGGAGGCGGATCGAAGGGGGTGCCAATCGAGCAATTGATCGCACCGCCCGGTAGCAGATCGGCCTCGGCTTTGAGCTCGTCAAGAAGATCGTAGGGGTAAGCGGGTGGCACAAAGCCGGTGGTCATGATCTCACCTTTGAGGTTGGTCGCCGGCCACTACATAATCTCGCAGGGCGCCGAGGGAAGCCGGCTCCAGTCTGGCCCTGATCCGCATTCCATCATCGCCGGCAACTTCGCTTAGAACCTGTCCTTCACGATGGATCGACGCGAGCACGTCGCCACGATCCCAAGGAACCATCAGATCGGCAACCTCAGTTGTGGCACGCACGCTGTCGCTGATCAACTCGATCAGCTCATCGATTCCGGCGCCGGTTTGAGCAGAGACCGCCACGGCTCCCTCGCGGTGGCGCGCCATGGTCGCGGCACCGTCGCTGAGATCTGATTTGTTGAAGACGAGCAGTTCGGGTACGTCGCCGGCCCCGATCTCGTTGAGTACCAGGTGAACGGCGTCGATGCAGCCCGCAGGGTCTGGATTCGCGCCATCGACAACGTGAACCAGCAAATCGGCGTCGCGTACGACATCGAGCGTTGTCTTGAACGCGTTCACCAACTGATGTGGAAGTTTGCGGACAAACCCCACAGTGTCGGTGGCAAAGACGCTCTCGCCGCCGGGCAGGGCAAGTCGCCGGGTGGTGGCATCGAGCGTCGCGAAAAGGCGATCTTCGACCAGCACATTCGATTCGGTCAGCCGATTCAACAGCGAAGACTTGCCGGCGTTGGTGTAGCCCACCAAGGCCACGGCCCGGTTCCGAGTCCGGGACCGAGCCTTCGACTGCGTCTCGCGATGTGCTTGGACGTTGCGAAGATCGACTTCGAGTTTGTGGACTCGTCGTACCAGCCTGCGCCGGTCGACTTCGAGTTGCGTTTCGCCAGGGCCCCTAGTGCCGATGCCGCCACCCTGCTGACTCAATCTTCCGCCCGACCCGCGGAGCCGTGGCAGTCGGTACCGAAGTTGTGCCAGCTCGACTTGTGCCTTGCCTTCTTGCGTACTGGCGTTTTGGGCGAAAATGTCGAGGATGACAGCTGTGCGGTCAAGTGCCGTTCGGCCGAGAATCTTCTCGAGATTGAACTGCTGGGCGGGCGACAATTCGTCGTCGAACACCACGGTGTCGCAGTCGATCATCTCGGCAATATCTCGAATCTCGATCACCTTGCCCGAACCGATGTAGGTGGCGGGGTCGGGCGACGAGCGACGTTGAACGACCCGTTCGACCGCGTCGGCGCCTGCCGTGTCGACCAGCAGAGCCAGCTCATCAAGCGACGAATCGGTATCTGCGGGATCACCGCCGCCGAGGGTGACTCCGACCAACACGATGCGCTCACGGAACGTGCGCTCGATCAGTCCATCGGACTCGCCACCGAATTCTCCAAAGGCACCACGGTGAGTCGACTCGCCGGGTTCAACCGACTCGCCGGGTTCAACCGACTCGCCGGGTTCGACCGACTCGCCGGGTTCGACCGACTCGCCGGGTTCGATCTGATCG
>JBDNJK010000012.1:0-15922 GCA_041687805.1 Acidimicrobiales bacterium
CTTGCCATGGCCTCCATGCACCTCTCAAGCCCGTCGTCAGTGTCCATTTCGTCCTCTCAGTCGGGGAAGTCTGTGACACCAGTTGGGGCCACGAACAACATGATGACGAGGGGGTATGACATTTTTGATCGACGCTGCAACAAACCTGACCGATCTGCGAGCTCAAACCACTTGTCGGACCTCTACCGACCGAACAGCGATTTCAGAAGACTCTTACGCGGCGGCCGCTCGGCGTCGGCGAGGGCCTGACGCAATCCGGCAGCCGGCACCGCCCCGCTGAAGCGGGAGTGAAACTCGCCTTCGTGGAACGTGATGATGGTGGGCATCGACTTGATACCAAAGCGCTTCACCAATTCGGCTTCCCGGTCGACGTCTACTTTCGCGATCAGGACATCGTCGGGTGACTCCCGGGCAACTTGTTCGAGATCAGGCGCCATTGAACGGCACGGTCCGCACCAACTCGCCCAGAAGTCGACCAACGCAATACGGTGAGACGCGATCGCCTCGTCGAAGGTAGCGCTCGAGAGTGCGACCGAATCATGCTTGTGTTTGGCCATGCCCGATTGAACCCCAGGACAGTCCGCGCAATTCCTGCGACCTGAACGAAATCATCGACAACTACCCAACTATGACTCGCCGATCCGACGAACCGTTGACGACATGTTTATGGTCACGGTGTGAATTCCCCGTCGCGTTCTCCGGTTGTCATCGAGCTCACACGAGCTCACGGTGTCGAGAGCAGCCACATAGTCGACATCGTGATCTCCGACCGATCCCGCGTCCACGAATCCTGGGGTGAACCCGATCGACCGGTCATTGCTCGTTCAGCGATCAAATCTGTCCAGGCTCTGCCTCTGATCACCACGGGTGCGGCCGATGCCTTCGATGTGAGCGACGACGAATTGGCGCTGGCCTGCTCGAGCCACAGCGCCGAAGCTCACCACGTGAAACTGGTGCGGGCATGGCTTGCCCGTCTCAGCCTGGGCGAGGACGACCTGGAATGTGGGCCAGGAAGGCCAATCGGGCAGGAGGCTGCCGCCGATGCAATACGTGCTGGTTGCGCCGCCGCGTCAATTCTCAACTGTTGCTCAGGCAAGCACACCGGCTTCCTTACCACGGCGGTGCACCTCGGGGAGCAGACGACGGGCTATGTCGATCGCCATCACCCCGTACAGCAACGCGTTGAACAAGCCGTTGGTCTGATGACCGGGGTCGACCTTCACAGCGAGGAGGGCGGCATCGACGGCTGCGGAATCCCGGTATTTGCTCTGCCGTTACGGAGACTCGCCTTGGCCATGGCCCGCCTGGTCGACCCGGTCGACCTCGACGATGTCACGGCCGCGGCTTGCCGCAGACTCACGGCTCTGCTTCCGTCTCGTACCCAACTCACCTCCGGGGCCGGCCAAAGTGAACCCCAACTTGCCGCGGCTGCTGCCGAGACCGTCATCTTGAAGGGCGGTGCCGAAGGCGTGTTCATGGCTGCATTGCCAGATCGCGGTATCGGCATCGCACTGAAGGTCCGAGATGGCGCTGAACGTGCCGCCGATGAGGCGATATGGGGCCTGCTCGACCAACTCGGCGCGATGAAGTCCCCGACGCCCGATCATCCGGTCCTCAACAAGGCGGGCCGAGAAGTCGGAGTGTGTCGGGCGGTGTTTCCGCGATGAGTGAGTTGGTCCTCGTCAGACACGGCGAGACAGAGTGGGCCAGCAATGGCAGGCATACCGGCCGTACAGATGTCGAACTGACAGCTGCCGGTCGCACGCAGGCCGATCAAATTGCAGCCAAACTCGGTGGTCGCTCTTTCACGCGTGTGTGGACAAGCCCTCTGAGCAGAGCGCGGGAGACCTGCGAACGGGCCAAGCTGTCCACCGCATCGCAAACTTATGACGATCTGATGGAATGGGACTACGGCGACTACGAGGGCATCACCACCGCCGAAGTCAGGATTGATCTACCCGGGTGGTCAGTGTGGACTCATCCGATCCTCGGGGGTGAGTCGGTCGACGATGTCGGGCGCCGCGCTGATCAAGCCATAGCGCGAGCACTCAGGGTCGATGGCGACGTGTGCATATTTGCCCACGGCCATTTCCTACGAATATTCGCGGCCCGTTGGCTAGGTCTTCCCTCTGAGGACGGTCGGCTGCTTGCGCTCGATACGGCCACGGTGTCGACCCTTGGATTCGAACGCGAAACTCAAGTTGTCAGAGGCTGGAATGGAGGCTGCCATCTGGTGACCGAAACCTGATCAGTTGGTTCGATAGAACGCCTCGGCATTCTCGGCGAAAAGCTTCCGGCGATCCTCGATCGAGTAGTCGGACACGATCTCGAAGTAGGCGTCGTAGAGCATCTCGTAGCTGATCGACACTTTGTCCATCGGGAAGTTTGAGGCAAACATGCAGCGGTCGACGCCAAACGTCTCGATGCCATTTCGGATATGAGACCCGATGTCGTCGACCACCTGCTGCACCGATATCGGACCGCCAGCCTCGTGATAGCCGAAACCGAGCGTGCACATGAGCAGGCCACTCAACTTGAGGTGAACCTGCGGATGTTCAGCCAGTCGCGCCAGGTCGTCGTACCAGTCGCGTCGGATGGCGTCGCGTTGCCGAGAAGTCTCTCCCAGACCCCCGAACGGACCCCCCAAGGCCACCGGTGTGCCCATGTGGTCAAGCACCACTCGTGTGTCCGGGACACGTTCCACCAGCCGCGACAGGTCTCGCAACTGGTTGGAGTAGACCCACGCATCGAAGCTGAGGTCGCGTTCGCCGAGCCGCCGATATCCGGCCTCGAATTCCGGTGACGTCAACACAGCCTCCGATTCGGCCCAGTTGTGAATCTTCTTCGCCGGATGGGCCGCGGCCATGTCGCGCACGCCGACGAAGCGTTTGCTGGCGGCAGCGTGGGCTTCGAGAACGGCATCGAGGCTGGCCGTGTCGCTGAGGTCGGCATGCGCCACGAGCGAAAGCGGTGGGTCGTCGAGCGCATCGACCCACTTGGTCTCACCTACGGGGCCCAACGTGCCCTTCTCCTCCCAGCCTGCTTCGATATGTACGTATCCATCCACGTTGTAGGCACCGGTGTCGCGATGGAACGTGTCGGGCATGTGGGCATTGAGCACGTAACGGGAATCGCCCACGAACTCAACCAACGGCTTCGGCATCAGCAATTTCACCGCGCGGTCGAGGACCTTTGGCCATCGTCCGATGAGCTTCACAAGCGGGCTCGCCGCCCTTGGGGTGGTTCGGGGATCCCAGATGTGGACATGAGGATCAACAATGCGTACGTCCTGGTTCATGGGCCAACACTAGACCTCCAGGATTCAGCCGCTATCGCCCAAGCTCAGGCCACCGCCTACTGTCGACAGATGCGTGAGATCCACTCACTTGTCGAGTTCGACTCACAGATCGCCAACCACGGCAATCTCGATGGGGTTGTGATTCAGGGCCTCGATCTGTGCGATCGCACGTCCGGGATCATCTCCAGCAGTTGTATCGGCACAACATTTCTTGGCGCCGCCCTGACCGATGCTGCCCTCAGACACGTTCACGAGGCCGGGGCGATCGTGTTTCCACGGTTCAACGATCTTCCCTTCGACCCATATCGGCCGTGTCTCTACGGCCAAAGGGAGCTGCTGCAGGGATGGCTACCAGGCGACACGACCGGCCACCACACGTATGAGCAGGCTCTCGACACCCGCATCTACCGGTGGGCCTCGCAACATCCAAGAGGGACCCATCTGCCGGTTGTGCACGCACTGGCCCGGCGGCTCCACGACCACGCCATCGACGATGCCCTGCGCGATCATCTCGACCACCAACCCCGGGTCGTTGCGATCATGGGCGGGCATGGTCTTGGACGCGCCGATGCCGAGTATCGAACCGTTGCCGACCTCGGCTGGTCGTTGTCGCGAGATGGCTACCACGTGGCTACCGGAGGCGGACCCGGCGCGATGGAAGCAGCCAACCTCGGGGCTTGGTTGTCGAAGCGGCCACCGAGCGCCATCGACAGCGCCATCGACATGTTGTCATCGGCAGCCGACTTTGCCGATACAGACGTCTACCTCACCGCGGGGTTGGAGGTGTGCGACGCCTTTACCGAGGGAGGCGAGAGTCTGGCCGTGCCCACCTGGTTCTACGGCCACGAGCCAACCAACCAATTCGCGACCCATGTAGCCAAGTACTTCGCCAACTCGATTCGCGAAGACGGACTGCTGGCGATCGCCATTCATGGCGTGGTTTTCGCTCCAGGATCGGCCGGCACCGTCCAGGAGATATTTCAGGACGCAACCCAAAACCACTACGGCGTGTTCGGCCAGATCAGCCCGATGGTCCTTCTCGGAAGCGACTACTGGAACGATGTCCTCCCGGCCGAGCAACTGCTGCGCGATCTCGCGGTCGGCCGTGCCTACTCCGACATGATCACAACGGTCGACTCGGCCGACGAGGCGTTACGTTGGATCAAGGATCACCCACCCCAAGCGGTGGAGACCTGACACCCGCAGAGGTACGCCATGCCCGATCAGCAACCACCAGGACTTCTCGCCCTCCAATTCGCTGAGCCTCTAATGGCCCAGGAATGTGTGTTGGCCATGGGTCGGCTGGCCAAGAGTCATGTGATCGAGATCGACGACATCGCCATCGTCCACCAGACCGACGACAAGATCCGGATCCAACAGACACGTGATCTCAACACCAGTCAGGGGGCCAGTGCCGGCGGCTGGGTCGGAGCGCTGCTGGGCATGCTCGGCGGCCCTCCCGGGATGATCGCCGGAGGAGCGCTGGGCGCAACCGTCGGTGGGCTCTGGGCCAAACTCCACGACGTAGGGATCAACGACGACCACATGCGGGAAATGGGTCATCGCCTCCAAAGCGGTGAGTCCGTCGTGTTCATACTGATGAAAGACTTCCATGTCGGCGGGCTCTCCAAAGAGCTCCGTCGCTTCAACGCCGATATTTTCGAATCAACTCTCACCGATACTGCCGACGAAATGGTCCGCGAGAGCCTCACCGTCGAGATCTAGACCACCACACAGTCCCAAGCAGTCACAGATCGCCAATCCCCGGATCTATGAACGCCTAGGACCACCACACAGTCCCAAGCAGTCACAGATCGCCAATCCCGGGATCTATGAACGCCTAGGACCACCACACAGTCCTAGGCGTTCATAGATCCAGGGTTTCGAGGATGGGGGTGCGTTGAGGGGTCGGGGTCAGGGGGTGTGGGCTATGGCGCTAGCCCAACGGGAACCGCAGCCGCTCTCAGCGATCTTTGCCGCATCCGGACGGTTCCCTTAACGCGACCCTCATGTGAAGATCACGACACATTGTGTCCGGTGGCATGGTGCGGACGACAAGGTCGATTTTGATCTTCCCCATGAGCTAACCTACGAACGAATGTTCGATGACCTCAATTCCCAGCAACGATCGGCCGTCGACCACACCGGATCGCCGCTACTGATCGTCGCTGGCGCGGGCACCGGCAAAACCAAGACGCTTGTGGCACGAGTCACCAGAATCCTTGATGACGGCGTCGACCCGAATCGAATACTCCTACTCACATTCACACGGCGCGCCGCTGCCGAAATGATCGGCCGAGTTGCCGCGGCCTCCCCTGATCGCCATGCCACTCAAATTTGGGGCGGAACCTTCCACGCCATGGCCAATCGCGTTTTGCGCACATTCGGCCAAGCCGCGGGGCTCTCCACCGGATTCACCGTGCTCGACAACTCCGACTCCACCGACCTGATGGGTATGGTCCGCACGGAAAACGGCTTCGGAGAACGCGGCAAACGATTCCCCCGCAAGGAAACAGTGGCCGGTATCTACTCCCGAATGGTGAGCAGTCAGGCCAAACTCGCTGCGGTTCTCGACACCGACTACCCATGGTGCGCCGACCATGCCGACGATCTCAAAACCATTTTCGCCGAATACACGCGCCGCAAACGGGCCAACAAGGTTCTCGACTACGACGACATGCTCTTGTTCTGGCGAGGGCTCACCGTGGGCCCCGTCGGAGACGAGCTCCGTCGCATGTTCGACCACATCCTGATCGACGAATACCAAGACACCAACCCGGTTCAGGCCGACATTGTGAGAGGCATGTGTCGCCCCGACACCGGGCTGTGCGCGGTGGGCGACGACGCTCAGGCCATCTACGGGTTTCGTGCGGCGACTGTCGAAAACATGTGGCGATTCGCCGATCACTTCCCCGGTGCCACCACCATTACTCTCGACCAGAACTACCGATCAACCACCGCGATACTTGCGGTGGCCAACGCCCTGCTCAAACAGTCCAGCGACCACTACGAGAAGGAGCTCTGGTCGACCCGAGCCAACGGGCTCAAGCCGAATCTCATCACCCACAACGACGAGGGCGACCAAAGCCGACACGTGGCAACTGCGGTGCTCGATGCGCGCGAGCGCGGCATGGATCTTCGCGACCAAGCGGTGCTGTTCCGCAACGGCCACCACAGCGACGGCCTCGAACTCGAACTCACCCGGCGCGACATCCCATACCGAAAATACGGCGGGCTCAAATATCTCGAAGCCGCGCATGTCAAAGATCTTCTGGCGCTGCTTCGCATTCTCGACAATCCGGCCGATCAGCTCGCCTGGCACAGAGTCTTGTCGATGCTCGATGGGGTCGGGCCGGCAACACTGCGTCGGCTCTCCAATGAGCTCGGAATCGACGACCAGGCCGACGAATCACTATCACTGTTCATTGATGGAGTCGGGCGAGTGCCATCGGCGGCCAACGATCAGTCGAGCGAACTAAGAACCGCATTCGGGCAGTGTGCGAGCGCCGACGTGAGCCCATCGGAACAGGTCGACAGGCTCAAGGGTTTCTGCTCCATGGTGTTCCCCACCCGCTACAACAACTCGGCGGCACGTATCGCCGACATCGACCAACTCGCGGCCACAGCCGCCAACTACTCGAGCCGTAGCCGATTCCTCACCGAGCTCACCCTTGATCCACCCAGCAAGAGCGGCGAGCGCGCCGGACCACCACATCTCGACGATGATTGGCTCACCCTGTCCACCATCCATTCGGCCAAGGGTCTCGAGTGGCGGGCAGTCCACGTGATTCACGCTGCCGACGGCAACATTCCCTCCGAGATGTCGCTGGGCGACGATGTCGGCCTTGGCGAGGAACTCAGGCTGGCCTACGTCGCCATGACCCGTGCCAAGGACGAACTCACCGTCAACTTTCCGCTGGGGTTCCATGTCAATCGTCGGGCCCTCGACGACAAGCACGTCTACGCCCAGCTCAGCCGATTCATAGAGCCGATCCGCGACTTGTTCGACGAGCCAGCGGCAAGTCCGGTGAGCGAGGATGAAATCGCGGGCCTAGCTGATGTTGGCCTGGCCGACGAGGTCGACACTGCGCTTTCATCGCTGTGGGAATGAACCATCCACGATGGGTATCTCTCATCGGCGTGCTCGGAGCTGTGGCGCTGATCGCGGCAGGTTGCTCGTCGTCGCAGGCCTCCACCGAAGCCGTCATGCTGCTGTCTGGAAAGATCACGGTTAAGGCAGCACAGTCCTTCGATGATCCCGGATTTCACCAATCATCAAGCATCGATGGAGTCCTTCCCACAGATCTTGACGGCCTCGATCTCGCCGGCTCCACAATCGTGGTCTCACTTTGGGACGCAACCCGACCGGCCCAGACATGCAATCGCAACCATCCCCTCTCCGGATGCGTCACGATCGACTGGTCCGACGCGCCGGAGCGGCCCCACGTGCCACCAAGTGGCGTGTTCGACAATCAGATCACCTTGTCGACCGAGCAGGGCCCACACACGCTGTATCTGAGCGAAGCTGGCTCGCTCAACTCCATCCCCGACCAATTCTCGCCGGGTTGACCTCACTCGGCAGTGGGCGGGTCCGCCCACACGTGGTCCACACAGGCTCCCAGAGCGCTCACCCCCGGCAGTCCAATCATGTTGAACCTGGTGCTCACCAAGTTCAGTTCACCCGATATCGAGATCGGCTACTCCGTCGAACTACGAGCGGCCTGATCTCGATCACGAGGTCCGGTCGATGAGTGTGCCTACCTCGCGGGCGGCAACAAGAATCGTGGTGAGATCGGTGCGGGCGGCTCTCAGCTCATCAATCGTCTTGTGGTAGCGAGTGACGGCTCCCTGATTGGCCCGGATCCACTTGTCGACCATATGCATCGGTTCGGCGCCTTCGGATGCACTTTGCAGCACTTGAATCGTGAGCTGCCGATGGTCGTTGTAGAGATCACCTCGCAACGACAACCTGGCCATTGTCTCCCAACGGCTATTGCGGGGCAGCGAGAAAATACGGTCACGAAGCCATGTGAGATCTAGTCTGTGGGCAATCGCGAAGTGAACCGCCGACACCGACTCGAGGGGCACTCCTGTGACTGTGTGGGCCATCACAATGTCGAGAGCGGCGATCGACGGAACCAAAGCTGCCGACCTGGAAGCCATCTCCTCTGGCGCCCCAGCGGCCATCAGTTCTTTGAGTGTGCGCTTGTACGCCGACTTGTCGACACCCCGCAGATGCTGGGGCAGCACTCGAACTGCTTCCATGACTTGCTCCGCCAGATCAGACAACGCATTTGAAGCATCGAACGGCGCCGGCCGGTTGCGCAGCAATTTGCGAGTCGCTCTCTCGGCAAGCTGGCGGGCCCGAAGATGGATCGACAATTGCTTCTCGATATCGATAACCGAATCGAGGGAATCGATCTCAGCTGCGAATTCCGACAGACCGAAAATATCCCAAGCCGCCATGTAGGCGTCGGCGATTTCATGGATGGGAGCCGAGGTCTCGTTCGATAACCGGAAGATCATCGACAATCCGGCCCTATCGACCACCATGTTGGCCACACGGTTGGCCACGATCTCGCGGCGCAGCCGGTGGGTATGAATCTGGGCACCGAAGTCGGCGTGGAGTGCCGACGGGAAGTAGTCGATCAGGAGATGATCGAATGCCGGATTGTCGGGCGTGTCCGAGTTGACAAGCTCGGCGGTAAGAATGTTTTTGGTGTAGGCCGAGAGGACCGACTGCTCAGGAGAGGTGAGCCCGGCGCCCTCACGGCCACGATCAGCGAGCTCATCGGTCGTGGGAAGATATTCGAGAACTCGGTCGATCAGTCCGTTGGCCTCAAGCTGATCGATGTAACGGCCATCGACCTCGGCCATGCTGAGCGACTCGACCTTTGCGATGGTAAGCGCCCGGGTCTGGTTGTAGTTGTCGGAGAGAACCAGGTTGGTGACCTCGTCGGTCATGTCGACCAGCAGCTCGTTGCGCTGCTTTTGTGTCATGTCGCCGTCGGCCACCACACGGTCGAGCAGAATTTTGATGTTGACCTCGTGGTCTGAACAGTCGACGCCAGCCGAATTGTCGATCGCGTCGGTGAACACGCGGCCGCCACCGCTGGCGAATTCGATACGCCCGCGCTGGGTGACGCCAAGATTTCCGCCCTCTCCGATCACCTTGCAACGCAGATCACAGCCGTTGGCGCGAATGCTGTCGTTGGACTTGTCACCGACAGCCGAATGCGACTCCTCGGTCGCCTTGATGTAGGTGCCGATGCCGCCATTCCAGAGAAGATCGACAGGTGCTTTGAGAATTCCAGCGATCAGTTCATCCGGCGTGAGGTGTTCGGCATCGATGCCGAGAACCGCTCTCATCTGTTCGGTGATCTCGATCGATTTCGATGAGCGAGAGAACACTCCTCCACCATTGGATATGAGAGATGTGTCGTAATCGGCCCAACTCGAGCGAGGTAGATCGAATAAGCGCTGACGCTCGGCAAATGCGGCCGACGGATCAGGATCTGGGTCGATGAACACATCGCGATGATCGAACGCGGCCACGAGGCGTGTGTGAGGCGATCGAAGCATCCCATTGCCGAACACGTCGCCCGACATGTCGCCGATTCCCACCGCCGTGAAAGCTTCCGACCGAACGTCGATGTGCATGCCCCGAAAGTGGCGCTTAACCGACTCCCAAGCGCCTCTTGCCGTGATCCCCATCTTCTTGTGGTCGTAGCCGTGTGAGCCACCCGAAGCGAACGCGTCGCCGAGCCAGAACCCGCGGTTGATGGCCAATTCATTGGCGATATCGGAGAAAGTAGCGGTGCCCTTGTCGGCGGCGACAACCAAATATGGGTCGTCGCCGTCGTAGCGAACGGTGCGCTCCGGAGACACGATCTGATCATCGACGATGTTGTCGGTGACGTCGAGAAGGCCCGAAACAAACAACTTGTAGCAGGCAATAACTTCCTCTCGAAGTACCGCCGGCTCTGCTCCCACCGGTGGCTGCTTGAGCACGAAACCTCCCTTGGCCCCGCCTGGGATGATCACCGCATTCTTAACCATCTGCGCCTTCGCCAATCCGAGGATCTCAGTGCGGTAGTCCTCGGTGCGATCAGACCAACGCAGCCCACCGCGTGCCACGAACCCTGCCCGAAGGTGGAGCCCCTCGAAGCGCGGCGAGTAGACGTAGATCTCGAACATCGGTCGCGGGTCGGGCATCGACGTGATCATGGATGGGTCGAACTTCACCGACATGTAGGGCTTGGATTTGCCGTCGGCGTCGACCTGGAAGTAATTGGTTCTGATAGCCGAACGAATCAGATTATGGATTCTGCGAATCACACGGTCCTGGTCGAGGCTGGCCATGCGATCGATGCTCTCGACGATCGCCGCATCGATCTCCGCAGCACGTGAGTCACGATCTGCCGTATTAATTTCTGGGTCGAAGCGTGTGAGGAACAAATCGACGAGGTGACGCGAGAGTTTTGGGTGCTGCTCGAGCGTCTGCTCTGTGAACAACCTGCTGTATTGGAATCCGATTTGGTGGAGATAACGAGCGAAGGCTCGTAACACGGCCACCTCACGCGGGCGCACCCCCGCGCTCAGCACGAGCCTGTTGAACCCGTCGTCGTCGACGGTGGCGTCCCACACCGATTCGAACGCTTCCTCGACCAGACCCGCGACACGATTGAACTTCATCTCCTGGCCGAAGTGGCGCAACGAGAAATCGTAGATCCACACCGGTTCGCCGTCACGAGGCCTCACCTCATACGGGCGCTCATCCACGACCGTGACACCGAGATTGGTGAGGCTGGGCATCACCGAAGTGAGAGATATCCGACCACCACGGCTGTACATCTTGAGGTTGAACTCGGTGGTGGGCTTTCCCGGCTCCCGGTAGACCTTGAGGCCAAGATCATCACCGGACATTTTCTCGATCTGGAGGATGTCGCCAACGGCGGCCCGCGGGTCGAACGCGGCGCGGTACTCCGAAGAGAAACCGTCGCGATAGTCGTTAGAGATCCGAATTCCACCGTCCTCACCAAACTCGTGGATCGATTGATCATCGAACTCGTCGTCCCAGTCCTGAATAATGGATGTGATTCGCGCTTCGACCTTGGACAGATCGACGTGGCTCGAATCGTCGCCATCGGTGCGGAGAATAATCATCAACCGGGCCAGAACCGATTCCGACAAACGAGCATCCCAGTTGGCAACAGTTCCACCGAAGGCACGAGTGAGTTCGTCTTGGATGTGGGAGCGAGTCGATGTGCTGTAGTGATCCCGCGGTATGTATACGAGACAGGTCACGAACCGTCCGAACAGCTCTCGGCGAGCGAATAACCGTACGCTGCGGCGTTCCTGCAAACAGGAGATCGCCATCGAGGTCTCGTAGAGTTCATCGACCTCCATTTGGATCAACTCATCGCGTGGATACGACTCGATGACCGCCAGCAGCCGTTTGGCATCGTGTCCACCCTCGGGGAGGTCGGCCCGCTTCAGAACATCACTGACCATGCGCTCGACTTTGGGAACATCGAGCACGCTGCATGTATAGACCTCAGAGGTGAACAACCCGAGGAACCGAAGCTCTCCGACCACGGTCCCGTCATCGGAGAACGTCTTGACACCGACATAGTCGAGATAGGTGGCACGATGAATCGTCGACTTGGAGCTGGCCTTGGTGAGGTTGATCAGCCGTTTCTCGTGTATTCGTTGCTGCACAATCGTCGGCATTGACGAAAGCAGGCGGCCATGCTCTGGGGCTTCGTCGATCCTCAGAATACCAAGGCCCGAATCGGGCACGGTGAGCAAGACCTCGGCATCATCTTCGAGGCCGAGCCTGTATTCGCGATATCCGAGAAATATGAAGTGGTCGTCGGCCAACCAGTCGAGAAGCTGGCGGGTCTCTGATATCTCACGATCATCGAGCGGTAGATTGGCGGTGCCAAGGCCAATCGAAACCGCCTTCATACGGTCGCGCATCTGCTGCCAGTCGTCGACCGCCCACCTCGTATCGGTGAGGACCCTCACCACATTGGTCTCGATCTCAGCGAGTTCTTCCGACCCGGGCTGACGGTCGATTTCGAAGGCGGCGAGCGAACACTTGGCCGCCGAAGACTCGGGGTGAAGGTGAGGGTTGGCAAAGTGGCCGGTGTCGTCACGCAAATCGAGCATCACAGGGTGGACTATGAGATGAATTCCCGCACCGATTCGATTCAGTTCCATCGTGATCGAATCAACCAGGAACGGAAGGTCGTCAGTGACGACCATCAGTACGGAGTGCTGACTGTCCCACCCGACGATCTCACCTCGCGGATTGATCGCCTTGATGGCCACGGTGCCAGAGGTCCACGTGCGACCAAGCTCGCGGTGGTCGGCGGCCATGCCGAAAAGATCCTCTGGCCGACGAGCCGCGAGATCTTCGGAATCGACATGAGAGTAGTAGTGGCGAATGTAAGCCTCGAAACCGTCGTCGAACGGATCGGTGTTGTCTCTCGCATGTGCAACGACACGGTCGACGACCGTCTCGCTGTCGGCGGCGGTCTTGCGTGTGTCTGGCATCGGCCCCGACAGTAATACTGCCAAGCCGGCCCCGCTCGACTCCGGCGTCAGAGCGTGGCAAGAACGCCGCGGAGACCTTCGATAGTGGTGCGCGGGCTCACGATGCAGAGCCGAAGCGCCATCTCGCCGTCGACCGTGGTGGGAGTGACGAACGCCTGCCCCGACTCAAGCAGCCGACGAGACCAATCTCGGTACTGGTCAGGGGCCCATCCGATTCGGGTGAACGCCACAACAGATAGTTCGGGCTCGACGATCAGATCGAACCTGGCGTCGGCAGCAATCTCCGCTGCGATTTCGCGTGCCAGATCCAAGGTGTGTTCAACCGCTTCGGTGTATGCCCGAGTTCCGTGGGTTGCCAACGAGAACCACAGCGGCAAGCCCCGCGCTCGGCGGGTGAGCACATGTGCGTAGTCGCTTGGATTCCACTGGTCGCCGTCGAGCGGATCGAGATAGCCGGCGTGCTGAGTGTGGGCCCTACGGGCGATCTCGGGGTGCCGATATATCAGCGCAGCACAGTCGTAGGGAGCAAAGAGCCATTTGTGAGGATCGACTACAAGCGAGTCGGCCCGCTCGATTCCCGCAAATCTGTGACGCACAGACGGTGCGGCAAGCGCCGCTCCTCCATAGGCAGCATCGACATGAAACCAGATTTCGTGAGTTGCGCAAACGTCCGCCACTGTTTGGAGATCATCGACGATGCCGAGATTGGTTGACCCGGCCGTGGCGACGACAGCAAGTATCGACACATCTGGACCGGCGGCGGAAATCGCATCCGAAACTGCCTTGCCGGTGAGTCGTCTGCTGTCGTCGACCAGCGCTTCGATCACATCGATGTCCATCACTTCCGCGGCAGCCGCAATCGACGAGTGTGCCGATGAAGACGCCACGACCGCCCATCGTTGAGCAGATGTGTCGCGTCTTGATCTGGCGTGATGACGCGCCGCCACCAACGCACTCAGGTTTCCGGCCGTTCCACCTGATACGAACACTCCTCCCGAAGACTCGGGAAATCCCGCCAAATCGGCCAGCCATCGAAGCGCCTCGTTCTCGGCATAGACCGCGCCGGCTCCTTCTAGCCACGATCCGCCATAGAGAGACGACGCGCCGACAACCACATCGAACAGAACCGCTGCTTCAGTGGGGGCAGTGGGCACGAACGACAGGTAGAGCTGGTGGTCGGTGGAGATGCATGAAGGCGCCAATTCGTCGGTGAACAACTCCAGCGCTCTGCCCCCGCCCAAACCTTCGGGGGTAATGGTGTCACCCACCGCCTGCTGCAATTCAGAAGCCGTCCTGGGGCCGTCGAGGGGTGGCGGATCGAGCCTCACACGATTGAGCGCGTACCTGAATATTTTCCACGCGAGTTCATCTGTCGACTCGTCGTATGAGTGCATGTCGGTCATCTGATTTCACACACGTTCCGGTCTCGTTGAATCGCCCAGCGGGCTTGACGATGCTACGACTCCGCTGCTGGCGACGTGAGAGCGTCGGCAATTGCGGCAAGTAGCGACTGAGCCGTCATGGGCTGCGGGATCACCGTGCACCGGTCGAAGTCTGAGGGGTATCGCTCGGCGCGGGGACCCGGCACCTCGACGATGATAGGCGTATCGGGATAGTGGGATCGAAGATTCAGAAGAACCTCACGATTACGCGGGTCTGAGTGCCTGAGCAAATGGACGATCACATCGGCGTCACGGCATGCGTCGCACTCACCGGTGCCAACAAGCGTGCACCTGCTGTCGCTGCTTTCAGGTCCATCGCATGTGGTGGTCTGATAGCCCGACCGTTGCAGCACTCCAGTCAGCGATTCCTGCCTGGCCCAGTCGCCGGCCTCGATCAACACTCGGCGGCCCGCGTGGTCGCTCCAAACATGTGGCTGCATGTCGTGTCTCATTGGCCATCCCTCGGGGTGGGTCCGATGTTCGCGACACTAGTCTCGCCGGGTGGAGACTGACTCATCGACCCAACGCATCATGCGAACAGTGGCTATGCCTCGCGAGCATGGCGGATGGAGCCTCACCCTCGAGCCCGCGCTACTCGGCATGTTGGTGATGTGGTCGGGGTCGGCGATCGCATTGTCGGTGGCAGCACTGTTGATGTTCACGGCCAGAACCCCACTGAAATATGCGCTGGTTGATCGATCCCGCGGCCGGCGACTCCGGCGCACGGTGATTGCCGAACGCTTGGCCCTCGCCGAGTCGGCCGTGATCGCAACCCTTGTTGTCGTCACAGTGGTGATTTCATCGGGGCCGTTTTGGTGGCCTTACCTCGTGGCGTCTCCTCTGTTCGCCACCGGCCTCTGGTACGACGTGAGGAGTCGGAGTAGACGCTTGATCCCCGAACTCGCCGGCACGGTTGGTATCTCGTCGACCGCAGCGGCAATCGTGGTGGCTGGGGGCGGATCGACCCGGCTGGCCATGGCGATGTGGTTGGTCGCGGCGGCAAGATCCGTTGCGTCTGTCGTTTTTGTGCGAGTCCAAATCAGTCGGTCACGTTCCCAACCCCACTCTGTCTGGCACAGCGATGCGGCTCAGGCGTTGGCTGTCGGGGCGTTGGCGGCTGGCATGTTCATAACCGACGTACCGGTCGCCGCCGTGATCGCCCTCGGAGTGGCAGCGTCATTTCAAGTTGTCGCAGCCCGCCGGGCCGTGCCCGCGGTGGCCATTATCGGTGCACAACAGATGGCAATCGGCCTCGGTGTCGTGTTCACGACGGCGCTGGGCGTGCTGGCTCCCTGAGCAGTAGCGTCGCAACGAACTACACCAAGAGATCCCATGACAATATCGTTCGAGGTAAACAGAGGCGAGTACGCATCCACACGTGTTGTCGAATCCGAAACACCATTGTCAGCCGGGCAGGTTCTCGCTCGCATCGAACACTTCGCCGTCACCTCCAACAACGTCACCTACGCCACCATCGGCGATGCTTTGGGCTACTGGAACTTCTTCCCCGCCGACGAGGGCTGGGGTCGAGTACCGGCGTTCGGTTTCGCCGAGATAGAGGAGAGTCGCTGCGACGATGTCGCCGTGGGCCGCCGGGTCTACGGGTATTGGCCGATGGCCA
>JBDNJK010000013.1:0-11755 GCA_041687805.1 Acidimicrobiales bacterium
CAAAGAACACGGCTACCACACCCGACGAAACCCCGACGGCACATGGACCATCCAACGCCCCAACGGCACCACCGTTCCTGGCCACACCAGCCAATGGCAACAACCCAGAGCCGGCTGAGGGTCGGCGGGTAGTGAACAAGAAGAGCCGCTTCGGAAAGCGGCTCTGACCTGCGGTCACTGCTGGTACCCCGTACGGGATTTGAACCCGTGCTACCACCTTGAGAGGGTGGCGTCCTAGGCCGCTAGACGAACGGGGCTCGTCCGACCGCTGCGGCGGCCGATGGCTCAGGGAGTGTAGCCGCGGCCAGTTGTGCTCCCACCAGAGATCGTCGGGGCCTCACCCATCGTCTGAGGCGCAAAAATCACACCGGAAATACACGAAGGGGCGCCATGACGGCGCCCCTTCGATTTTGCTCGGGGAGGAGGACTTGAACCCCCAATGACTGGACCAGAACCAGTTGTGTTACCTATTACACCATCCCCGAAGGACACCGAAAGCGTACCGGAATCGAGAGCGTACCGGAATCATCCGACACTGCCGAGCCAGTTATCGACCCTTCGATAGCCAAGCACTCTCCCCAGCGACACCGCAGCGGTCTCACGCAGAAGCTGTCTCAGCGATGATCCGCCCGCCGTCGGCGAGATCTTCGACCTCAACCCCACCTCCGATGCGATCTGCCGCAACCGCAGCGCGTGATACGGGTCGGACACCAACATCACCGAGTCGATGTCGAGCAGTTGGAGCTGTCTTTTGGTGGCTGACAGCTGCTCCCAAGTCGATGATCCGTCGGTGATCACCAGCAGATCAGACTCGGGCACCCCGGACTGCAGTAGATATTCGAATCCTGCGTAACCCTCAGTAAAGGCATCGCCTTCGAGCTTCGATCCCGTGGTGACAATGAGCGCTGCGGCGCCGTCGTCCCAAAGCTGACGGGCATGGTCGAGCCGAGAAGCCAACACCGGCGAAGGTGTTCCGTTGAATTGGGCCGCACCGAGCACCACTATTGCGTCGGCGGTGCCCGAGTCATCCGCATGAGAAGCGACCAGCACCTGCACAAACGTGACCCCCACATACATCACGCCAAGCACGCCTGCAATCAACGCCACGCGCAGCGCGCGTCCGCCGGACAGCCATCGTGGCCGTCCGACCACCACAGGTCAGCCTTTGAGCCTTGCCCGGGCAGCCTCAAGCCGACCGATGCATTTGTCGTGGCCCAGCATTGTCATTGCTTGCCAGAGCGGAATTCCGGCCATGTGACCGGTGAGAGCAACCCGCACAGGAGCCTGCGACATCACCCGTGCCCCGATCTCCTCAGAAAGACGCGCTCCTACTTCCATCACAGCGGCTTGGATCGATTCGGGATCATCGAACGAATCATCTGCCAGCGCCTCGATCACTTCATCAAGGACTCTCTCGGCAGCACGGCCCTTCACCATCGACTTCTTCCACGATTTCTCATCGTAGGAATCGATGTTGTCGACAAACAGCCACGCCACCCAGCCCGGAGCTTGCGACAGTGTGGAGATGCGCTGTTGGATCTCCGGTGCGAGCGCCACGACGATCGCCGGGTCGTAGTTGGAGGCTGGATAGCCGACATCATCAGCGACCATGAACGGCGCGACGACCTCGGCGAATGCCTCGGGTGACATGGCACGTATGTAGGCATTGTTGATGTGATCGAGCTTCTTCACATCAAAGAACGCCGCCGACTTGTTGACCGCCTCCAAGGTGAACATCTCGATGATCTCAGCGACCGGCCTGATCTCGACGTCGTCGGCCGGACCCCAACCGAGCAGCGACAATGCGTTGACCATCGCCTCGGGTAGGTAGCCACGATTCATGTAATCGGCGAGCGACACATCGTCGCGACGCTTCGAAAGCTTCTTGCGGCGTTCGTTGACGAGCAGTGGAAGATGGGCATACGTGGGCGGCTCACCAAAGCCGAGGGCATTCCAGATCAGCATGACCTTTGGTGTGGTGTTGAGCAGGTCCTCGCCCCTGATCACGTGGGTGATCCCCATGTCGTGATCGTCTACGGCGTTGGCAATGAGGAAGGTGGGCGAGCCGTCGCCGCGCCGGATCACGAAGTCTTCAATGACTTCGTGGGAGAACTCGACGTGGCCTCTGATCAGATCGTCGATAACGGTGACACCGGTGTCGGGAGCACGGAATCTCACCACCACTCCTTCGCCGTCGGCGACTTGACGATCACGCGACCAGCCGTGGTAACCGGCCGGCAGCCCTGCATCCTCAGCCATCTGCGCCGACTCCTCACGGGAGAGATCGCAGAAGTAGGCCTTGCCCTCATCGACCAGCCGCTGAACCGCAGCGACATGATCATCTCGGCGGTCGGACTGAAAGAGCGGGCCGATGTCCCAGTCGATCCCCAGCCACTGCAACGGCTCGATGATGGCATCGACAAATTCTTGCTTCTTGAGCGAAGCGTCGGTGTCTTCGATCCGTAGCAACATCTCACCGCCGGTGTGGCGGGCGAAGAGCCAATTGAACAAGGCCGATCGGGCACTGCCGACATGGAGGTAACCGGTGGGGGCCGGTGCGAAACGAACGCGCGGAGTTGTCACTCAGGCGAGGTTAGCGCCGCCCGGCGGAGCCCAATGTGAAGCTAAGCCAGGGAGTTTCAGATCCCGAGAGGAGCACGCCAGTCGCGTTCGTGTTGAGCCTGCACCGAGTCCAACGACAGTCGTAACGTCGCCTCTGGCACAACGCTGGCGATTCGGCGCGATTCACGGTAGTGGGCCACATGGTGGTGGACCTCGTCAAACAACCGGCGGCGATACGCCACCAACTCTTCGGGGGCTTCGCTGAGGTAGCCAAACACGGTCAAAGCCAATCGCAGATCATCTGAAACCGGGCCGCGCCCGAACAGCGACGCGCGTCGCATGGCAACAGCAGCCGCACCCGCGATCACGTCGGCATCGTGCTCGCCGGGGGCCATCACCAACTCATCAGAAAATCGCTTCGCGAGCTTCAGCATGTAGCCCTGGTCGGGACCTTGGTTGCCCAGAGCGTCGCCCGACGGCTGAATGGCCTCGCCGATGATCTCTCCGGGACGATCAGCACGCCATTCGCCATCGCGCCGGGGAGGGGAACTGTAGAACTTGCTCGAGACCACACCGGACGGGACGAACTCGGGAGCTGACATGGCGGCAATCGTAGTCACCGAGTGGGTGTCTACGCTAAGACGGCACGGGAGTCTCGTCGGCCTGGACAAGGGCGTAGACCAGCGAATCGATGAGTGCCTGCCAAGACGCCTCGATGATGTTTTCGCTCACACCAATCGTTGACCAGGTTTGCTGGCCGTTGGTCGACTCGAGGAGCACTCGCGTAATCGCGCCAGTCCCCTTCTGGGTGTCGAGCACACGGACCCGAAAGTCGGTGAGCGACACCCGCTCAAGAGACGGATAGCTGCCGTTGAGAGCGCCCCTGACCGCACTGTCGAGCGCGTTGACCGGGCCATTTCCCTCGCCTACAGCGATACGACGCTCACCACCCACCAGCAACTTCACGGTGGCTTCCGTGTCGACGTCGACCGCCACATCGTTCCATGCCCGAGCACCCGACCCCGACCGGTGATCCATCGACACGCGGAACGACTCGAGTTGAAAGAAACGCTGTTCCCAGCCGCTCGCACCCTTGAGCAACAATTCGAACGACGCGTCGGCGGCTTCGAAGTGATAGCCGGAGTACTCCAGATCTTTGAGAGTCTCGATTACTTCGCCAAGTTTGGCGCCATCGAGTTGGATGCCGAGTTCGGTGGCCTTCATCTCGAGTGATGCTCGCCCCGACATCTCGGATACAAGCACGCGGGTTCCGTTGCCTACCAACTCAGGCGAGATGTGTTCATAGGCATCTCGGGCGCGATGCAGCGCACTGGTGTGGAGACCGGCCTTGTGGGCAAACGCGCTCGAGCCGACGTAGGGCTGCTGTGGATCAACCGCGAAGTTCACCGAATCGGCCACGCTGTGGGCCACAGACGTGAGCATGGATAAGCGGCCCTCGGGCAAGGCACGGATATCCATTTTCAATTCGAGATTGGCGACGATCGGCACCAAATCACAGTTGCCGACCCTCTCGCCATACCCGTTGATGGTGCCTTGCACCTGCGTCGCCCCGGCGCGCACCGCAGCCAAAGCGTTGGCCACGCCGCAACCCGCGTCGTTGTGAAGATGAATTCCCACACCACAGTCGACATGGCTCACCACGTCGCGCACGGCGGCCTCGATCTCGGGAGGCAACGATCCTCCGTTGGTGTCACACAACACCACGGTCTCAGCCCCGGCCATCGCTGCTGCTTCGACAACTCTGAGGCTGAACTCCGGATTGCGCAGGTAGCCGTCGAAGAAGTGCTCGGCATCAAACAGCACCCGCTTGCCTTCCCCGACCAAATACTCGATCGAGTCGGAGACCATGGCAACACCCTCATCCAGCGTCGTCTTGAGTGCCTCGGTGACGTGGTAGTCCCAGCATTTCCCAACTATGCAAACCACGTCGGTGCCGGCGCCCACCAAGTTGGCCAGCGTGGCATCGGAATCGACTTTGCCCTTGGCGCGCCTCGTGGAGCCGAACGCCACGAACTCGCTCGTTTCAAGCAAGAGTTCGGTGCGTGCCCGGCGAAAGAACTCGTCGTCCTTGGGATTGGCCCCAGGCCAGCCGCCTTCTATGAAAGCAACTCCCAAGCGATCGAGCTCGCGAGCAATCCGCAACTTGTCGTCGACGGTGAGAGAAATGCCCTCGAGTTGTGAGCCATCACGCAGAGTCGTGTCGTAGATGTCGACGCGGTCGGGCCACGATGGGTCTCGCCGAACGGCAGGATCTACCGTGGCATCGGTCGAGTTCACGACGCGAGCTCGTTCCACGACAGGTACTTGGGGTTACGTCCCCGGACGACATCGGCATAAGCATCAGCGATTGCCTTGGTCCGTGGCCCGGGGCACGGCACATCACGGTCGTCGACCGAATTAGCGGCGCTGACCTCAGCTGCCGTTCCACAAACAAAAATCTCATCGGCGACGTAGAGATCAGATCGCGCCAAATCGGCCACCTTCACTTCGTAGCCGAGATCGGCAGCGATCGACGTGACCGTGTCCTGCGTGATTCCGGCAAGTGCACCCGATGAGGTGGGAGGGGTGATCAACACGTCGCCGCGGCCCACAAAGAGATTTTCGCCCGTGCACTCACTCACAAGGCCGGCCTTGTTGAGCATGATTGCTTCGTCGTAACCGGCACGAATGGCTTCCATCTTGGCCAGGGTGGAGTTGGCGTAGTTGCCGGTGGTCTTCGACGCCGGCGGCATGATGTTGTGGTCGTGGCGCGTCCACGACGAGATCTTCATGCGCACACCCTTGGTGACCGCATCGTCGCCAAGGTAGGCGCCCCACGGCCACGCAGCGATCGATATATCGGTCTTGCACGCTCCGGTTGCCAAACCCATTTCGCCGTACCCGTAGTAGGCGATGGGCCGGACGTAACACGAGGGGAGACCGCTGTCGGCCACCACCAACTTGCACGCCTCAACGATCTCCGCCACCGAATAGGGCATATCCATGTTGAGAATCTTGGCCGAACGGTAAAAACGCTCGATGTGTTCGGTGAGACGGAAGATCGCTGCCCCCTTGTCGGTCTCGTAGGCACGAATGCCCTCGAAAACGCCGGTGCCATAGTGCAGCGTGTGGGTGAGGACGTGAACGGTTGCGTCCTCCCACGGCACCATCTCGCCGTTCATCCAAATGTGGGGTGTGGGTGTGATTGGCATTGGCGCCCCTCTCAGAGCCGACCGGCGATGGTGTCGCCGATCTCGGTGGTGGATCCAGTGAGCAAATCGGGGTCGGAGCAGGCCGCACGAATGCGATCGGCGGCCTCGGACTCACCAATATGATCGAGCATCAGTGCTCCCGACAATACGGCAGCGGTGGGATTTGCCTTCCCAGTTCCGGCAATATCTGGTGCTGAGCCGTGAACCGGCTCGAACATCGACACCGCCCCGGGATGCAAATTGGCCGACGACGCGAACCCGATTCCTCCCGACACAGCACCGGCGAGGTCGGTGATGATGTCTCCGAAGAGATTGTCGGTGACGATGACATCGAAGCGTGACGGGTCTTCGACCATGTAGATACAACAGGCATCCACATGGTTGTAGTTGGTCTCGATGCTCGGATATTCGGCGGCTACTTCATTGAACGCCCGTTCCCAAAGATCGCCGGCGAACGTAAGCACATTGGTTTTGTGAACGAGCGTGAGATGGCCGCGGCGAGCCTTGGCCAACTCGAAGGCGTAACGGATACATCGTTCCACACCATGCCGGGTGTTGACCGACCCCTGCGTGGCGACCTCATACGGAGTCGACTTGCGAAGAAATCCGCCCTCGCCTGCGTAGGTGCCTTCCGTGTTTTCACGGATGACCACGAAATCGTGAGTGTCGGTGACGAATGGACGCTGGTTGATGTAGAGGTCGAGATCGAACCGCATTTTTAGCAACAGGCCACGCTCGATCAGACCGGGCGGCACCTCTGGGGTACCCACCGCGCCGAAAAAGAGAGCATCGAGGCCACGCCATTCCTCGACCGTGTCATCGTCAAGCACGACGCCATCACGTAGATACCGGGCGCCACCAAGGTCGTAACTCGTCATGTCGAGTTCGACGCCAGCTGCCGCGATCACCTTCAAACCTTCGGCCATGACTTCCGGCCCGATGCCGTCGCCGCCGACGATTCCTACTCGGTGGGTGCTCTGTTGGTTGCTCATCTGATGCTCACTGGTTGGTGGAAGAAGGTTATGGATAGATCGTCGGCCCATTTAGGCAGTCGACACGAATCGGGGCAAAAAGAAACCGTCCACGCAGGTGGACGGTTGACAAGCGCACGCCGGGAATCGGCGTGCGCTAGGGAATTACGATATTCGCTGGGTGTTTCACAGAACGTAGTTTATCCACATCTCACTCAAGATCTCAATCCACCCGTCACAGCACCCATGAACGTACGCACCAACACTGGTGGCGGTAGATTTCTCAGATGGCCGAAGTACACAAACTGTCTCAAAGCGCCTTCGACCGGTTGAAGGCCGAGCACGAGGACCTCACCACCCGCGGACGCATCGACATCGCCCGCAAGATCGAAACAGCTCGTGAAATGGGTGATCTCTCCGAAAACGGCGACTACCACGCCGCCAAGGAAGAGCAAGGCAAGATGGCGGGGCGCATCATGCATCTCTCCGCCATCATCGAAAACTTCGAGATCGTGGCCGACGGGGCGGGCAGAGGCGACATCGTTGGCGCCGGGTCAATCGTGTCGGTTCTCTACGACGGCGATGACGAGCCCGAGCAGTACCTCGTCGGTTCGATCGAAGAGAAACGAGACGACGTCACCGTCGTATCTCCCGGTTCCCCCATGGGTCAGGCCCTTCTCGAGTCAGCCCTCGGAGACTGCGTCGAATACAACTCCCCCGGCGGGCTCATCAAGATTGAAGTCATCGCAATCGACTGAGCGATGACCTCATCACCGAAGGGCCCCACAACATTTGAACCTGCCGTGCCCGAAATCGGCAAGCCATCGCTGCCCCCCGGACGAACCGTGGAGCTGCCAGGACGAGGCACGACCTACATTCGCGAAGTCGCCGGCCCGGTCGACGCACCCACGGTGATGCTGCTCCACGGCTGGACCGTCACTGCTGCCATCAACTGGGGTCCAACGTTCGAGCCGCTCAGCCATCACGTCAACGTCGTGGCGCTCGATCAGCGTGGACACGGCATGGGGATTCGTTCACGACAGAAGTTTCGACTGGAAGACGCTGCCGATGATGCAGCCGCGCTGGCTGATGTTCTGGGAATCAAGACATTTGTCGCGGCGGGCTACTCGATGGGTGGTCCGGTGGCGCAACTCCTGTGGCAACGGCATCGTGAACGGGTGTCGGGCATGGTGTTGGCCGCCACGTTCGCTCGTCAAGCAACAAGTCGAGGGGAGGCGGCCACTCTGCGGACCATTGGCGCCACCGGTCGAGCATCTCGCCTCACCAGCCGAAAGCGTCGACTCGACATGATCACAAGAGCCGCAGCCAAGGATCCGGCCACCCTCACCAGGCCGGCATGGATACTCTCCGAGGTGCGATCCGGATCGGTTCCAATGATGCTCGAAGCGGCAACCGCCATCGCTCACTTCGACAGCCGAACGTGGCTTGGGGGCATCGACGTTCCCACCGGTGTGCTGATCACCGACCTCGACCAGATCGTTCCTCCCGGTCGCCAACATCGTATGGCGTCACTGCTCCCGGAAGCGAAGATCTGTCACGTTCCGACCGATCACGATGGATGCGTTGTCGAGAGCGACAAGTTCGTGGGGCCGTTCATCGATCTCGTGAGACACGCCGCAGGGCTCGACCTGATCGGGGATTGATCGTCGGCGAGTCGATCAGGCGATGATCGCGTCGATGATGAAAAACAGCACGATCACTACCGTGGCAAGAGTGAGCGCGCGCAGAAAGAACAACGACTTGCGCCCCACTTCGGCTCTTGTCTCTTCGCCATCTGATGTCACGTCACTGATCCTAGGTGAGACCTGCGGCCGTGGCGATTGCGTTCGCCGCGGTGGCCACGTCTGGGCCAAACAGCGGCCCGGGATCCCGAGTAAGCCGCTGAATCGGCCCGCTCACTCCTACCGCGGCCACCACGACTCCAGCCGAATCAACCACGGGCGCGCTCACCGAGGCCACTCCGGGCTCACGCTCCTCGACCGACTCGAGCCATCCATGAGGGCCCAGTTCGCCGGCCAGGACACGTCCTCCTGAGCCACGCCCCAGCGGCAGGACGGCACCAGAGTCGACGATGGTTCGTAAGCCGTGGCCCGATTCGAGCGACGCTAGGCAGACCCGTTGGTCGCCCTGCCGTACGTAGAGCTGCGCCGACTCGCCCGTGGTGTCACGAAGGTGTCGCAGCGTCGCTTCCGCGGCAGCAGCGAGTGGCCATCCCGAGGTAGCCGAGTGGCCAAGTGCAACCAGAGCCGCTCCCAGTGCGAATCGGCCTGCGTGATCGCGGCGAACGAGACCATGAGTTTCGAGAGCGCTGGCAAGTCGATGCGCGGTGGGGCGTGGCAACCCAGTCGCCTCGACCAGACCTCCAAGCGTCAGAGGTCCATCCGAGAGCGACGAAAGAATGGCTGCTGCCTTGTCGATTACGCCCACACCGCTTATCGTGTGTTCCACGAGCCGAAACATATGTCTCAAATAGTGAGACAGTCAAGGACCAATGATGAGCCAGACTGCAGACGGCAATCAGCCCCGCACATTGAGCGAGAAGATTTGGGATCGCCACGTCGTGACCAACGGCGCCGATGGCGAACCCGATCTGCTCTACATCGACCTCCACCTCGTGCACGAAGTCACATCACCCCAAGCCTTCGACGGGCTCCGCCTTAGCGGTCGACAGGTCCGGCGCCCCGATCTCACCGTCGCCACCGAAGACCACAACGTGCCTACCTCCGACGTCGACAAACCAATCGCCGACGAAGTCAGCCGGCTCCAGATCGACACGCTGAGAAACAACACCAAAGAATTCGGCGTACAAAACTTCTCCATGGGTGACCCTCGCCAAGGAATCGTCCACGTCATCGGCCCCGAGCAAGGTTTCTCGCAACCTGGCATGACAATCGTGTGCGGCGACAGCCACACCGCAACACACGGAGCGTTCGGAGCCCTGGCATTCGGCATTGGAACGAGCGAAGTTGAGCACGTGCTCGCCACTCAGACGCTCCCCCAGGCCCGCACGGGAACCATGGCCATCACCGTCGACGGTCAACTTCAGCCCGGCGTCACCGCCAAGGACGTCATACTCGCCATCATCGGCCGGATCGGCACCGGCGGTGGAATCGGCAAGATCATCGAATACCGAGGTGACGTCATTCGGGGGCTCTCAATGGAGGGTCGCATGACGGTGTGCAACATGTCGATCGAAGGCGGCGCCAAGGCCGGCCTCGTTGCTCCCGACGAAACAACCTTCGCCTACGTGAAGGGCCGGCCCCATGCCCCCGCCGGCGCCGACTGGGACGCTGCGGTAGCCGACTGGTCGAGCCTCGCCACCGATGAAGGCGCCGTGTTCGACGAAGAAGTCGTGCTCGACGGGTCCAAGATTTCCCCCCAGGTTTCGTGGGGTACCAACCCTGCTCAAGTCATGCCTCTACATGGCACGGTCCCTTCACCCGACTCGTTCGACGCTCCCGGATTGCGGGAAACCGCGGCTCGCGCCCTCGAATACATGGATCTCACCGCCGGCACCGCCCTAACCGACGTGAAGGTCGACACCGTATTCATCGGATCGTGCACCAACAGCCGAATCGAAGACCTTCGAGCCGCTGCCGCCGTGGCAGACGGGAGACACGTCGCCGACGGAGTACGCACTCTCGTCGTTCCCGGATCAGGGCTCATCAAGGCCCAAGCCGAAGCCGAAGGGCTCGACGAGATCTTCCGCCGAGCAGGATTCGACTGGCGAGAACCCGGATGCTCGATGTGTCTGGCCATGAACCCCGACAAACTCAGCCCCGGCGAACGCTCAGCCAGCACATCCAACCGCAACTTCGAAGGGCGCCAGGGCCGAGGCGGACGAACCCATCTCGTGTCGCCCGCCGTTGCCGCCGCCACCGCCATCGCCGGCACTTTCGCCAGCCCAGCCGACCTCCCGGGAGCGTCATAATGAAAGCCGTACACGTCATCTCTGGCACCGCGGTGCCGCTCGATCGCACCGACGTAGATACCGATCAGATCATCCCCTCCGACTGGCTCAAGCGAGTCGAACGCACCGGCTTCGGCAAGGGCCTTTTTTCCGAGTGGCGCGACGATCGCGACTTCGTGCTCAACGACGAGAGCTATGCCGGCGCCAACATTTTGATCGGTGGCATGAACTTCGGCACGGGATCATCGCGCGAGCACGCCGTGTGGGCCATTCAGCAATACGGCTTCGATGCGGTCATCTCTCCCCGCTTCGCCGACATCTTTCGCAACAACTGCACCAAGAACGGGCTCGTACCGGTCACAGTCGACGCAGAATTCGGTGCGGCCCTCATGGCCGCCGTGCAATCCGACCCCACGCTCGAGATCACGATCGATGTCGAACGCCTCACCGTGGAAGCCCCGGCTGCGGGGATGGAGACCTCCTTCCCCCTCTCCGCAGGCATCCAAGATCGATTCCTTCAAGGCCTCGACGACATCGGAATCACCTTGGGGCACTCCAACGACATCACCGATTTCGAGTCGAAACGAAATAGCTGGATGCCCGCTTCCAAGTAGACGCCGATCCGCATCGGCTAACTTCCACTGTGGGCGGTTAACTTCCATTGTGGGAAATCACGCCGGAGGAAATGTTGCCAATGAACATCCACCGTATTTTCAAACTACTCAAGATCGCGATCTTCATGACCGTACTAATCGCGGTAGCGAAGAGGTTTCGCGGTCAACGGCTTCACAAGGCCACCGGGTCTCCCCGATGGCGCCCGCTCAACGATCCACCCCCACCACCGAGCCGCACCGGCCCCGTCAAGTTCGCTGACGTTCCTGTCCAGACATGGGTCGAACCAGTCGACGGCGCGTGCCCAGCCACCCATCAGGTCAAAGGCAACGCCAGCTCTGGAATCTTCCACATACCTGGAGGGACGTCGTATGAGCGAACGATTCCCGAGCGCTGCTATGCATCCCCAGTCGACGCCGAAGCCGATGGATTCAGGCAGGCCAAAAGCTGATCACTTGCTGATCAAG
>JBDNJK010000081.1:0-6827 GCA_041687805.1 Acidimicrobiales bacterium
ACCACAACAACGCACCATCACCCCGGCTACCCGCCCTCTCAACAACCGCCACCAGCGAAGCCAACAAAAGAAGCCCTCGACATGACAACCGCCCCGACCACGCTCACACACGCTTCGACCGATTCAGACCCACGGTCCTAGGCTGTCGGCTGGCCGGTTCGCCCGGTCTGGCCCCCATCGTCCAGTGGCCTAGGACGCTGGCCTTTCACGCCGGTAACACGGGTTCGAATCCCGTTGGGGGTACGCCGAAGCGAGCGTGCGTCAGGGTTGTCATCCATACCTTGGGGCCGTAGCGTTTCTGCTTCGCCGACTCTCGAGTTGGCGAGTGGTCCCGTAGATCAGTTTGGAGTGATCGCCACCCTGTCAAGGTGGAGGCCGCGGGTTCAAATCCCGTCGGGACCGCCAATCGGAGCACCGCCAATAGCGGTGATTCGTGACCTGGTCGGGTAGCTCAGTTGGCAGAGCAACCGCCTGAAAAGCGGTAGGTCACCGGATCGACGCCGGTCCCGACCACCATCCTGACGACGACCCGGCCTCGAGCCGGGTCGTCGACGTTTTCGCCTCCTGGATGCAACGACACGATTACATCGCAGTCAGGTCACGATCTGACGACACCCTCCGACCGAGCCTGATCGGCAACAGCAGCCGCCACAGCCGGTGCGACCGACCGGTCGAACACTGACGGCACGACATGCTTTGCGTCGAGTTCATCATCGGAGACGCGACCGGCGATCGCCATCGCCGCGGCGTGCTTCATCCCCTCCGTGATCGTTGTGGCCTTGGCGTCGAAGGCCCCCCGGAAGATGCCCGGGAATGCGAGCACGTTGTTGATCTGGTTGGGGAAGTCACTTCTGCCGGTGGCCATCACCTTGGCAATTCCGTCGGCAGCTTCCGGACGTATCTCCGGCTCGGGATTAGCCATGGCGAACACGATTGGCTCGGTGGCCATCGTCCGTAGGTCGGCGGCATCGAGCAGGTTGGGCGCCGATACGCCGACGAAGACGTCGGCACCGACCAGCACCTCTCGAAGCGTCCCGGCTTTGCGATCGGCGTTGGTGTGATCTGCGAACCACTCCTTGGCAAAATTGAGTCGATCTCGGCCGCTGTGGATCGCTCCGAGGCGGTCGCATCCCACGATCTCACCAACGCCCGCATCGAGCAGAATCTTGCCGATCGCCATACCTGCTGCGCCCATGCCCGAGATCACCACCGACAAATCAGAGATTTCCTTGTCGACCACCCTCAAAGAATTCAACAGAGCTGCCAGAACCACGACTGCTGTGCCGTGCTGGTCGTCGTGAAAGACCGGTATGTCGAGGGCGGCCTTTAGGCGTTCCTCGATCTCGAACGCGGCCGGCGCAGCGATGTCCTCGAGGTTTATGCCCCCGAACGTGGGAGCAATCCGCATCACCGTTTCGATCACTTCCTCGGGATCGGAGGTGTCGAGGCATATAGGGAATGCGTCGACACCGGCGAATTCTTTGAACAACAGTGCCTTGCCTTCCATCACTGGCATTGCCGCGAGTGGTCCGATGTCGCCGAGGCCCAGCACCGCGGTGCCGTCGCTGACGATCGCCACAGTGTTTTTTCGGATCGTGTATTTGTGGGCCAGAGAGGGGTCGTCGTGAATCGCCATGCAGACCCGCGCCACGCCAGGCGTGTAGGCCATCGACAGGTCGTCGGCGTCGGCAACAGCGCAAAGCGGAGTGACCTCGATCTTGCCGCCCTCGTGCAGCCTGAATGTGCGGTCCCACCACTCAAGAACACTGACCCCAGGCACGTCGTGGACAGCGGTCGTCAACTCCTCAGCATGATTTTCGTCGCGGCAGTGGACATCAATATTTCTAACCACCACCTCGCCCTTGGCCTCGAAACCGGGGATTGCTGCGATGTTGCCACCGGCCGCCCCGACGGCCACAGCAAATCGGCCGAGGGTCCCCGGCACGTTGTCGAGTGAGACTTTAATCGTTATGGAATATGCGGCTGTGGGTGCGTTCTTCACATCCTGAGAGTAGCCAACGCCACGACAACCGGCGCTACCGGCACAGAAGTGCCTCAATCGCCACTTCAGTCGCCGAAGCAGAACCCAAGATCCGGAGCGCTCACCAGCGCAACGAAAGGTATTCCCTGCTCAGCTGCCATCGCCGCACAGGTGCCACCGCGATCGACAATTGCCAACGCCAGTACCGGATCCGCACCGAGTTCGCGTACAACCGCGGCAGCCTCGAGAAGTGACGACCCGCGCGTGACAGTGTCTTCGGTGATGACGACCCGGTCACCGGGTTCGAGAGCTCCGGCGAGCCTCCCGGTCACCCCGTGATCCTTCGAATCTTTTCTGACCGAGAACGACCGAATGTCTCGTCCGCGTGTCGCTGCCACAGCGGCAATCCCGAAAGCCACGGGGTCGGCCCCCATGGTCAGCCCGCCAATCGCCGTGACATCGTCGGGAATCAACTGAAGCGCCGCGTCAGCGACCGCCAGCAAACCCGCCGGGCGACAAACCGTCTGCTTCGAATCGACGAACCATTCGCTTTTCCGTCCCGATTTCAGAACGAAATCACCCCGGCGGACCGAATATTGGAGAAGGTGATCAACAAGCGCCATCGATGCCATGGCGGCGACCATACCGTCTCTGAGAAGATGAAATATCTCCACAAGACATCGCATTCGACCTCGCATAACACAATTTCATATATGAATCCCGCGCGATTCGACCTAGTATTTCCAACTATGGGCGGCCATCAATACCCAGCGATCCACTAATTACAACATCACATTTCCCAGGAGAATTTCCATGGCACCAGCCAAAGGTCGAGAACTTTCGTCGTCTCACAAGGCAGCAATGGCAGAAGGTCGATCACAGAGTCGGGTTATTTCGAAATACCTAGAGGCTCTCGAATCTCACAAACCCAAGCGCGGTCGCCGCCGCACACCAGATTCCATGAAGGCCAAGCTCGCCGCTATAGATGTGCAGATCAACGACGCCAGCGCTATCAAACGGTTGGAACTTGTCCAGGAGCGAATCGATATCGAGAAGGAACTGGCAAATACTGAAGCCGCATTCGATATATCAGATCTGGAGAATTCATTTGTTGCTGTCGCCGCCGCCTACGGTGCCAGCAAAGGCATCAGCTACTCGGCTTGGCGTGAGATTGGTGTTGCCGCAGCCGTGCTGAAGCGGGCCGGAATCAACCGCAGCGCATAACTTTTCCAAGCCCGGCGGCGGTCAGACCCTGACCTCCGCCGTGGCAGCTGCTGCCGTCGGATATTTCGCGGCGATTTCACGAACCCGAGAAATGACTGACACGACTTGTTGATCGGCAGTGCCAGTGAATCCGATCGGGTCTGCCAACATGGCATCGAGTGTTTGCCTGTCGAGCGGGATTTTCGAATCGCCGGCGACGCGCTCCAGAAATCCACCGTCGCCGTGCCCGTTACGGCGAGCCAGCACCGCCTCCACAGCATGGAGCTTCAAAAGTTCATGCGCTTCCTCACGACCCAGACCGGCTTCAACTGCCGCCGCGAGAATTCTGGTGGTGGCAAGAAATGGAAGATCGCGAACGAGCTCAGCCGATACCATCTCTCGGAAAATCCCGATCTCCTCGAACACTCCTAGGGCGGTCTGAAGCAGCCCTTCCGCCGCCATGAAAGCGTCGGGCAACATCACGCGGCGCACCACTGAGCAACTGACGTCACCCTCGTTCCACTGGCGGCCGGCCAACCCCGACGCCATCGTCAGATGCCCGTCGAGAACAGTGCGAAGCGCACCGATTCGTTCCGACGAACGAGCATTCATCTTGTGAGGCATCGCAGATGATCCAACCTGGCCCGGGCGGAATCCTTCGGTCACAAGTTCATTACCCGCCATGAGACGGATGGTGGTGGCTGCGCTTGACGGGCCGCACACCGACTGCACAAGAGCCGACACCACGTCGAGGTCGAGCGACCGCGGATAGACCTGACCAACGCTCTCCAGCACCCGGTCGAAGCCCAGATAGTCGGCGATCTCCCTCTCAAATTCGTCGACCTCTGATACGGCACCCAGTAGATCTAGTTGGTCGAGACGGGTGCCGACTGGCCCTTTGATTCCTCGTAACGGATATCTCGAAATAAGAGACTCGAGACGTTCGAAACCGATCATGGTCTCTTCGGCGATATCCGCAAATCGTTTCCCAAGCGTCGTGGCTTGGGCCGCAACGTTGTGAGTGCGGGCCACCATGACGACACCCATATTGTCTTCAGCGAGTTCGGCCACTTTTGCCAACACCGCTACAAGTCGATCCCTTACCAGATTGAGCGAATCACGAATCTGCAGTTGCTCAACGTTTTCTGTGAGGTCTCGCGACGTCATGCCACGGTGAATCTGCTCATGGCCAGCCAGGCCACAGAACTCATCAATGCGGGCTTTTACGTCATGACGGGTTACAGCCTCACGCCGGGAAATCGATTCGAGATCGACTGTCTCGATTACGCGCTCATAATCCTCGATTACGTTTACAGGGATATCGACGCCAAGCCGGCTCTGAGAGCGCATCACCGCCACCCACAATCGCCGCTCAAGGATGATTTTGTTGCGGGCCGACCAGATGCCGTTCATAGCGCCACTGGCGTAGCGCTGCGAGAGGACGTTCGGACTCGGGTCAAACATGTTGGAGCCTCTCATCGATTTGGCCTCGATTCTCCCAGAATAGATTCGTTGTACCCATCAAGAGTTGGCCGCCTCGCTCCGACAGGTATAGAGCGCAACCCAGGGAGCGGCTTATGGGATCGGAAATTACCGGCCGGTGCAGAAATCACAGCTTCGATTTCGCTTCGTCTGTGTGTCGGCGATGCGGTTTCGAGTTTTGCGACAGTTGCGTTGTTAGACCATTTGGTAATTCGAAGCCGTTCTGCAAGGAATGCGCCATGGTCCTGGCAGGCGTGAAGACCCACGGGGTCCGACAGGAAATGCCCAAACATCAGCGTCGTCGCCGAACCAAGGCATTGGCTAAACGGAACGAATCTCGGACTCGCGCCGAGGCGCCGATCGAGGACCTGATCGCATCGCCACCTCTTGTGGCGACGACTGCGGTGGCCGATCCAGCCACTGGGGTTGCTCCCCCAATCGACTGGAGTCGACCGTTCGGCTGAGGGCATCGACTCAGGCGGCCCGATCGAGGTACTGCCTGCGGCCCGGACCTACGCCAACCAACCGGATCGGCACGCCAATCTCCGACTCGAGAAACTCGATATAAGCCGAGGCGTTCGCCGGCAACTTGGCGGGATCGGTGATCTCGCTGATGTCGGTCTTCCAGCCTGGAAGTTCTTCGTAGATCGGCTTTGCCGAGTGGAAAACGCTCTGATGATAGGGAACGTACTTGAAGCGTTCTCCGTCGGCCTCGTAGGCCACACACACCTTGATCGAATCCAGCCCGTCGAGAATGTCGAGCTTCGTCAGCGCAATCTCGCTCAACGAGTTGAGCCTCACCGCCTGACGCAGCATCACCAAATCGAGCCAACCCGGGCGACGACGACGCCCAGTGTTGACACCGTATTCGTGGCCTACATCGACGAAATAGTCGCCGACTTCATCGAAGAGCTCCGTTGGGAATGGGCCTGAACCGACTCTGGTGACGTAGGCCTTGGCGATGCCGATGATCCGTGTGATGTCTCGCGGACCAACTCCCGAACCGACACATGCGCCGCCCGCCACCGGATTGCTGGATGTGACGAATGGGTAGGTGCCGTGGTCGACATCAAGGAAGGTGGCTTGAGCACCCTCGAACAAGACGTTGCCGTTGGCTTCCAGACTCTCGTGAATCAGCGAAACCGTGTCGGAGATGTAGCCGGATACTCGTGGCGCGCACTCTTCGAGGTATTCGGTGGCCACAGCATCAATGTCGATCGCCGGCTGATCGAACACTTTGGTGAGGACCTTGTTGTGGTGGCCGAGCGCAACTTCCAGCTTTTTACGGAAGATCCCCGGGTCTAGGAGGTCTTGCACTCGAAGGCCAGTGCGCATTGCTTTGTCGGCGTAGGTCGGCCCGATGCCGCGCTTGGTGGTGCCCAATTTGGCGGCACCGAGATGGCGTTCGTGTAGCGCGTCGAGCTCCTGGTGGTACGGCATGATGAGATGGGCATTGCCCGACACTTTGAGACGGCTGCAGTCGACGCCTCTCGACGTGAGCATGTCGATCTCGGCCAACAAGACTCTGGGATCGACTACAACCCCGTTTCCGATTACCGGCGTGGTGTGGTCGTAGAGCACACCACTGGGCACGAGCTGAAGTGCGAAGGTCTCACCGTCGACCACAAGGGTATGGCCAGCGTTGTGGCCTCCCTGGTAGCGAACGACCATGTCCATGTCTCGTGCGACGAGGTCGGTGAACTTGCCCTTGCCTTCATCACCCCATTGGGTACCTACGACTATGGTCGCTGGCACGGCGCTCTCCTCTCAAGGAATTGCGTTACCGCGGAAGGTTAGCGGCTCTCGATAGAGGCAGGAACGTTGGGCGCCGAACGCGACAGACGCGGGGCCTGAGCCCCGCGCCCGACATGCAAACACATTCGAAATGTCGTCTGACTGTCAGCCAGTGAAAGTAGGTGTGCCTTCAACCGCGGCTGCCGGCGGAGCAACCGCTACAGCGCCCTCAACATCAGCAACCGTCTTCAACAAAGTCAGGCCAACCACACCGCCACCAGAATCCAAAAACTCGATATGAAACTGCTCATGAGGCTGCACCTCACCGCTACGACCAAAGAACCCGTCATAACCAACCGCCGACACCGAATACCGTCCGGCACCAGTAGTCGCCACAGGCAAAGTCAACGAAACAGGACCCGTGTTA
>JBDNJK010000082.1:0-41852 GCA_041687805.1 Acidimicrobiales bacterium
CTAGGGAGCTTTGTCGGGTTCGCTCTGCTGGCCATCTCTGGTATCGCCGCCCTCGTGATGTCTGTTCTGTCGTTCATCACGGCCCCGCTGGTGGCGCTCGGACGTAGCCGTCGCGAAGATCGTCTCCTATGACCGCTCGGGGCACAAGCTCAGTTTCGCCACCGCCTACGGCGCGACGTAGGCTCCCGCCATGGCAAAGACATCAATTATCGCAAAGCTCACGGTGAAGCCAGGCAAGCGTGACGAATTCGTCAGCGCATTCAAGCCGATGTTCGAGGCAGTCAACGAAGAAGCCGGAACTGAGGTGTATGTCCTCAGCCTCGACGAGAGCGATGACGATGTCGCTTGGGTCTATGAGCTCTACACCGATGCCGATGCAATGGCTGCCCACAGCGGGTCTGATGCCATGGCGGCGATGTTCGCAGCGGTCGGTCCCCTGGTTGCTGGGGCGCCCGAGCTCAACATGGTGAAGCCCACGCTCGCCAAGGGGCTTTCGATCTGACGGCCACCTACCTCGACCAAATTCTGGTTGCCCACCGCCGATCGGCGACGCAAGACCCGCGTTCTCTGGAACATCTATTGGACGAGGCGCGAGCCGCCACTGGATCACCGCGTGGTTTCGCAGACGCGATCTTGAGTGCCGATGGCGACGTGGCGATTATCAGTGAGGTGAAGCGACGCAGTCCGTCGAAGGGAGATCTTCTTGTTGATCTCGATGCCGCGGAGCTGGCACGAAGCTACGAGCGCGGTGGAGCAGCTTGCCTCTCAGTGCTCACCGACTCTGACTGGTTCGGCGGCTCGACCGCTGATCTTCGAGACGCGCGAGCGGCTGTCGGCATTCCAACGCTCCGCAAAGACTTCACAATCGACTCCCGCGATGTCGCTGATGCTCGAATCATGGGGGCCGACTGTGTATTGCTGATCGTTGCGGCGTTGGATCAATCGGAGCTCAGCGACTTCCACGATTTGGCGGTCGAATTGGGTCTCGACGTGTTGGTGGAGGTTCACGATGAGGCTGAGGTCCAACGGGCCCTGAGTGTTGGAGCCACAATCGTGGGCGTCAACCAGCGGGATCTGGTCACCTTTGAGGTCGATCAGGACCGTGCCGTGCGATTGGGCACCGAGATCCCCGACAATGTGGTTCGGGTGGCCGAGTCGGGAATTCGAGGTCGACCCGATGCCGAAATACTGATTGGCGCCGGCTATCAAGCACTTCTGGTCGGCGAGACTCTGGTGAGGAGTGGTGATCCTGCAGCGGAGGTATCGATCCTGGCTGGTCTGTGAGCCGTCGGCCCACAATGCCACTCGACTCGAAAATCAATCGCGGTCGACGCACCACGCACGAGTAGCGTTGCATCCATGTTCGTGAAGATCTGCGGAATCACCTCCGAAGAAGACGCGCTTCTGGCGGTGGCGCTCGGTGCCGACGCGGTCGGCTTCGTGTTCGCACCATCGTCCCGACAGGTCGCCGTTGATCGGGTGCGAGACATAGTTCGCCGGCTTCCGCCGGAGATACTCACCGTTGGTGTATTCAGAAACGAACTACCAAACCGTGTCGTCGAGATCATCCAACGAACCGGGTTGAAGGCCGCTCAACTCCACGGTGACGAAACCGCCGAACAGACTCGGGAAGTCCGTTCCCGCGTCAATGTCGTGATCAAGGCATTCGCCGCTGGCCACCCAGGGCTGAGTCGCCTCGATTCCTATGGTGCCGATGCGGTGCTTGTCGACTCGACCACTCCCGGCAGCGGCAAGGTCTTCGACTGGCGTTTGGCCGAGGACGTTCCGCTTTCAGGCCATCGAGTGATATTGGCCGGCGGACTCCACGCAGGAAATGTCGTTGAGGCGATCACCAAAGTTGAGCCTTGGGGGGTCGACGTGTCGAGTGGCGTAGAACGCGAGCCTGGGGTCAAGGATCCTGTGAAGCTTCGGGAGTTTATTTCCGCGGCCAGATCGGCATCGCCGCCCGACAACGACGAAGAGCTCGAAGGTTTCGGGCCATACGACTGGCAACTCGACTTCTGAATTCAACCACTCGCGGCCGAGCGTCCGACGCTTTGAGCCATGGAGGAAATCCAATGACCATGACCGACCCGAGCCCCGAGGGAAGATTCGGCGAGTTCGGTGGCACCTTCGTGCCAGAGACCCTTGTGCCAGCATGTCATGAGCTCGACCGGGCATTTCGTGATGCATGGGCCGACCCGGCGTTCCGCACGGAGCTAGATCGTTTGCTCGCCGACTATGCCGGTCGCCCATCACCGGTCACCGAGTGCTTCAACCTTTCCGAGAAACTCGGCGTGAGGGTTCTGCTCAAGCGCGAAGACCTCAATCACACCGGCAGCCACAAGATCAACAATGTTCTGGGCCAGGCGTTGCTGGCCAAGAGAATGGGGAAGACCCGCCTCGTCGCCGAGACTGGCGCAGGCCAACATGGCGTGGCAACCGCAACTGCGGCGGCGCTGTTTGGCATGGACTGCATCGTCTACATGGGCGAGGTCGATATCAAACGCCAGGAACTCAACGTCTTTCGTATGAAGCTTCTTGGCACCGAGGTTCGCACAGCGTTCTCGGGCTCCCGCACCCTCAAGGACGCTGTCAACGAGGCCATGAGGTATTGGGTCTCGGTAGTCGACACCACCCACTACTGCCTGGGTTCGGCAATGGGTCCTCATCCGTACCCGTGGATGGTCCGTGAGTTCCACAGAGTGATCGGCGACGAAGCCCGCGAGCAATGCCGGAAGCTGCTCGACGGCGGCGTACCCGACGTGGTCACTGCGTGCGTCGGTGGTGGTTCCAACGCCATCGGAATCTTCTCAGGTTTCGCCGACACCGACGCTGAACTCGTCGGGGTCGAACCGGCAGGAGGTGCCGCCGTCACCAGAGCCGTGCCGGGAATCGTTCACGGGTCGAAGTCGTATCTGATGCAGGACGAGTGGGGCCAGGTGCTCGAAGCCGAGTCGATTTCGGCGGGACTCGACTATCCGGGAGTGGGACCAGAGCACTCGTATCTCGCATCGATCGGGCGAGCCAGATACATACCGGTCACCGACGCCGAGGTAATCGAGGCGTTTCAGCTCCTGGCCCGCACCGAAGGAATCATCCCCGCACTCGAGTCGGCTCATGCTTTGGCCTGGGTAATCGGGGCACGACAGGAATTGGCAGGAAAGACCGTTCTCGTCAATCTCAGCGGCCGTGGCGACAAAGACGTCACACAAATGATGGAGATCCTCAAGTGAGCGGAGCCCTGGAGAGCGCGTTGCGAGCTCGTCGAGATTCGGGTGGGAAGTGCCTGGTGCCGTACATCACCGGTGGGTTGGGTGATGATTGGGTCGAGACGGTGCGCGCGGCCGCGGCGGCTGGTGCCGACGCGATCGAGATCGGTATACCGTTCTCCGACCCGGTAATGGATGGCCCCACCATCCAACTTGCCAACGATCGGGCGCTCGCCGGCGGGGTCACTCCACAGTCGGTTCTCGACTCGCTGAGAAATGCAGATATTGGCGCTCCCACTGCAGTGATGACATACGTCAACCTGGCGTTTCATGGTGGTTACGAGCGGTTCGCACACAATCTCGCAGATGCTGGAGTGAGCGGATGCGTCCTCCCCGACCTTCCGCTCGAAGAAATCGGGCCGTGGGCAGATGCCGCGGATGATGCCGGTATTGAGACAGTTCTGCTTGCCGCCCCTACCGCTCCGGACGACCGTCTCCCGCGTATATGTGAGCGTTCGCATGGATTCGTCTACGGCGTGGGGTTGGTCGGCATCACGGGGGTCAGGTCGGAGTTGGCAGATAGTGCGAAGATCATCGCCGGCAGACTCAAAGCGGTCACCGACAAGCCGGTTCTGGTTGGGGTTGGAGTGGGATCTCCGTCTCAGGCCGTGGAGGTCAGCAGTGTGTCTGATGGTGTTGTCATCGGATCGGTTGTTGTCCAGAGAATGCTCGACGGTGGCGGGCCTGAGGGAGTGGGCGAGTTGGTCGCAGAGTTTCGGGCCGCACTCGATTCGATGTAGATGTCGAACTTCCTGTTGGATCTCGCTTTACCTCGCACTGACTCGGCCGTCTATGTCCAAACTGTGGTGATGAGCGTGTTCTGGATTGTGGTGATAGCAGGCGCATTCGCTATTAGGGCCCGCCGTGAGTATCGAACTTTCGTCCTGGGACTCGCTGTGATCAACTTCGCATGGTTCGCAGCACGAACGGTTCACTGACCATTGGAGACATATGGTGCGTGATCGCGGAATGACAACGCGAGGGAGGAGGTTTCCGGCCTCGTGGATCATGATCTGATAATCATCGGCGGTGGAGCCGGAGGGCTAGCCGCCGCACGTGCCGCCCGATGGGTTGGAGCCAACGTTCTTCTCGTTAACGACGGGCCTCTGGGGGGAGATTGCACCTTCACCGGGTGTATCCCGTCGAAAGCACTACTCGCCGCATCGCGAGACGGTCTGGAATTCGGTCCAGCCATGGATCGTGTTCGGAGCGCGATCTCGCGAATCGCTGCAGGTGAAACCGCCGAGGTGCTGCGTTCCGAGGGAGTCAAGGTGATCGACGGACGCGCCACGGTGAAAACCCACGACACTGTGGTCGTCGATTCGAAGAGAATCACCGCCCCGAAAATTGTGATCGCCACAGGAGGCCGGGCTTTCGTGCCGCCGATTCCGGGCCTTGAGTCGGTCGACATTCTCACAAATGAGTCCGTGTTCGCGCTCACCGAGAAACCGGCATCGCTGGGAATCGTCGGGGGTGGTGCCATTGGATGTGAGATGGCTCAAGCATTCTCGAAGCTCGGGGTTCAGGTCACTCTCTTTGAACTCGCACCTCACCTTCTGCCACGCGAAGAACCTGATGCAGGCGCCGTGGTCGAGTCAGTTCTGGCCGCGGGCGGCGTTACCGTCCGTACCGGCCACAACATCGACAAGGTCGCGCCCACCGACGACGGCTCAGCCATCAAGGTCGCCACAGCCGCTGGTGAATACTCCTTCGAGAAGATCCTTCTGGCCGTCGGGCGAGTTCCGAATTCTTCGGGAATCGGCTTGGAGAGTCTGGGCGTCAAGTTCGACAGTCGTGGCTTCATCCAGACCGATAAGCGTCTAGCGACAGCGACGAGAGGCATCTACGCGGTAGGCGACGTGACCGGCAAACTGCCGTTCACTCATGCCGCCGATGAGATGGGACGTCTGGCCGCGGGAAATGCGCTCAAGAAGGGGCCGCGTGGCGAGTTCCGAACGTCGTGGATTCCATGGGCCACGTTCACCGACCCGGAAGTTGCGCGCGTGGGCATGACCGAATCCGAGGCGGCAGACCACGGTGGTCTGGTGGCGGAGATTCCGATTTCGGAGCTGGATCGAGCGGTCACCGATGGCTACCACGAAGGTTTCATCAAACTCATCGCCGGACCTCGAAGAGGACTCCGCCGCGTGGGCGGTGGGCAGCTGCTTGGTGCCACCATCGTCGCGCCGCGTGCGGGCGAGATGATCCATGAAGTGGCGCTGGCCATGCGCACAAAGATGTTCACCGGCCGGTTGGCGCAGACAGTCCACGCCTATCCCACCTGGTCTTATGGCATTCAGAAAGCGGCCGCTCAGTTCTTCGGCGAGGTGGAGGGCCGCTCGGCCCGTCCGGCACAGAGATCGTGAACGTTCGTAGATACCTCGGTCTGGTGTGGGCGGTCGCGGCTGCTGTGGCATGGATTGTTTTGGCCGCTCGTACCCCCACGTCGACCTTCCACTTCGCTCCAATGGTCGTTGCCGCGGCGTGGGTCATTTACGACGGCTATTCAGAAGGCGGGGTCACACCTCATCGTGCGGTCAACGATGCGCTAGCGGGATTGTTCGTGGCAGCTGCGGCGACAACTCTGCTCGAGCTGCGTGGCGATCTGCTCGGCCCGGTCTTCTGGCCGCACGGGCCCGACAGTCCAGTGGTAGCCGAACACCTTATGTTCGCCGCCGGTGGCGCAATTTTGGGCTTGGCCGCTTCGTTGCGGCGGGCCAATCGAACGCCGGCAACTCGAAGCTTCACCCGTCGATAGTCGTATTTGCGACATTCGTGGGATTGTGACGAATCGAGCTGTGTTTCGGATCTCACAATCAATCAACTGCACGACCCGTGTCGTGGGAGGAAGACCATGAGTGACGAGGCGCACATCGAACACGTCGACTATGTCGTGATCGGCTTGGGGGTAGCGGGCGAAAGCATCGCCGGGCCGCTGGCTGAGTCGGGAGCCAGAGTCGTAGGTGTCGAGGCCGGGCTGGTCGGCGGTGAGTGCCCGTACTGGGGATGCATCCCATCGAAGATGATGATTCGTGCTGCCAACACGTTGGCCGAGGCGCGTCGCGTCAATGGCATTGCCGGCACGGCCACGGTCACACCCGATTGGGCTCCGGTTGCCGCCCGAATTCGCGAGCAGGCCACCGATAATTGGAACGATCAGGTAGCCGTCGACCGATTCGAGGGCAAGGGTGGAATCTTCGTTCGTGGACGGGCCCATTTCGATGGCCCGGAGCGAGTCGTGGTCGGCGACAGAACCTTTCAGGCAAAGCTGGGTGTGGTAATCGCCACTGGCACAACTCCGGCAGTGCCACCAATCCCGGGCCTCGACCAAGTCGACTACTGGACGAATCACGAGATCATTGAGGCCAAGGAACTACCGGCATCGATCGTCGTACTCGGTGCGGGTGCCATAGGTTCCGAGCTCTCACAAGTGATGGCGAGATTCGGCACCGACGTCACCATCGTGGAGGCACAGGATCGTCTGCTTCCTCTGGAGGAGCCAGAGTCTGGAGCACTTCTACGTGCCACGTTCGAAGCGGAGGGCATAGCTGTCCACACTGGTGTCGCGGCATCCTCCGTTGGGGCTACCTCCGACGGTGGCGTGATTGTTGAGCTCACCGATGGAACTCAACTCACCGCAGAGCGCCTTCTTATCGCCACCGGGCGCCGCACCGACCTTGCCGGTCTGCGCGTCGACACCATCGGGGTGGTTTCGTCGCAGCGATTCGTGCCGGTGGATGACCACATGCGCGTCACCGATCGAGTGTGGGCTGTGGGCGACATCACCGGCAAGGCCTTGTTCACCCACGTCGGCATGTACCAAGCAGGTATCGCTTTAGCCGATATCACCACGGCTGAGAACGGACCCGTCGCTGACTACAGCGCGGTACCGCGGGTTACCTTCACCGACCCGGAGATCGGCTCGGTGGGCCTCTCTGAGGCAGCTGCACGCGAGACCGGGATCAACGTGTCGACCGCATTGGTGGAGGTGCCGGGAACTGCCCGCGGATGGCTCCACGCCACCGGCAACGAGGGGCTGATCAAACTCGTGGCAGACGCCGACCGCGGAGTGCTGGTGGGTGCCACCTCGGCCGGTCCGCATGGCGGGGAGGTCCTATCGATTCTCACATTGGCAGTTCACGAGGCCACGCCGATCAGTCGCCTGCGGTCGATGATCTACGCTTATCCGACGTTCCACAAGGGCATCGAAGACGCCTTGGGTCAACTCTGAGAGTCGATCTCAAGAGGCGTCAATACCTGGAGCCACAACAGATCGGTGGCAGTTGCCGTGAAGTCGTCATGCTGTGCTTGATCATGCAGGACGCGGGTGCCATCCGGTAGCTCCTCAACTCGATCAACGTCAACCCATCCGGTTCGCTCGGCACCTCGACGATTCACCACGTCGCCGTGCCGAGCATCCGCTGCCCGTATTTGGACGATTGTCACTTGAGTTCGCACCGCGACTCCTCGGTTGTTTGAGGCTCCATCGGCTGAAGTCATCAAATGTTGTGCCTCGGCTTCGGGCATCTTCATTCGGAGTGAGAAATTGTCGGGGTTGCCGGGGCCAGTTGAAACTCAGCTACGTTCGCCAGATGCGCTTCGGATTCTGGACCAACAACACCGACTCTTGGGACGACATCAAGGCGGCCTGTGTGCACGCAGGCGCCACCGGATGGGACGGCATCTGGATTGCCGACCATTTCATGCCCTTCATGGGTGATGACGGCGGCCCCACACATGAGGCATGGACGATGCTCGGCGCGCTCGCCGACGCGGTACCCCGGGTGCGGCTCGGCACTCTCGTGAGCGGCAACACCTACAGGTATCCAGCTGTGCTGGCCAAGATGGCAGCCACCCTCGACAACATCAGCGGCGGGCGAGCGGTGCTCGGAATCGGTGCCGGCTGGCAGGAGAACGAGCACATCGCCTACGGCATGGACTACTCAACAGTGAAGGGCAGGCTCGATCGCCTCGACGAAGCGGCCGAGTTGATCACGATGCTCCTCCACAACGAGCGCAGCGATTTCAGCGGTGATCACTACACGCTGGCCAACGCGCCTCTGTCGCCGCGGCCCGTCCAGACCCGGCTTCCGTTGATGGTCGGCGGCGGTGGTGAGAAGCGAACACTTCGCACCGCTGCGAAGTTTGCCGACGAATGGAACGTGTGGGGTACCCCCGAAACCTTGGCCCACAAGAATTCCGTGATCAATCAGCATTGCGCCGATGTCGGACGAGACCCGGCCGAGATCCAGCGTTCCGCGGTCGCGCTGATGTTCATCAGCAATGACGAGTCGAAACTGACCTCCATGCGAGGAGTCGACCTCGGACGCCCCACCGTGCTCGGCAAGCCAGCCGAGGTAATCGACACCATGGGCCAGTACCGGGATGCCGGAGTCCACGAATTCATCGTTCCCGACTTCACCATGGGGCCCCTGGCCCAACGCATCGAAACCATGGATCTGTTCATCAACGAAGTGGCCCCGGCGCTCAGGTGATGCTGTGAACATCACCACGAGCGCCGATGGCCCTGTGCTGGTGGTCACCATCAATCGTCCTGAACTGCGAAACGCCGTCGACCGACACACAGCCGACGAGCTTTTGTCGGCATTCGAAAGTTTCGCCACCGATGATTCGTTGCGGGTCGCAGTGCTCACCGGTGTTGGCGGCACCTTCTGCGCCGGTGCCGACCTGAAGGCAATCTCTCAAGGTCAGGGAAATCTGGTCACATCGGATGGCCCGGGCCCCATGGGGCCGACGAGACTCGTCCTCGACAAGCCAGTGATAGCCGCGATCGAAGGCTTCGCTGTGGCGGGTGGGATCGAACTAGCGCTGTGGTGCGATCTCAGGGTCGTTGCCCGCGACGCGGTGATGGGCGTCTACTGCCGACGATGGGGAGTTCCTCTGGTCGACGGCGGCACCGTCCGGCTCCCACGATTGATAGGTGCATCTCGAGCCGCTGATCTCATCCTCACCGGACGCGGAGTGGGAGGCGATGAGGCTTTGAAAATCGGGCTTGCCAATCGTGTCAGCGAGCCGGGGTCGGCACTCCGCGATGCGATCGCCTTGGCCAATGAGATCTCGTCATTGCCCCAGACATGCCTTCGGTCCGATCTGCTATCGAGCAAGGACCAGTGGGATCTGTCGTTCTCTGACGCGATCAGGCGCGAGTACGAGCTTGGATTGGCCACGATCACAACAGGCGAAACCCGCGACGGGGCATCGAGATTCGCGTCGGGGGAAGGGCGCCACGGCGCCGCTGCGCCAATTGAATTGGCAGATCCGTAGAGAGGCTCCCCAGAGCTGAGCAACTCCGCCGGTATGGTCGTGGGCCGGGCGTCGGAGGTCCTCTGTAGTGCTGTTTCCAACCTTCACCTTCGCCGTGTTCTTTGCGGTGGTGCTGCCGTTGAGTTGGTATCTGCGCGGTCGGTTCACAGCATGGAAGTTGATGATCCTCGCCGCGTCCTACGTGTTTTACGGCTACTGGGACTGGCGGTTTCTCCTGCTGCTGGCGTCGATGACGTTTGGCAACGAGGTGGCGGCCGTAGCCGTTCACCGGGCGTCCAACAACGGCGTGCGGCGTGTGCTGGTAGGTGCCGCCGTCGGCCTCGACGTGGGTGTGCTGGGCTTCTTCAAGTACTACGGCTTCTTCACCGACTCACTCGAGAGCTCCCTGGGCATCTCGAGCCCAGCCCTCGACATCGTGTTGCCAATCGGGATTTCGTTCTACACGTTCCAAGCGATCAGCTACGTCGTCGACATATATCGTCGAGAGTCCGCTCCGGCTCATCTGCTCGACTTTGCCGTCTACCTTTCGTTTTTTCCTCAACTGGTTGCCGGCCCGATCGTTCGGGCCAGCGAGTTTCTGCCTGAGCTAAGGGCGCAGCGGGTGCCAACACAGGTTGAGGCCGGCCGCGCCGTGCAATTGATTGGACGTGGCATGTTCAAGAAGGTTGTGATCGCCGACTTCCTCGGGAGGGCCATCGTCGACGACACGTTTGGCACCCCCGGTCAATACGGCGGCGCCGACATGCTGGCCGGCATCTACGGATACGCGATACAGCTTTATGCCGACTTCAGTGGCTACACCGACATGGCGATCGGTCTGGCTCTGCTGCTGGGATTCCGTTTCCCTCAGAATTTCGACCGTCCCTACGCTGCGGTGTCGATCCAGGATTTCTGGCGTCGTTGGCACATGACGTTGTCTAGATGGCTGCGCGACTATCTCTATTTCCCACTAGGTGGAAATCGGAGCGGGCGCTGGCAAACACATCGCAACCTCCTCATCACGATGGCCCTTGGTGGGCTGTGGCACGGTGCGGGCGGCACCTTCGTTGCATGGGGGATCTACCACGGGCTTGGCTTGGCCGCAGAGCGGATCCTGTCCGACTTGAGAGGCGAGCCCGATCGGCCATTGGCGGCTGCCGATGTGAGGATCCGCGAGTTGGCGATGCTGCACTCCGGGGCGTCGATGGAACCTTGGCGGGAGGATCCAACCTCACCTGTTCCGTTCACGCCGATGGAAGTCCGCAGATTATGGGTCGGGCGGTTGGTCACTTTCCATTTTGTATGTGTCGGCTGGGTAATTTTCAACGCCAGCTCGCTGAGCCGAGCATGGGATGTCTTGGCCGGGGTCTTCCAGGGCTGGACCACCTCACCGGAGTTGCTCAATCCGCTGGTCGGCGCGGTCATAATCGTGTCGATGGCGGTGCAATTCGTGCCTCCACTGCTGGCGCGTCAGTGGTCGGCAATGTTCTCGACCGTTCGCCCTGCCGTAGTGGCGGTCGGGTTCGCTATATGGGTCATGATCGTTGTTGCTCTTGGTCCCGAAGGGATCTCCGATTTCATCTACTTCCAGTTCTGACATGCCCGACTCGACCACACCTCCCCCCAGCGTCTCGACCGAAGCGTGGACCGACGAACAGTTTCTCGAAGCGCGCGAACGCGATCTGAGCGAACGCACTGTGGATGCACGGGCGGTGGTTGTCGCGGCTCTCGTATCCCTTGCACTGGCCGCGTTGCTCACATCGGCCAAGCTGGTCGAAATCGCAGCACGTCAGCCTCTTGGTGCATGGAGGGATCATCAGCTCTCGGTGGCACACGGCGTCGACCGATTGGCCAATTTCGCGTCTCTCAACCGCCCGTACGATGTCATCATCGACATTCGCGGGTCTGGCAATGCTGCCGGTAGAAATGTCGAAACCATCGACGAAGTAGTCGCCACCACCACGGCACCGGCCACCACATCGACAGTCCCGGCGGTTGCCGTGCCCAACACATCGATGGCAACCACCACAACAACTGTTTCGCCAATCCCGCTCCGCACCATCGATTCGTCTCAGCCACTCAGGGTTTTCGCGGCAGGCGACAGCCAGATGGAATTTCTCTCCCAGGCACTGTCGACCGAGGGTGCCGATCGTGCCCTCGATGTGCAGACCGAGTTTCACATCTCCACAGGTCTGTCTCGACCCGACTATTTCAACTGGCCGGCTGAGTTCGTATCTGTGCTCGAAAACTCAAATCCTGAAGCTGTCGTGTTGTCCATGGGGGCCAACGACCACCAGGACATGGCCACAGCCGACGGTGAGCGTCTCGTGCGTGACTCGCCGGAATGGCAGGCGGAGTGGGCTCGACGGCTAGGACTCACACTCGATCTGCTGGAAGCGCCGGGCCGCCAGGTCTTTTGGGTCACCCAGCCACCGATGCGAGACGGCCGACTCAATGATGGAGTGACGACACTCAACGGATTGGCCGGTGGCATCGTTGCGTCACGAGAATTTGTGACACCGATCGACATCTGGGACATGTTCGGCGGCGACTCCGGTTTCAGCTCGCGGGTTGCCAACCCCGATGGTTCGCTTACAGCAGCTCGGGTGAGCGACGGCGTGCATCTCAACCGAACAGCCGCGTCCTGGGTCGCGCAGCTGATCTTCGATGCCTTCGACGACGTGTGGAAGTTCTCTGGGTGATAGCGAGCGACGACTTCAGTTGACCCAGGGATCATCCGGATAGTTGACCAGGCGTCCGAGTGCTCCACCTTGTCGGCCCAGCACCCGCCACCAAAGGCTGCGCGGCTCGGGGTCGAGTAGATCGTCGACTTCGGCGTCGACAACAAACCAGGAATCTGAGATCAACTCAGCTTCGAGTTGCCCGGCTGACCAGCCGGCATATCCCGCGAACATACGCACGGCGCGCAGGCTTGGCACACTCTCGGGGCCGGCCGCGAGGTCGACGGTGCCGAGCGAATCGAGAATCGGTGTCCAGCCTTCGGTGCTCTGGTCGCCGTCGGCGGCCGCCAGCGCGATCACCGATGACGGCGAAACGGGGCCACCGATAAACAAGTTGCTGGGCACTGCGGCGAAACGAGCCCAGTCGTCGATTGTGCCTGCGACCGGCAACTCGCTGGGGCGATTCACGATCACTCCGAGAGCACCGTCGTCGCCATGCTCGAGCATGAAGATCACGGCGCGGTCGAAATTGGGATCGTGTAGTGATGGCGCTGCCACCACAAGGTGGCCTCTAACGGAGGTCGGGTCGGCGTTTTCGATGACCATATTGTGGCAGGATCCGACAATGACCACTCCGGTAGCGCTGTCGATATCTGCCCACGATCCGCTCGGCGGTGCTGGCCTTGTCGCAGATATGACCACTTTCGCGGCCTTTGGTGTCCACGGCGTGTTGGCGATCACTGCCTTGAGCGTCCAGCATCTTGACTCGGTCGATGAGGTGATGGCGGTCGACCCGGCCTTCGTTTCCCGACAGATCGGCGGAATCCTTGATGAGATTCAGCCGGTCGCACTCAAGACGGGCCTTCTGGGATCGGCCGAGGTCGTGTCGGATATCGCCAAATGGGTGAACGCTGGCCGTTTGCCGGCTCCAGTAGTCGATCCTGTGCTGGTTGACGGTCGGGGTAATCGCTTTGTTTCGGCCGATGTGGAACGCGCCTACCGCGACAAACTGTTTGTGGTGGCGAGGGTTGTCACACCCAACTTGGCCGAAGCATCCCTTCTCACGGGCAAGGCTCTGGAATGTGTGGACGATGTGATGAGCGTCGCCGACGATCTGGCTGCGTTGGGAGCCGAGTTGGTAGTGGTGACAGGTGGCAGACTCGATGGTGACGAGGCAATCGATGTGGCAATCACCGCCGACGGCAGTCCGCATGTGCTCAGATCGCCGCGTTGTCAGACGCAACATGTTCGTGGATCGGGTTGCACCTTCGCCGCTGCGGTAACTGCCGGATTGGCGCGTGGCCTGGGACCCCTCGACGCGGCCATTGAAGCCAAGCGGTTTGTCACAGACAGAATCTCGGATACACCCGATTGGGAGTTTGGTGCTGACAAGTCGGGTCCCGTGTCGCACAGGTTCACGCCGTTTCGCTGACGCCGAGCGGGTCAGGGGACATCTGCCCAATGCTCGCCGTAGTCGAAAAGCAGCTCCTCGTCCGCGGCAATGTCACGCAGTGCATAAAGATCGCGGCCGTCAAACCATGCATTGGGTGAGCGACTGTGGTTGAGGAACCTCAGCACTCCAGTGCCATCGATGCCGACGAACCCGCTTCCTTCGTCGATCCACAGCACGTGAGTCCCATCCACAGCGGTGGAGCCTCCCTGATAGGTGCCGATAAAGGACCCCTTTGCTATCGGGCGACGCGCAAAGACGCCGGTGCCGTGGGTGGCAGATTCCCTGGGCTCCACGATCGGGTCCATGCACGGAAATTAGTCGACTGGGAGACGGTCATCGACGACGCTTGTCGACCTTGGCAAACTTGGCCTTCAGGTATGCGCCCTGACTGAATCCGACAGGATGATCGAGGCAATGACCGGTACGCGCCAGTTCGATGAGATCCACACCGGCTGTCGCTGCGGTTTGTTCGATATTGCGATGGAAGTCATCGGCTGTGACACGACTCGAACATGATGCCTGAACGAGCACGCCTTGATCGGATACGAGACCCAGGGCGAGCGACGTAAGCCGTGAGTAGGCGCGAAGTGCCGCCGACACATTGGCTTGACGTTGGGCGAACGAGGGCGGATCAACGATCACGATGTCGAATTGCTCGCCTGCGGTGGCGAGGGATTGCATCGCTGCAAAGGCATCGCCGGTCGTCGTTGTGTGGTGACATGCCGCGACCGAGGGGTCGCTGCGATTGTGGGCCATGTTTCGCTCAGCAGCCTCGATCGCGCTGCGAGACAAGTCGATGCTATGGACCATGGTGGCCCCGCCTGCAGCCGCATGAACGCTGAATCCACCCGTGCAGGAGAAGACATCGAGAACCTTGGCACCGTCAGCCAGATCGCGAACCATTTGACGGTTGTCTCGTTGGTCGAGAAAGTGGCCGGTCTTCTGTCCGGTGATCGGATGCGCCTCGAACGTCAGTGCGTTCTCGACAAACATGGTTGGTTCTTCCGGCAGATCTCCGATCAGCGCCATCCCCTCCGTGAGCCCGTCCGGAAGCAGCTCCGCGATATTTCGAGAAGTGCGCATCACCAACGACTTGGGTGCCACCACATCGGCGATGACCGACGTGATGTCGGCGAGGTGAGAAAACCACGCCGAAGAGTAGAGCTTCAACACGGCAACATCGGCGTACTGGTCCAACACGAGTCCGGGTAGGCCGTCGTTCTCGCCATGTACGAGGCGAAAACCGTTGTTTGAAGGATCATCGATGAGTGGTCTGCGCAGCTCGACAGCGGTAGACACGAGCGTTGTCCAGAAGCCGATGTCTATGGTGGCGGGGCGTCCTCGATGCAGGATCTTGATCCGAATGGGCGAGTCGGGATCCCACAAACCGATCGCTGCAAACTCGCGCTTGTCATCGAAAACGACAGCCAGATCTCCGGCCGCTCCGTCGTGAGACCACGAAGTTATGGATCCGTCGTACACCCACGGATGGCCACCGCGGATCTGCCTCAATGCGTCGGGAGTTACACGAACCGCGATTCGTTTTCGCGAAGGCGAGCCAGACCGGGATTCATCAAACGACACCATGGCCGAGTATGCCGCACGGTTGGGTCGCCGCGGCGAGTGGTTTCAGACCGCCTCAGCTGGCTCGTGCGCTTGCGTCTCGGGTGCTTCACCTGACGGTCGAACATGTGACGCCGGGTTGACGAAGTAATACCACGACACCGGGACCAGGTATGCAATGTATGCGAGCACGCGAATACGTTCGGGTGTGGGGCTCCATCCGAAGAGTCCCTTGAGAAAATCGTGAATGGTGTGCCCGTGGGACAACGGTCCCGAGGTAATTGTCCAAACTTGGTCAGCGATTGCCGAGGTGTTGGTGTCGAGCAGTTGTCGGAATTCGTGAATTCCCTTTGCAAACAAACCGGCGGCAAAGAGAACCAACAATGCTCCGGTCCACTTGAAGAATGCAGCGAGGTTCACTCGACTGCTGCCCTTGTAGATGATTACACCAACGATGCTCGAAAGGATGAGACCGATCAGGCCGCCAATCACAACTTCGGTACCGTTGGAGGATCCCGTCTCGGCTCCCGCGAGAAACAGAACCGTCTCCAGCCCTTCACGAGCGACGGCGACGAATGACACGAATATCAAAGCACCTGGCGAAGAGGTGATGGCGGCGTCGACCTTTTGGTGAAGATCGGACGAGAGCCCCCTGGCGTTGGCTCGCATCCAGAAGATCATCCATGTGAGAACCAACACTGCCGTTAGAGCAAGAACACCTTCTACTGCCTGCTCCGACTTTCCGTGAAGCCCGCCGACTGCCGCGAAGATGATCCAGCCACCCAAGATGCACGCGAGAGTCGCAGCGGCGGTGCCGGTCCAGACTCGTCGATTGAGACCCGGTTCAGGGCGATGATCGATGTAGGCGAGAATGATGGCGAGGACAAGAGAAATCTCGAGTCCTTCGCGCAAAGTGATGAGGAAAGCAGCTCCCATGGGCGCCTAAGTTAACCGTACTTAACACAGATGCAAACTTGAGAGCGTTTGACATTTGTCACATCAGGCAGCCCATGGGCCGTGAGAATGCCGGAAGCGGCGTTCGATCCGATTGACTTGTGGCCATGTCGCCAGCGTCGATTCCGAATCAGGTAAAGAAACTGCGTACGGTCGCTGAGCGGTCGGTCTTTCGAGCCCTCAATTCGGTTGTGGTCCGGGCGGTTCGCGCCGGCTTTGGATCTCCGCTTCTGATCGGCGGGGGAGTGGTGGTTGTCGAGACCACTGGCCGGGTGAGTGGAAAGCGGCGTGAGATTCCAGCACTTGCGCTCAGGATCGGCGACAAGATCGCCGTGAGTACCCTTCGCACCGACTCTCAATGGATTCGCAACCTCGAGGCCGAACCCGAGGCGGCGGTATGGCTCCATGGCCGGCGTGCAGAAGTCGTAGGCGACGTGAGGCGCGGACTGCTCAACGTGGCTACGTTGACCGTAACGAGCTGACCTCGCCAGGTCGGCAACTCGAATGCAATCAGCACCTGGAGGTGCCGTGGAATCAGCACGTGAAACCATGTCGGTCGGCCAACTCGCGGCGGAGAATCCTTCGCTGATGGCATTGTTCGACAAGCTCGGTGTCGACTACTGCTGCGGTGGCGATCGTTCTCTTGTTGACGCGTGTGCCGACTCGGGCCTCACTGTCGACGAAGTTCTCACCGCAATCCAAGAGGTTGTCGCGTCACCGTCGACGATCGCCAATGACGACTGGACAAATCTCGACATGCTGGGTCTGGTCGACCACATCGAGCAGACCCATCACCGCTACCTCACTGAAGAGATGCCGAGGCTCGCTGAACTCGCCTACAAGGTCGTGAATGTTCACGGCGGTAACCACCCAGAACTCGCAGCAATTCGGGGCGTGCTTTCGTCTTTCATCGCCGACATGGATCCCCACCTGATGAAGGAAGAAAGGGTGCTGTTCCCAATTGTTCGCGAGATCGCCGTGGCAACGGAGCCCACATCATTTCATTGCGGCTCGGTTGCCAATCCGATCGGGATGATGCGGTATGAGCATGAGCAGGTGGGGGAGATGCTGGCGGAGATGCGTCGCCTCAGCAACGGCTACACACCGCCGGATGATGCGTGTGCCAGCTTTGAAGCGCTATACGAGGGGCTGGCAGCGCTCGAGGCCGACACTCATCAACACATCCACAAGGAGAACAACGTGCTTTTCCCTTCCGCTGTCGATCGCGAGGGTGAGCTGCAGGAAATTACACTGTTGTAAGGACTTAAGTCTCTAATGTGACAGGCGTCGCTCTGAAAGACTAACGCCGTTAGCGACCGCCGGTCGACGATCCTGGGGGACACATGCAAACGACGCTCGCCAAGCAGCCAACAGCCGTGTCGCTCGTTCTGTTTTTGGGGTTGCTTGCCTTGGGTGTGGCGGGCGCAGCCATCGGATTGTCGGTCTTCTCCATTGTGGCGATTCTGATTATCCCGGCATGGGTATTGCTCGGATCGCGAATCGCTGCCGAGGTCGACCATAAGTCGGGTTCTTGGCTCGACGCATGGATCAAGACGGTTGTGATCTTCGTCGGGTCGGTAGTGCTCGCAGTGTTCGTTCCGTCCTACATTCTGGAACTCCATAGTGTGGCCACGCTCAGTGCGAGGTTGCAGGACATTGTCGGCACTGGTGCGTTCAGCCTTGCTTTGGTTTTCTCTCTCTGGGCCATCTACCGCGCGCACGTCGCGAAGAAGATCTGATGGCGTCCGTCGACGACGACAATCGCCTGCCTTGGCAGAAGCGAACCAAGTGGCAAAACACAGATTCCCTGTCGTTCTACGACGAAAACATCCCGTGTCTGGCCGCTTGCCCAATCCACACCAACGCCGGCGCTTATGTAGCGGCGATTGCCGATGGAGAGGACGAACTCGCATATCTCACCGCTCGCATGCCCAATCCCTTCGCCTCAGTGTGTGGCAGGGTGTGCGCAGCCCCTTGTGAGACTGCCTGTCGCCGCGGGGAGATCGATCATCCCATTGCCATTCGCGCGCTCAAGCGATTCGTCACCGAGCAGTTCGGCCCGGAATCTGGCAACGGAAATGCATGGGAGAAGGTCGCCGCGCCTCCGATCGTCGAATTGGCGGAGAGCATCGGTGTTGTTGGCGGCGGCCCGGCCGGAATGGCGTGCGCCCACGATCTTCGTCGCCTTGGCTACAAGGTCACCGTTTATGAAGCCACTGAGAAGCTCGGCGGAGCGATGTGGCTTGGAATTCCCGAGTATCGGCTCGATCGAGGCGTTCTCCAAGCGGATATCGACGCGATCCTCGGCTTGGGTGTCGAGGCTCAGTGCAACACCAGACTTGGCGTCGATGTAACCCTCGACGAGCTTCGTGAGCGTCACGATGCTGTGTTTCTCTCGATCGGGGCCACACTCGGACGCGGCCTCGATATCGAGGGCGGCGACGCCGATGGCGTCTTCAAGGCCATCGAATTTCTGATCAACATGAATCGGGGATTCTCAGTCGATATCGGCGAGCGTGTAGTTGTCGTCGGCGGTGGCGACGTCGCCATGGACGCCGCCCGCACTGCCTTTCGAGCCTCCGACTACGAGGACAACCTCGCCAATGGTGAGCCAGCCGACGCTGTTCAAGAAGCGCAGCGTCAGGCAATCACCGAGGCAATCGACGTTGCACGCTCAGCTACCCGAGCGGGTGCTCGTCACGTCACGGTGATGTCACTCGAGTCAAGGCAGCAGATGCCTGCCCACGATTTCGAAATCGACGAAGCCCGTGAGGAAGGTGTCGAGTTTCTCCCGAGTCGCGGGCCCAACCGGATTGTCGTAGAAGACGGCAGGGTGGTCGGCATCGAGACGAAGGGTGTCAAATCCCTGTTCGACGATCAACAGAGATTCGCTCCCGTATTCGACGAAGAGGATCTAGTCACGTTGGAGGCCGACACGATCATCTTGGCCATCGGTCAGGCCATCGACCTTGACGCTCTTGGCGAGAGTGGCCCCGCCACCAGCCCCCGACGAACAATTCAAGTCGACCAACTAACTGGCCAGACATCGCTACCCGGAATCTGGTCCGGCGGCGACGCCGCCAAGGGGCCCCGCACACTGATCGACGCGATCGCAGATGGTCGCCGTTCCGCCACCGCCATCCACCGCAGCTTCGGTGGAGAGGTGGCAGAGGACCAGCCCGGCCGGATGGTCGAACTTCAGCAATTTCACCGGCTCGATGATCATTACGATCGGGTCGATCGGGTCGCCGTGCCCACTCTCGAGACCGGGCGCCGCATGGGGCTTGCCGAAGTGGAGACCGGCTTCACGCCTGAGCAGGCGAGATGTGAAGCAAATCGCTGCCTTCGTTGCTTCGCAAATATTCAGCTCGATGTTTCCAAATGTGTGCTTTGCGCATTGTGTATCGATGTGTGCCCGGTCGATGTAATTTCGATGGTGACATCCGAGGAGGTCGATCCCAACTTGTCTGGTGGCACCGCTCTCATGATCGACGAGACGAAATGCATTCGGTGTGCACTATGCATCGAACGCTGTCCACCAGATGCGTTGTCCATGGGGATGTGGTCAGGAGTGGGAGTTCCAGCATGACAATCAACACAGAGCAGTCGTCGACGTTGGTCGATCGATTCCGAGAGACGCAGGTTGGGCGAGCAATATTCCGATCGCCAAGCCGTGTCACGCCTCGAGATCGGGCTGCGGGTCATTGGTCGAGCTTCCTGTTGCACCTCTATCCGGTGAAGATGAGACGCAAGGAGATCTCGTTTCAGTATTCGTATTACCTGGGAATCATCTCTGCCGTGCTTTTCGGGTCGCTGATCGTGTCGGGTATCTACCTGATGTTTTTCTACGTGCCGTCGCCGGGCCAGGCCTACGGCAACATCCAGACCCTTCAGACCGAAGTCTCTCTGGGCCAATACATCAGGAATGTTCACCGCTGGTCGGCTCATCTCATGGTGCTCGCGGTGGCGGCGCACATGGCCAAGATGTTCTATCGGGGTGCTTACAAGCCACCCAGGGAATTCAACTGGGTGATCGGGGTCATCCTGCTGGTGGTCACGCTGTTGTTGTCATTCACCGGATATCTGCTCCCGTGGGACCAGTTGGCCTACTGGGCAGTCACGGTCGGCAGCGAAATGTCGTCCTACGTACCTTTGGTCGGCGACACCACGCAGGAACTTCTCCTCGGCGGGCCCACCGTCAACTCGGCAACGCTGTTGCGCTTCTACGTGCTCCACGTTGCGGTTCTGCCATCGGTATTGATTTTCGGCCTGATGATCCACATCTGGCGCTGGCGCAAGGACTCGATGATCGACAGCGCGAAGGAGGCCCTTGATGACTGATGAATCGAACGTGCCGGTCAGCCTCGGCAGCGAGCCGACGAGAATTGGAACCAAGCGTGTGCTTGGTGTCGTGCCCGGCAAACCGTTGGTAGGCGAGCGTAAGGAACCAGCCGACCAGGACATGGTCATGGTGTGGCCGCATCTCTTGGTGCGCCACGCGGTGGCAGCTCTCGCTGCTCTGTTCACGGTGCTGGTGATATCGGTGTTCTTCGATGCTCCGCTACGCGAAGTAGCCAATCCGGAGCTCACCCCCAATCCCGAAAAGGCGCCGTGGTATTTCGCTGCGCTGCAAGAGCTTTTGTCTCACTTCCATCCGATGGTGGCCGGAATTCTCGTACCGGGCGGGATCATCGGTGGGCTGATAGCGCTTCCCTTCCTCGATCGAAATCCTCACACCGCCACCAAGTTCAGAAAGGTGGCGGTCACAGCGTTCACCACCTTCATGGTGGTGTGGATCATCCTCACTCTCATCGGCTTTGCATTCAGAGGACCCAATTGGGGCTGGGTGTGGCCGTGGAACGAATGGCACGGTGAACTATGAGCTCCATCCTTGCTAGACGAGCATTCCTCGCCCGGACCTGGAAAATAGGGGTGGGATTGGTCGGTGCCGCCGGCATCTGGAGCATGTGGGATCTGTTGCAGCCCCTCAAGACCGCCGGGTTCGGCGGGAAGGTGCGAGCTATCTCGCCCAGGGCTGTGACCGAGGGGACAGTCAGGGAAATCTCCGCGGCTCGCTCCTACTTAGTGCACCCGCCGAACGGGGACATTGTCGCCTTGTCTTGGAAATGCCCCCACCTCGGTTGCAAGGTGCCGTATTGCGAGTCGTCTGGCCGGTTCGAGTGTCCGTGCCATGGTTCGGTATTCAACTATGTGGGCGAGTATCTGGCTGGTCCGTCTCCCCGTGGGATGGACCACTACCCGGCAGAGGTCGGAACAGACGGATTGCTCAATATCGACACCGGTTCGCGTTCTGATGGCCCGGCTCGCGGAACAATCACATTCGAGGAGACATCGTCTGGTGAGGCCTGCAAGCAGGGAGAGAGCTGATGACCTACGAACATTCAGGCGATTCTGAGCTCAACGCTTCCACCAACAAGGTGATGCTGGTCGGCACGGTCCTCATGGTGTTGATGATCCTGATCTTCCCGCTCTACAGGTCGGTCGAGCCATCGAATCGCGAAGATGCCAGAGCAACGCAACTGACCTCGCGCATCAGTGAGGGCAGCCGAATCTTTGACCAAAGCTGTGCGTCGTGCCACGGGGACGATGCCTTGGGGGGCGACTCCCCAGCTCTGAACGCCAAGCAGTTCCTTCAGGAAGCCAAGGACGATCAGATAGCGCAAATAGTGTCGGTTGGCATACCGGGAACGGAGATGCCGTCGTGGTCGCAGGACTTTGGTGGTCCGCTCACCTCGGAACAGATCAATGCGATCGTCACCTATCTCAGGTCTCTCGAACCAAATGCGCCCGATAACCCCAACTGGCGTCAGGGCGCCGGCTGAGAATCACAAGCCGCCGGACTATGACCGGCAAGTCGCGACCTCATAAGGTCAGCGCACATGGCCAATTGCTAACCAGACAAGGATTTCGATGACCGAATGACCGATCATCTCGCAAGTGCCATTGGGGCATGCCGAAGGGACGCCCTGGCCGAGGGGGGGGTTGGAGATATCTCTGCCCGACTCGGCGTTCGTGCTTAGCACGGAGATATGAGAGCGACTGCCCGAACCAAACCGGATGACTTCGATCTGGTCTCGTGAGAGGAAAATCCCTAGCTATGGCCGACATCCATGAATGGAACGTCGAAGACGAAGAGTTCTGGGAGACCACCGGGAAGAAGGTGGCCTATCGAAATCTTTGGATCTCTGTCGCCAGCCTGGTGGCTGCATTCTCCGTGTGGCTCTACTGGAGCGTCATCACGGTCCAGATGATCAATCTCGGATTTCCGTTTTCGAAATCAGAGATGCTGACAGTTACCGCAATAGCTGGGTTCTCCGGCGCCACGCTGCGAATTCCGAACACCTTTTTCATTCGCATCGCTGGAAGTCGCAACACAATCTTTTTCACTACGGTGCTTCTGATTATTCCTGCGGCTGGCACAGGTATGGCGCTGCAAAGCCGGGACACCCCGTTGTGGGTATTCCAGATGCTTGCGTTCCTGTCAGGAATGGGGGGCGGGGCGTTCGCCTCTTCGATGTCAAACATCAGCTTCTTCTTTCCGAAGCGTAAACAGGGGTTGGCTCTGGGCCTGAATGCCGGCTTGGGCAACGCCGGGCTGTCGCTGATGCAAGTGGTGATTCCCCTGGTGATGACCTTCGGAGTCTTCGGTGATTCAGGAATGGAGCTTCAGCAGAATTCGGGCACGCTTCTCGGCACAATCAGCAAGGGAACCACCACCTACATCTACAACGCCGGCTACGTCTGGCTGCTGTTGTTGATACCAGTGGTAATTCTGGCCTGGCGGAAGATGGACAACATCCGCACTGATCAGGTGTCTCCGAATCTTGGCGGTGTAGCTGCATCATTCGGCACGATCTCGTTGATGTTGCTCATTGGATTTGCGACGTCGATTCCCGGCATCGTGGTGATTCTCTGGTGGCCGTCAAGCTTGGGTGGGTCACTGTTGATCATGTGGCCGGTGATCGCTGCCGTGCTGTGGTCAACAGTGTGGCTCCTCAAACAACTTCGCGGAGAAATCAGAGACAACCTCCAACGTCAATTCGAAATATTTGAACACAAGCACACGTGGATCATGAGCACGATGTACACGATGACCTTCGGGAGCTTCATTGGTTACACGGCAGGTTTCGCGTTGGCGATCAAGGTGGTGTTCGGATTCAAGTATGGGACCGTCGACGGTGTCTACGGGCACGACGTGGCTGTGAGCAACGCTCCATCGGCACTCACATACGCGTGGATGGGACCTTTCGTCGGCTCATTCATTCGACCCGTCGGTGGCTGGCTTGCCGACAAATTCGGCGGTGCTCGAGTCACCAGTTATGTGGGCGTGGTGATGACCGCCAGCGCTCTTGGAGTCGCCTATTACATGCACCAAGCCTACCGCTCTGATGACCCACGCCAGTACTTCGTCGGGTTCCTCATCATATTCTTGGTCCTCTTTGCCGCTACCGGAATCGGCAGCGGGTCTACGTTCCGAACTATTTCAGCGATCTTCGAGAAGGAAAAGGCCGGCCCGGTACTTGGATGGACATCAGCTGTTGCGGCCTATGGCGCATTCGCTGTACCGAAGGTGTTCGGTGGGCGAATCAATGCCGGTAAACCAGAGGTTGCCCTCATTGGATTCGCAGTCTTCTACGTGATTTGCCTCTTTATCAACTGGTGGTTCTACCTGGGCCCGAAGGCCGAGTACCAGAACCCGTGAATCCAGCAACGAGGGCAGAACGTGACTTAGGTCCATGGCCCACCTCAATTGGAGCTGTGACGATGGTCACGCGCTCGTTGTCCACCCATTTGTCGATACGAGCTCGGGAGAGCCGATGAAAAAAACCGGAATAAAAGCGTCAACTGCGACAAGAGGCGGACTGTTAGCCGTGGGTCTGCTCATCGCGACGTTCGGGGCCACTTCGGCTGCGGCCGTGGCACTTCAGCCAACGTCATCTTCGCCGGTGTCAGCCTCACAAGTCGCTTCATTGCCCCTGGCACAGGCTGATCAAATCGCCGAAGGCGAGGTGCTGTTCGATTCGACTTGCTCGTCTTGTCATCAAACAGGCGGCATCGGGGTTGAGGGCACCTATCCGCCATTGCTCGCCAACCCTCACGCGTCAGATCCCGCCTACGTGGAGGATGTGGTTCGACACGGAAAGAAGGGCCAGATCGAGGTGGCGGGAGTCATCTACGACTCGACCATGTCTTCCAAGGGCGAAGACTTGTCAGATGCCGAGATAAGCGCGGTGGTGGCCTACGTGGTCGATCTTGCCGGCCAGAGCGCCGACACCGCCGCTCCCGACGTGGCGGCATTGCCGGAAGGTGTGGCGAGCCGCGGCAACAAACTGTTTCGGGGCGATGTCAAGTTGGCCAATGGGGCATCCGCCTGCGCCTCATGCCATTTCGCAGGGTCGGTCTCAAATCTGGGTGGCACATCTCTGGGACCCGACCTCACATACGTCGCGGAGAAGCTCGGTGGCGTGCAGGGGCTGTCCGGCTGGCTGACAAATCCTCCCGCACCGACCATGACTCCGATATTCAGTCGTCATCCACTGACCGCCAACGAGATCGCAGATTTGTCTGCGTTCCTTGACGACACGCCTTACCAGAAGCGCCGCACCTACTTCGCCGACACTCTGTTCTTCGGCGGTGTGATCGGTGCACTGATCTTGTTTGGCGGAATGGCAATTGCATGGCGCGGAATGCGCCAAACCTATGTAGAGAAGCTGAGGAGCAGGCGATGAGCGATCATTGGATTCAGGAATCGGTCAATCCTGCTGAGCGCAAGTGGGAGGAGTTCTACCGCAACCGCTTCCAGCACGACAAGAGGGTGCGCACCACCCATGGGGTCAACTGCACCGGCAGTTGTTCTTGGGAGGTGTTCGTCAAGGACGGCATCGTTACCTGGGAACTTCAGGCCACCGACTACCCCCAACTCGAGGAGGGCCTGCCTCCGTATGAGCCGCGTGGTTGTCAGCGAGGCATCTCCTACTCGTGGTACCTCTACTCGCCGATTCGGGTGAAATACCCCTACGCACGCGGTGTGCTCGTCGACATGTACCGCAAGGCCAAGCGCGAGTACCAGGGCGACCCTGTAGCGGCTTGGGCCAGTATTCAGAACGATCCGGAACTGCGCAGCAAGTATCAGAATGCACGAGGCAAGGGCGGGTTCCGCCGCATTGGTTGGGACGAGGCTCTCGAGATCTCGGCGGCATCAACGGTTCACACGATCAAGGACCACGGTCCCGACCGCGTCGCCGGTTTCTCTCCAATCCCGGCAATGTCGCAGGTCAGCTATGCCGCGGGTAGTCGCTTCATGTCGCTCATCGGCGGTGTGGTGATGAGTTTCTACGATTGGTATTGCGATCTTCCGCCGGCTTCGCCGGAGGTGTGGGGTGAGCAGACCGACGTTCATGAGTCTGCCGATTGGTACAAATCCAAGTTTGTGGCTGTTGTTGGCGCCAATCTCAACATGACCCGCACCCCCGACGCTCACTTCATCTCCGAGGTGCGTCATGCCGGGGCCAAGTTGGCAGTGTTCACTCCCGACTTCTCCCAGATCGCGAAGTACGCCGATTGGTGGGTGCCCACGAATCCGGGCCAAGACACTGCGTTCTGGCTGGCAGTCAACCATGTGCTGCTCACCGAATATTTCCACGAGCGCAAGGTCGACTACTTCCAGACTTACAACAAGAAATACACCGACGGCCCGTTCTTGGTCGAGATCGAGAATGGCAAGGCCGGGAAGTGCCTGCGCGCCAACCGAGTCTCTCCCTACGCCAATGTCGAGAACGGTGATTGGAAGCTGCTGGTCTGGGACGAAGTCGCCCACGCTCCTCGCATGCCAAATGGCACGGTTGGAGATCGGTGGGCCACCGAACACAAAGGTCGCTGGAACCTCGAGATGGTCGATTCGGTGGTGGGAGGCGAGATTCATCCCTCTCTCTCATTCGCCGACGACCATGACGACATCACCCAGGTCGAGTTCGACATGTTTGGCGACGACGAAGCGGTAGCCGATCGCCCGGTGCCCACACGAATTATCGAGACATCATCGGGGCCGGTCACTGTCACAACAATCCACGACCTGTTGATGGCCCGTATGGGAGTCAAGCGTGGCTTCGGTGGCGACGATTCGGCCGATTACGACGACGAGTCGCGCGCCTACACCCCGGCATGGCAGGAGAAATACACCGGTATCCACCGCGACACGGTGATCAAATTTGCCCGAGAGTGGGGGCGCAACGGCGAGAAGACCAACGGCAAGAATCTGATCATCATTGGCGCCGGTGCCAACCACTGGTACCACAATAATTTGCTCTACCGGTCGGGCATCACTGCATTGATGCTAACTGGATCTGTCGGCGTCAATGGTGGGGGACTGGCCCACTACGTCGGTCAGGAGAAGTTGGTCTGTCACGCCTCATGGGGAGCGATTGCGTTCGGTGCCGATTGGGGTATGGCCCCACGCCACATGAACTCGCCGTCGTTCCACTACGTCCACTCCGACCAGTGGAGATACGAGCGGGGCTACCGCGATTACGACACTCTTCCAGCGAATCATCCCGCGAAGTTTGATCACACAATGGATCATCAGGCTCGTGCTGTACGGCAGGGTTGGTTGCCGTTCTTCCCGCAGTTCAAGGACAATCCCATCGACGTTGTGGCCTCGGCGCGCAAGGGCGGCGCGGAGTCCGACGAAGCAGTGGTCGACACCATCGTGGATCGGTTGAAGTCGAACGATCTCGAGTTCGCAATCGACGACCCGGATGCTCCGGAATCCTGGCCCCGCACTTGGTTCATCTGGCGCGGCAACGCCATCGGTACCTCGGCCAAGGGGCATGAGTTCTTCATGCGCCACTACCTCGGCACCCACTCCACTGCCATCGCGGCCGAGCCGGAGGATCACGGCATCAACGAGGTGACTGTCAGGCCCGACGCGCCGATCGGCAAGATGGATCTGGTCGTCGATCTCAACTTCCGTATGGACACATCCGCGCTCCATTCGGACATAGTTCTGCCGGCTGCCACCTGGTACGAAAAGAACGACATCAACTCCACCGACATGCACTCGTTCATCAACCCGATGCAGGCTGCTGTGCCGCCGGCATGGGAGTCCAAGCCCGACTGGGACATCTTCCAAAGGCTGGCAGCGAAGGTGTCGGAGATGGCAGTAGTGCACCTACCAGATGTCGTGGAAGACGTGGTGATGCAGCCGCTCGTCCACGACAGCGTCGATGAAATCTCACAGACCACGGTCCTCGACTGGCGCAAAGGCGAGGTCGAGGCCATCCCGGGCAAGACGATGCCCAAGTTCAAGATTCTCAAGCGCGACTACACAAAGTTGGCTGAGAAGATGGGATCTCTTGGTCTAGGCGTGAGAAACAACGGAGTGGGTGCCCACGGTCTTCGTATGAAGGTTGAAGACTTCTACGACGAGGTTGCCCGCAAGCATCCCTACCCCCCGAGCCGCGATGAGGACGGTCCGCTGCGGCCGAGCTTGGTGCGCGACACCGAGGTCTGCGATGCGATTCTCGCTCTCGATCCGGCGTCCAACGGCGAGATCGCCCATAGGGCCTTCGAAGCCGAGGAAGCCAAGACGGGTCAGAGTCTCACCCATCTGGCAGCGGGCAGTCGCGATACTCGCATCAGCTTCGCCGATCTGATCGTTCAGCCCCGTCGGGTTCTCACCACGCCAACGTGGAGCGGCAAGGTGGCCAAGGGCCGCCCGTACGCCCCGTTCACGCTCAACGTCGAGAATCTCATCCCGTGGCGCACCCTCACAGGACGTCAGCACTTCTACCTCGACCATGAGCAATACATCTCGTGGGGTGAGACGCTTCCTTGCTACAAACCCAAGCCTGATCACGCCATGCTCATGGAGACCGAGCAGTCCTTGGCCGAGGGCCAGGACGGTGTGATGTTCAACTACATCACACCTCACGGCAAATGGTCGATCCACTCGACCTACTCGGAGAACGATCGGATGATGACCCTTTCGAGGGGCGGCTATCCGGTGTGGATCAACAACAAGGACGCGGCCGCTCAAGGCATCGCCGACAACGACTGGGTTGAGCTCTACAACGACAACGGCGTCTTCGTGCAAAGGTGCACTACCTCCTCGAGAATCCCGCGTGGTTCGATCTTCGTCTACCACGCCACCGAGCGAACGGTCGGAATTCCGATTTCGCCACGTCGCAAGAAGAGAGCGGGTATGAACAACTCGCTCACGAGGGTGCGGCTCAAGCCGGTGCTCATGTCGGGCGGCTATGCCCAGTTCACTTTTGCCTTTAATTATTGGGGCCCCACAGGAAACAACCGAGACACGTTCGTATATCTGCGACGCGTCGAAAATCCGAGCTACTGAGGAGGCGCTGCTATGAAAGTTCGCGCTCAGATGAGCATGCTGTTTCACCTCGACAAGTGCATTGGTTGTCACACCTGCTCCGTCGCTTGCAAAAACTTGTGGACCGACCGCAAGGGTGCGGAATACATGTGGTGGAACAACGTCGAGACCCGGCCAGGCACCGGCTATCCGGTGGGTTGGGAAGATCAGGAGCACTACAAGGGCGGTTGGCGTCGCGACGACAAGGGCCGGCTGAAGCTCAAGCTTCATTCCAAGGCTGGCGGGTTGGGCAAGTTGTTCTACAACCCGTCGTTGCCCGAACTCAACGACTACTACGACCCGTTCACATTCAAATACGGCGATCTGTTTGATGCCCCTCTGGGTGATCAACAGCCCGTTGCCATCCCGATCTCGAAGATCACCGGCGAGCCGATGAAGATCGAGAATGGTCCCAACTGGGACGATGACCTTGGTGGTTCCGACACCTTCGCCAGCAACGACATCTCGATGGAGGGTGTCGACGCGGCGGTTCGAGCCCAGATGGACGAGCTTGAGCGGGTGGTGTTCAACTACCTGCCGAGAATTTGTAATCACTGCCTCAATCCGGCGTGTGTAGCTGCGTGCCCGAGCGGCGCCATCTACAAGCGCGGCGAGGACGGCGTGGTTCTTGTCAACGAAGAGAAGTGCCGGGGCTGGCGCATGTGTGTGGCCGGTTGCCCCTACAAGAAGGTGTATTACAACTGGTCGACCGGCAAGTCTGAGAAATGCATCCTGTGTTTCCCCCGTATGGAGACCGGCCAAGCGCCGGCATGCGCTCACTCATGTGTTGGCCGTATCCGCTACATGGGCGTGCTGCTCTACGACGCCGACAAGATCGCCGACATGGTCGCCAAGCCCGACGACGAGTTGCTTGACGCCCATCTGGGAATGATCCTCGATCCCAACGACCCTGAGGTTGTGAAGGCAGCTGCTGCGTCGGGGATCGACGATGGCTGGATTGATGCCGCTCGCCGTTCACCGGTCTACAAGTTTGTGAAGGAATGGGGCATGGCATTGCCGCTCCATCCGGAATATCGCACCGGTGCGATGATGTTCTACATCCCGCCGATGTCGCCGGTGGTGAGCACTATCGAGAACAATCTCGTGAGGCTCGACCTACCCGATGAGCGCAAGGATTTCGAACTGCTCGAGCAGCTCGACAAAGCCCGACTGCCTATCAAATACCTCGCCAACTTGTTCTCGATCGGAGACGAGGCACCCATCCGCCGGATACTCCGCACGATGTTGTCGATCCGTACCTACAAGCGTCGTCAGAGTTTGGATGGATCTGATATCTCTGATGAGACCACCGAGATGCTCTCGCAGGTGGGCCTGACCGTCAACGACGCCGAAGACATCTACAAGCTCACCACGATTCCCACCATCGAAGATCGCTTCGTGTTCCCGCCGTACCACCGGGAGATGTCGATCGAGGAGCTCAACGATCCGTTGGCTCACAAGGGCGAGACCGGCATCGGATTCATACAGCCAGCTCATCGGGGGCCGTGATGCACGCGTCAGAGGTAGTCGCCCTCGGCTTTCGTTACCCGACGCCGTTCCAACTTGGTGAACTCGAAGAAGCGGTGGCAACACACCTGCAGGGCACGGTTCGTAGCAGGATGGATGATTTCGTGGGTGAGGTCAGTCAGTTGGAACTGGGGGAGTGGGAGGAGCTTCACACCGCGACCCTCGATCTGTCACCAAAGTTCGTGCCGTATCTAGGGCACGTCGCGTGGGGTGAAAACTACCGACGCGGCGAGTTCATGGCGGATCTCAAACGCGACATGGAGCGTTGCGGAGTCGGTCTGCTGGGCGAGTTGCCCGACCACATCGAACCCGTGTTGCGTTACCTCAGCGCCACGAGCAAGCCGTTGCCCGACCTGTTGGAAATCGCAGCAGAGTCTGTAGCCACCATGAGATCGGTGCTCGTCAAGGCTGACCGTCACAACCCGTACCGCCACCTGCTTTCCGCAGCCAGCGGTGTCATCGAAGAACAGAACACTCTCGCGATTGGACCTCACCGATGACCACAAACGAGTTCCTCTACGGAGTGGTGCCATATCTTGTTGTGGGCCTCGCTGTGGTTGTCACGTTTGTTCGTTGGAAGCTTCACCCGTTCACGGTTTCGTCGCTCTCGTCGCAGCTACTGGAGAGCCGTCGGCTGTATTGGGGGTCGATTCCGTTCCATTGGGGTATCTCCACGATTCTGGTGGGTCACCTCGCCGCTCTGGCGTTGCCTCAGGGCTTTCGCTGGTGGAATGGAGTGCCAGTGCGGCTCTATCTCCTGGAGATCACGGGTCTGGCGCTGGCACTATGGGCGGCAGCCGGAATCGCCATCCTCATATGGCGCCGTTTGTCGACTCCGAGGATTCGAGCAGTCACTCAGAAGATGGATCTGGTGGTGCTGGGTATCGTCGCTGTGCAGATCGTCACCGGGATCTGGATCGCGGTTGGCTATAGGTGGGGATCGTTCTGGGGCACATCGGTGATGGTGCCCTATGTGAGGTCGCTGTTCTCGATGCATCCCCAGCCGGAGTTCATCGATCCGCTGCCGTTCGTGCTCAAGCTTCACGTGTTCACATTCTTCGCCTTCTTGGCGGCGTTCCCGTTCTCCAGGCTCGTTCACATCATCACGTTGCCGCTCGGTTACACATACCGGCCGTGGCAACGGGTGGTGCGCATGCGGCGTGATCCCGACGCTTACCACGGCGCGTCGAAAGAGGTTCTCAACCGCTGAAACGGCCGGGAGTGGTGTGGGCCGCGAAAACATCCCCATACTTTACATAACGATGATTTCCGGCGGTTTGTGTTGAGATTGCTCAATTGGGGCCGCCGGCCGCAGCCTGCCGCCGCAACCGGCCTAGCCCAGAGGGCCGGTGACGCTCTCGACCGCAGCGACGATCGCTCCAGAGCGCAAGAGGTTTTCGGCGGCTTGAATTTCTGGTGACAGGAATCGGTCGGCACCCGGACCTGGAATTTCATCACGAAGCGCAGCAATCACCGCCCTGGTCGCGTCCGCTGGAACCAACGGATCACGCATATCGATGGCCCTGGCCGCGGCCACCATCTCGACAGCGAGTATTCGTCGCAGATTGTCGACCACCAGCCTGAGCTTGCGGACGGCGCCCCAGGCCATGGAGACGTGATCCTCCTGCATTCCGGACGTGGGCATTGAGTCGACGCTCGCTGGGGCCGCCAGACGGCGATTGTGGGCACACATTGAAGCGACGGTGTATTGCCCGATCATCATTCCGCTGTGGACTCCCGGGTCCTCGGCGAGAAATGGTGCCAGCCCATGGCTGCGGGTCTTGTCGAGCATTCGGTCGAGACGACGTTCGGCGATAGCCCCGACCTCAGCCAATGCGATGGCCAGGAAATCGGCAGCGAAGCCAAGCGGAGCGCCGTGAAAGTTGCCGCACGACTCGACCCGGCCGTCGGGCAACACCATTGGATTGTCGATTGCCGAGGCCAGCTCTCGCTGGGCCACGACGAACACATGTTCGAGCGTATCTCGCGCCGCTCCATTCACCTGAGGAGTGCAGCGAATCGAATAGGCGTCTTGCACTCGCGGGTCGTCGGAGCGATGGCTGGCCACAATCGGAGATCCGGCGAGAACCCGTCGCAGGTTCTCGGCGCTCACCGCCTGCCCCGGGTGGGGTCGCAATGCCTGAAGGTCGGCCGCAAATGGTCGGTCGGTGGCGAGCAGGCCCTCCACGGTGAGCGAGGCGCTGATGTCGGCCAGTTTGAGCAGTTCGGAGGCATCGTGGGCGGCAAGGCACAGCATTCCGAGGATGCCGTCGGTGCCGTTGGTGAGGGCCAACCCCTCCTTTTCCACCAGTGAGATCGGCTGGAGCCCTGCATCGGCAAGGGCATCGGCGGCAGGCATGTCTGCCCCGTGATACTGCACGGTTCCCTCCCCCAGCAGCGCCAGCGCGACGTGAGCCAACGGTGCCAGATCGCCGCTTGCGCCCAACGAGCCGTATTCGGGAACCAAGGGCGAGATTCCGCTGTTGATCAGTGATACCAACGCCTGTGCGACCAACGGACGGGCTCCGCTGGCGCCCAGAGCAAGCGTGCGGGCCCGCAGGAAGATCATGGCTCGAACCACTTCGGGCTCTACCGGGGCGCCCATGCCGGCCGCATGTGACCTCACAAGCGATGCCTGAAGCTCAGCTCGCTTTTCGGGAGGAATGGAAACCGTAGCCAGCGCACCGAACCCGGTGGAGACGCCGTAGGTCGGCTCTCCCTCTGCCAATCGGGCCACGATGGCTCGGGCAGCGGACAGACGCTCGATGGCCTCATCGGTGAGGAGTACGTCCTCCCCTCCCCTGGCGACGGCCACAACGTCGTCGATGGTGACGCCCGGTCCGTTGAGTCGAATGGTCATCCTGGCTCCTGATTCTTGGCAGATGGCCTCGCGATATCGCTTGACCTTGTTGTGAGTTCGGTCTCCAGCGCGGCCCTGGCGGCGCTGGCGGCTCGTTTGGCTACCTCCAGGCGCTCCCCGACCAGTCGACCTGTCGGGCCGATCAGCGAGATCGCCGCGAGCGGCGTGGCAGCGTCACCGAATATCGGCACGGCCACTGCGGTGACGTCGGGCTCGACCGCGCCGGTGCGCACCACCGGCGCGATTTCTCGATCAAGTGAGGTGAGCACAGTGCCCACGGCAGACTCTGCAATCGGCACCGTGTGGCCCACCCAACCGACATGGCGGACGGCGCGTGTGCTTTCGACGCAGGCGGTGTATATCGCCATGGATCCGTCGCGAATCGCCAGGTAGGTCGATTCCTCGGTGATTCGGCTCAGGGTTTGCAGGTGGGCGTGTGCCATTTCCGTGAGCCGGGCGTGGGGTCCGGTGGTAGAGACATGAAGCGCGAGTCGCAAGAATTCGGGCCCGGCGGAGAACACTCCACCAGCGTCTCGTTCCAGGAAACCGGCCTGTTGCATGGCGAGCAGGTGACGCAGCGAGGTGCTTACAGGAAGGTCGGCCGCTTCGGCGGCTTCGGTGAGCGTGCTCTGCCCGGCGGTGATGACGTAGTCGAGCAGCATGAGCGCTCGGGCGGCAGATCTTGGTAGTTGCAGGCTTGACTCAGTCTGCTTCATGGAACTTTCACCTACTGAAATCTACTAGTCAGTAGTTGACAAGATAGGCACAACTCGCCCACACTTGCAACAACCTCTTCTCGACTTTGCACGCAATGAAACGGAGCGATCCATGACACAAAGGCGCGCCACAGGCCCCGCACCACGAGGCACGGCACTTGAGTGCTTGGGCTGGGGGCAGGAGGCAGCGTTCCGGATGCTCCAGAACAATCTCGACCCTGAGGTGGCAGAACGCCCGGAAGATCTTGTGGTGTATGGAGGCACCGGTAAAGCCGCCCGATCATGGGAGGCCTACGACGCCATGCTGCGCACGCTGAAGACGTTGCGTGGCGATGAGACGATGTTGGTGCAATCTGGCAGGCCGGTAGGAGTTTTCCAGACCCACGAATGGGCTCCCCGAGTCTTGATCGCCAATTCCAATCTGGTGCCTGAATGGGCCAACTGGGACGAGTTCCGGCGCCTCGAGCACGAGGGCCTCACCATGTACGGGCAGATGACTGCGGGGTCATGGATCTACATCGGCACCCAGGGGATTCTGCAGGGCACATATGAGTGCTTCGCCGAGATAGCCCGACGCCGGTTCGGAGGCACTCTCGCCGGCACGCTCACGATCACAGCAGGTTTGGGCGGGATGGGTGGTGCTCAGCCTCTGGCGGTCACCATGAACGATGGCGTGGCCCTGTGCGTGGAGGTCGCTCCCGAGCGGGCCCAGAGACGCCTCGAACATCGCTACCTCGATGAGATTGCCGACAGCTACGAGGACGCGTTGCGTCGCTGCCGGGCAGCAAAGGCCGAGAAGAGACCGTTGTCGGTGGGCCTGATCGGTAATGCCGCAGAGATGTTGCCGCGGATGCTGGCCGACGGAGTGGAGGCCGACATCGTCACCGATCAGACATCGGCTCATGACCCGCTGTCGTATGTGCCTCACGACATGAGCGCCGATGCGATTGCCAACTTGCGTAAAACCGACAGTGCCGAGCTCACACGGCGCGCCAGAGCGTCGATGGCCGCGCACGTTGAGGCCATGGTCGGGTTCATGGACGCTGGTTCCGAGGTGTTTGACTACGGCAACAGTCTCCGTGCCGAAGCGAAGTTGGGCGGATTCGAGCGTGCCTTCGATTACCCCGGATTCATTCCCGCCTACATCCGGCCGCTCTTTTGTGAAGGCAAGGGTCCGTTTCGATGGGTGGCGCTCTCCGGCGACCCGGCTGATATCGCCGCCACCGACCGGGCCGTCCTTGAGGAGTTTCCTGACGACGAGCCTCTGGGTCGTTGGATCAGAATGGCTGGTGAGCGGGTGGCCTTCGAGGGCCTACCGGCACGTATTTGCTGGCTCGGCTACGGCGAACGCCAACGTTTGGGTCTGAGATTCAACGACATGGTTCGTAGTGGCGAACTCTCAGCACCGATCGTGATTGGTCGTGACCATCTCGATTCCGGTTCGGTGGCTTCCCCATATCGTGAGACCGAAGACATGGCCGATGGCTCGGATGCAATAGCCGATTGGCCTCTTCTCAACGCCATGCTCAACGCTTCGTCTGGCGCAACATGGGTGAGCATTCACCACGGTGGCGGTGTCGGAATCGGTCGCTCGATTCACGCCGGTCAGGTGAGCGTGGCCGACGGCACCGATCTGGCTGCACAAAAACTCGAACGTGTGCTCACCAACGATCCAGGCACGGGCGTGATGCGACATGTCGATGCCGGCTACCCGCGTGCTATCGAGGTGGCCGCTGAGCGCGGGGTTCGAGTCCCCATGACCGAGGCCTGACGGTGGCCATTCTCAACATCGCCATGATCGGCAACCCAATCCTCCGAGAGCGATCGGCGGACGTTTCATCAGCGGAGTTGGCTTCGCCGGAGATGCAACAACTCATCGACGACATGATCGACACGATGCGAGATGCCAACGGTGCGGGAATCGCCGCCAATCAGGTTTCGGTGCCAAAGCGCATCGCCGTGGTGGAGGTCAACAACAACCCCCGCTACCCCTACAAGCCGAAAGTCCCCCTCACTGTCTTGGTCAATCCTGTGATCGAGCCGATTGGTGGCGAAACCGTGGTCGTCAACGAGGGGTGCCTGTCGGTTCCGCTCAGAGGCGACGTGAAACGATTCGTCGATATTCGGTTGACCTACACCGACAGGAACGGACACATTCACGAGTCAGAAATACGCGGCCTCACGGCGGCGACGATGCAACATGAATGTGACCATCTCGATGGCACATTGTTCATCGACCGGGTTGATGATCCCCGCACTCTCGCAACGTGGAACGAGTTCGACCGACATCAACGGCCAGCGTTCGTAGCCCGAATTTCCGAGTTCGTTGCTCGGATGGGCTCGTGACATCGGCGACGTTCTGGTGTGAACACGTGTGGCGCGGCCAAATCGAGGCGGAGGTTGAGTCTGGCCTGCTGATGGAAGTCGAAGGCGGTGTGATCACATCGATCACCTCCGGCATTGCGGGCCCGCCGTCTGCCGCGATGGCGCTACGCGGTCTCACCATCCCAGGAATGGCCAACGCCCACAGCCATAGCTTTCATCGGGCCCTTCGAGGTCGCACCGAAGGGCGAGGCGACTCCCCCACCACATTCTGGGAGTGGCGAGATCAGATGTATGCAGTTGCCGCATCGCTTCAGCCCGACCGTTTCATGCGTCTGGCGCGGGCCACCTTTGCTGAGATGGCGCAGGCCGGCATCACCATGGTGGGCGAGTTCCACTATCTCCACCACGACGTTGATGGAAATCGCTTCTCCGAACCCAATGTGATGGGCCAAGCACTCGTCGCTGCGGCCGCCGACGCAGGAATTCGTCTGACCCTGCTCGACACGTGCTATCTGCATGGTGGCCTTGGGGCCGACGGTTATGTGCCCCCTTCTCAGCCCCAACGTCGCTTTGTCGACCATGACGTCGACGATTGGGTCAACCGTGTGTCTGACATTCGAGGAAACGACACCACTCTGATTGGTGCCGCCGTGCACTCCGTCAGGGCCGTTGACCCAGAGTCGATTTCTGTCGTGTCGAAATGGGCTGCCGAAGTCGGATCGCCGCTGCACACGCATGTGTCGGAGCAAATCGGCGAGAACGAGCAATGTCAGATGTATCACGGGATGTCGCCGACCGCCGTCTTTGTTGAGAGTGGAGCGATCAATCAGCGGTTCACAGCCGTCCACGGCACTCATATGAGCGAGACCGATATGCGCCTGCTCGGCGAATGCGGTGCGACCGTGTGTTTGTGCCCGACCACCGAACGAGATCTGGCCGACGGCATAGGAGACTCACCGGGGATGATCGCCTCGGGGTGTGGCCTGGCGGTCGGTACCGACTCACAATCCGTCATCGATTTGTTCGAGGAGTCGCGGGCCATGGAACTCGATCAGCGACTCAGCACGCAGCGAAGAGGGCACCACTCCCCCGCTGCTCTGCTTCACGCCGCGACCTCGAGTGGTTATCGGTGCCTTGGTTGGCCCAGCGGTGGAGTGTTGGAGCCTGGGTCGCTGGCCGATTTCACCACCGTGCGAACAGATTCGCCGCGGCTCGCCGGTCAACAGGTTTCCGACTTGCTGGCAGGGGTCGTGTTTGCGGCCTCCGCCGCAGACGTCGTCAACGTGGTGGTGGCAGGAAACACAATCGTGTCTGATGGGCGCCATCGTCGCGTCGACGTGGGTGCCGAACTCCGGGAGGTACTCCGATGACGACAACAGTGCTCGACAACATCGGATTGCTCGTCACCAATTCTGAGACGCTCGGGGTCGGACCGATCGGCACGATCGAAAATGCATCGGTGGTCTACGAGTCCGGCGTGATCGTGGAGGTCGGCCCGGCAGGCTTGGTGGCAGATGAGCGCGTCGATGTCGAAGGAATGTGTGTCATCCCCGGATTTGTCGACTCTCACACCCATCTTGTGTTCGCCGGCGATCGTGCCGCTGAGTTCACGAGTCGTATGGCCGGCCGGTCCTATGACGGCGGTGGTATACGTCTGACCACCTCGGCCACGAGGTCGGCGTCCACCGACGAATTATTGGCTCTCACCGCCGGGCGAGTCGACGAAGCAGAGCGGGCAGGGATAACCACAATCGAGATCAAGAGCGGATATGGCCTCAACGTTGTCGATGAGGCACGCGTGCTCAGCGTGGCTTCCCGTTTCACGCCCGAGACGACTTTCATGGGGGCACACCTGGTGCCCGAGGAATATCTCGGCCGTCAAGATGACTACGTCGATCTGGTGTGCGGGCCGATGCTCACCGCGGCTGCACCGAACGCCAAGTGGATAGATGTTTTCTGCGAGACGGGGGCATTCGATGCGAACCAGAGCCGTCAGGTGCTCCAAGCTGGCAGGGATATCGGGCTCGGCCTTCGGTTGCACGGCAATCAGCTCGGTTTCGGCCCTGGAGTGGCGTTGGCAGTGGAGATGGGGTGCGCGTCGGTCGACCATTGCACCTACATGACCGACGCCGACATTGAGGCGCTCGCATCATCGGACACGGTTGCCACGTATCTCCCGGCCACAGACTTCTCGACGCGTCAGCCGTACCCCGATGCTCGGCGGGCGATTGATGCCGGGGTTGATGTTGCCATTGCCACCAACTGCAATCCGGGTTCGAGCTACACGACATCGATGTCGTTCTGCATCGCTTTGGCGGTGCGCGACATGTCGATGACCATTGAGGAGGCGCTGCGTGCCGCCACGCTCGGTGGAGCCAAAGCGCTACGAAGAGACGACATTGGTTGTGTGGAGGCTGGCTATCGGGCCGACATGGTGGTGCTCGCCTCACCCAGCTACAACGACCTCGTTTATCGTCCTGGAGTTCCTTTGATTTCGACGACTATCAACTCGTCGAGGATGTGAGCGAAGGGGCGTATCGGTCTTGGTAGACCTGTGTGCTGAAGCTCTCGAAAAATGCTCCCAGCTCCTGGTGTAGCCACTCGATCGACGGCACCGAGAACAACACGGGCTGATATCGGCTGATGTTGTACCGGAGGGCTCCCATCTGCGATATGTCGAAGGGACGAATTTCGGCGTTTCGGAACTGCTGGATTTCTCCTATCGACGATGTCAGGCCAGCCCCGTAGGCACGGAGATCGCCGTCCTGTTCGACCACCCCGAACTCCAACGTGAACCAGAAGACACGGCTGAAGAACTCAAGGCTCTCTTCGGTCGAGCAACGAAGCGAGGCCCGGCCGGCCAGGTAGTGCAAGTCGGCGAACACCGGGTTGGCTATGAGGTTGATGTGGCCGACGATCTCGTGGATCACATCGGGTTCAGGTGTGTAGAGCGGCGACACCGGATGCCGCACGTATTGCGTCGACATGAAGGTGAGGTCGGCAAGACTTCCGTAAAAAGTCCGCATGGGGACCAGGCCGGGAACAGGTCGTATTCGAAATCCCGAGAGGAGGTCAAGACGCCGACAGACGTCGGCCAATTGAGGAACTTGATCGGTGGGCAGAGCAAGGCTCTCGGCTCCGACTCTGAATTCCCGTGAAGCGTGGTCCTGATGCGCACTTTGGAGAGCAGCCATTACCTCGGACCACACGTGATGTTCGGCTTCGGTGTAGTCGACGTTGGGGATGGGGTCACCGGGTCGCCAGTTGATGCTCATGTCGGCAATCGACTGCCGCCGAGCGCGGTATGCCGGATCGTTCATCCCGGGATGAGCCAATTGTGTTTGGGTCATCCAATGATGGTGCGCTTGAGGAGATTTTTGTCAACCCCCTGCGTCGACAATGAGTCAATGTCTGAGATGCTGCGAGGCATGAATGAATCAGACACGACGCCAGGTGGCCGGCCACCGACAAGCGCCACAGCGGCAGATCTCGGCGTTGATCCGGTCGGGGCGCGCCAACGCATAGCGTCGTGGGTGAGAACCACCCCGACGATGTCATCGGGTGATGGTGCCCTCGGCCTTGATTTCTCCGTGACATTGAAGCTTGAGTGTCTGCAACATGCCGGTTCGTTCAAAGTCCGTGGCGGCTTCAACAGCGTGCTTGCTTCTGATGTCCCTGCTGCCGGTCTGATTGCGGCATCCGGGGGTAATCACGGGCTTGCGGTTGCCCACGTCGCACGCTCCCTGGGGCTGGCGGCCGAGATATTCGTGCCGCGGGCTTCGTCGCCGGTGAAGGTGAGTCGTATTCGTGAACTCGGCGCGAAAGTCCACGTCGTCGGGGCGCTATATGACGATGCCCGTAGGGCGTCCGTCGAGCGTGCCGCGGAGTCGGGTGCGCTCGACATCCATCCCTACGATGCCCCGCTCACAGTGTCGGGCCAAGCAACAGTGGGGCTGGAACTGATGGAGCAGGTCCCCGGTCTCGACACTGTGTTGGTAGCCATCGGCGGTGGAGGACTGGTGGCTGGGCTGGCCTCTGCTCTCCCGGACTCCGTGAAGATCGTTGGTGTCGAGCCGGAGAACTCGGCCTGTTTCAGAGCTGCCATCGAGGCCGCAACACCGGTCGACGTAGAGATCGACAGTGTGGCTGCAGACTCACTCGGGGCCAAGCGGATCGGGTCGATAGCTTGGGAGATCGCCCATCGCCGGGTCGAGTCGGTGGTGGTGAGCGATGCCGACATCCGTGATGCTCGGCAGAGAATTTGGGCTGATGTGCGACTGGCGGTGGAGATGGGCGGAGCCACCGCCATGGCTGCACTCACGAGCAGTCGATACGTGCCTGGGGCCGGAGAGCGCGTCGCTGTTGTTCTATGCGGCTCCAACACCGACCCGGTCGATTTGGTGAGCCGGGTCTGACATCTGCCGCGGTCGGTGCAAGAATCCTGGTCATACCGACACGGGAGAGTCCGAGATGCTCGATCACGACATGATTTACATAGACGGTGCGTGGGTGGCTTCTGATGCCACAGACCGCATCGAGGTTGTCAACGCCAGCACCGAAGAAGTGATGGGCAGTGTCCCCAACGGCACGTCATCCGACGTCGATCGTGCAGTCGCCGCCGCCAAGCGTGCCTTTGATGGCTGGTCTACAACCGACGTGGAAGAACGCCAGAAATACATGAATCGCATCCAGGAGGGCCTGGCGGCGCGCACGCCAGAGATAGCGCAGTTGATAGCCGGTGAGGTGGGAATGCCGATCACTTGGTCGGGCATGATCCAAGCGGGTCTGCCGGCAGGAAATATGGCCACCTACGCCGCACTTCTCGATGATTTCCAATTTGAGGAAAAGATCGGCAACAGCTTGGTGTTGAAGGAGCCGGTCGGTGTCGTTGGTTGCATCACACCGTGGAATTACCCGCTTCATCAAATCGTGTGCAAGATCGGCGGCGCGTTCGCCGCAGGCTGCACTGTGGTGTTGAAGCCCTCCGAGGTTGCGCCGCTCAACGCATACATTCTTGCCGAGATCATCCACGACGTCGGACTGCCCGATGGTGTGTTCAACATGGTGATGGGTGCTGGCCCGGTGGTGGGCGAGGCGATTGCCGCTCACCCCGATGTCGACATGGTTTCATTCACCGGTTCGACTCGCGCCGGCAAGCGGGTGGCAGCCGTGGCGGCAGGGTCGGTGAAGCGTGTGGCGCTCGAGTTAGGAGGCAAGTCGGCCAACATCGTGCTCGACGATGCCGACTTCGCAGCGGTGATCCCAAAGGGCGTTTTTGCCTGCTACCTCAACTCGGGGCAGACATGCACAGCCCATACTCGCATGCTGGTCCCCAAATCTCGATACGACGAGGCAGTTGAGGTTGCGGCGGCGGCGGTCTCCGCCACCCAGGTCGACGATCCAATGAAAGAGGGGATGCATCTTGGCCCGGTGATTTCTCAATCGCAGTGGGATCGTGTGCAGAGCCACATCCAGAAAGGCATCGATGAAGGCGCCCGCGTGGTGGTCGGTGGTCTGGGGAAGCCCGAGGGCCACGAGAAAGGCTATTTTGTGAAGCCCACTGTCTTTGCCGACGTCACCAACGATATGACGATTGCCCAGGAGGAAATTTTCGGCCCTGTCTTGTCGATCATCGGATTCGATGATGACGACGATGCGGTACGCATAGCCAACGACAGCGATTATGGGTTGGCTGGTGGTGTCTGGTCGGGATCCGACGAACGGGCAATGGCCGTCGCCCGCCGCATGCGAACCGGAGCTGTAGATGTCAACGGAGGGGGATTCAATATCGCCGCGCCGTTCGGGGGCTACAAGCAGTCTGGTTACGGCCGTGAGAACGGGCCTTA
>JBDNJK010000083.1:0-32906 GCA_041687805.1 Acidimicrobiales bacterium
CCCGCCGACGCTCTCACCGGCACCTCTCGCAACTCCTCCTCGAACACCTCGAACAACCGACCAGCATCGTCTTGGACCATGCCCAAGATTTTCACACGCGCCATCAGCCGACCGACGGATACTGACCCACGGTCCTAGAGGGTCACAAGGCATGGCCAACGCGGGAATGTATGGAACGTAGTCTTGGTTCCAAACGAGATGCCCCACTCGACCAATCACAAAAAGGCTGCCGGTCAATCGGCGACCGTCGGTGCACTTGCACTGACGGCGCGTCTAGGCGCGGCCGCCATCGTGGGGTATCTGGCTGGAACAATTCCTTCGTCGCAATTGGCGACGAAGTTGGCTGGACGCGACGACATCGATCTCGGCAACGACGGCACCGGAAACCCGGGTGGGATGAACACGAGCCATCTGCTCGGCAAGAAGTGGGGTGTAGCTGTCACCGTTGCCGACATGGGAAAGGCGGCGGTGTCTTCACGGGTGGGGCGAAGTCTTGCCGGTGGACTTGGCGCCAATCTGGCTGCGACCAGCGCTGTGGTCGGACACTGTTATCCGCCGATGCGACAGGGTGGAAAGGGTGTCGCCACGAGCCTCGGTCAGGTTGCGGCAACGTTCCCTGTGTACCTACCCATCGATATGGCGGTAGGAATCTCGACCGCGGCGCTTCCCTGGTTTCGTCAACGCACTCGCGCAGCGGTTGGTTTGGCCAGCACTACGTGGGTTGGCTGTTCTCTTCTGTGGTGGCGACGCGGGCTTCCCAACCCAGGCGGTGTCGCCCCTACGGCGTCGCTACCGCTTGCCGCACTGGCGAGTTCGCTCGTGATAGCCAAGAGATTCCGAGACGAATCAGCAAGTGTCGAAGCTTTCAATCACGCGGGGCAGCCCGCAGAGCAACAGGAGTCAACACAATGATCGGCCTTGTTACCGATTCGTCCTCGCAGATCCCGAAGACACTGGTTGAGCAGTTCGACGTACGTGTGGTGCCCCTGGTGATCAGTGTCGACGGTCATGAATTTCACGAGGGAGTGGATCTCGACGCCGATGGTTTCTGGGCGCGTTTCGCCGATGGGGCAGTGCCGGTGGTGAAGACATCGCAGCCGAGTCCCGGAGCATTCCTCGAGACATACCGACTTCTCGAGTCGCAGGGTTGTACCGAAATAGTTTCGATTCATATTGGCGAAGAGCATTCCGGCACCATCAATAGTGCGCGTCTTGCCGCGGAAATCATCGACTCACCGGTACATATTGTCGACAGTGGCACTGCATCGTTCGGAGTGTCGTGCTGCATCTGGGCTGCCGGCGAAGTGATTGCGGCGGGCGGAGGTGCAACCGCTGCTGCTGAGCGAGCCGGGGATGTAGCGCCTCGCATCGGCACAGCGTTCATAATCCAGGCGCTCGATTTCGCCCGGGCGGGAGGCCGGATCGATCCGGAGTTGCCGCCCGGGGCCGAAGGTGTGGTTGTGATAGCCGGCCATGGGTCGGATCTCGATGTCGTGGCGACAGCGTCGTCGGTCGATTCGTTGTGTGATCTGATGGTTGAGAGGTTTGTGGCTGACGGTGGACCGATCCGTGCGGGTGTCTGCCTCGCCGACCCCGCCACTGTGTGCTTTACCGAGGGTCTTGAGCAGCGTCTTCGTCGGGCTGACATCGACGTCGAGATGGTGCGTTATCGCGTGGGTCCGTCGATTGCCGCCCACACCGGTCCTGGCACCGCAGGTGGATTCTGGTACACCGTCTGACCCACATCGGGGGCACGGCCCTCAGTGGTCGAGCCCTGGCATGGCGGCCTCTACGAGTTGTTCGAGAAGCCATGCCAGCCAGTGGTAAATGTCGAACATCGGCGAGTCGGAGTCTGCGATGTCGGGGTCGACCCCCTCGACTTCGAATCGCTCGCCGAGCACCAAGCGGAGGCAATTGAGGCTTTGCATCCACGCGGCCACGTCGTCTTCGTCGAGTGTGGCCCCATCGAGCCCGGACTCCACAATGTCGATGGCCTCGAGGCGGGCTGTCAGGAGGTCGTCACCGATCATCTCTCGATAGTCGAGTTCGGAGGCGGGATCATCGGGTTGGGCCGGTGGCTTCAGCCGACGCAGGCTTGGGTCGGAATCGTCGACGAGCATTCCGCGTAGCTGACCCAAGAACTCGCCGAGCGCCTCACGTTCCTCACGTGGGAGTGCAACGATCACCTGACCTTTGTGGTTGCGAAAGCGTCTGTGGAAGGACGGGCTCACGAGATCAGCTTTGCTGTCATGAGTCGCGTTCCATGGTTGCCCAGAGGCCGTGTTCGTGCAGGCGGAAGACGTCAAGCTCGGATTTTTCGCGCGGGCCAGTGGCAACTACAGCCTTGCCTGTGGTGTGGACCTCCAGCATCAATCTGGTGGCCTTTTCTTTTGAGTGTCCGAACAGTTTGCGGAAAACGAAGGTGACGTAGGACATCAGGTTGATCGGGTCGTCCCACACGATCACCTTCCATGGTTTGTCGAGATCGGTGGCGGAATTCTGCTCGGTGATCTCGATCGGTGTGATCACTGGTGCGGTCATGGCGCTGCCAAATAGAGACGGACGACCGATATCCAGGTGAGTGACGCCAGCGTTATGTGAACCGCAACCAGAACGGCTGGGACGCCCGCGAAATATTGGAAATATCCGAGACCTCCTTGGAGTAGGAGCAGAACGCCGAGATTTGTGGCGTGGTGCTCGATCGTGTGGATGCCGCGCTGTCGCGCTGTGAGGCCCGCGGCGATCAATAGTGCCAACACGATCATTGCTGTGAGGCTGTGGATTCGAGTGACATCCTTGACCAGAAACGGCAGCCTCGAAGCGACTTCTGGTTTTGTGCTTCCGGAATGAGGGCCTGAGCCGGTGACGATCGTTCCTGTCACGAGAAGAGCGGCGCTGGTGAGAAACACTGCCCGAATGAGATAGGTCAGGCGGTCGGTTGAACGCTCGACCTCGGCTTTGAGACGAGGGGGCTCGGATACTCGGTGCTGCAGCAGCACGGCGTTCCAGAGAAGCACCATGCTGAGGAGGAAGTGGCCCATCGCGAAACGTGGGTCCAGGTCGGTCTTGACCAGCAACCCGCCCAGCACAATCTGTGCGACAACGCCGGCTACCAGCCCCAACGAGAGCCGTACGAGGTCGCGGCGTCGAGGTCGCAGACGCACCGACCCGAGCACGGCCAGTGCCACCGCAACAGTGACGACGCCTGTGAAGAGCCGGTTCACGAACTCGATCAGAGCGTGATATTCAAAATCGGCCACCAGTTGGTCTTGCTGGCAATTGGGCCAATCCGAACATCCGAGACCAGATGCGGTGAGCCTCACAGCGCCGCCGCTCACCACAATTATGGTGAGCGACCATAGTGAGAATGTGGTCCATCGGCGGTATCTCTGCTGGGAGATTCGGCCTCCGTTGATCTCCCTCTGCGAGGTCATGTCTTTGAGCGTACGAGCGATCATCGTGGACCAACCCTCGTGAGAAAGGTGGCCAGTTCATCGTCGGACGCCGTATCCTCGCTGCCGTGACTGCCCCCTCTCAGGCGAAGACACGGTCGCGTGCGGCGGCCTTTCTGGCGCTGACCAAGCCGCGTATCATCGAACTTCTGCTTGTGGAGACCGTGCCGGTGATGGTGGTGGCCGACAAAGGCGTCCCGTCGGTCTGGTTGATCATCGCCACTGTCCTCGGTGGAACACTCGCTGCGGGCGGTGCCAACACCTTCAACATGTATCTCGATCGTGACATTGATCGATTGATGGAGCGCACCAAGGGACGGCCGCTGGTCACCGGCGAAATCAGACCGACCGAGTCATTGGTATTCGCGTTTGTTCTTGAGGCGGTTGCGTTCGTATGGCTCTGGCTGCTGGTCAACCTGTTATCAGCTGTGCTCGCAGTGTGCGCCACCCTTTTCTATGTTTTCGTCTACACGATGTGGTTGAAGCGCACATCGACTCGAAACATTGTGATAGGCGGCGCGGCCGGTGCTGTTCCGGTGTTGGTGGGATGGTCCGCGGTCACCAACGAGTTGGCTTGGCCGCCGATCGTGTTGTTCATGGTGGTCTTCTATTGGACGCCACCTCACTTCTGGGCTTTGGCCATTCGCTACCGCGACGACTATCAGGCCGCTGAGATCCCGATGCTTCCGGCGGTTGTGAGTCTGAAGGTGGTCACCACCAAAATCTTGGCCTACACCATTGTTTTGTGGGCACTGACCCTCGTGTTCGCTCCGGTGGCCGGAATGGGATGGATCTACATAGTCTCCGCAGTGTTGCTGGGTGGAGTATTCACGTGGTTCGCTTTGCGGGTGATGCGTCAGCCCGATCCGGGCCAGGCGATGCGACTGTTCGGATGGTCGATCACCTATCTCGTGTTGTTGTTTGGAGCCATGGCGGTGGACCAAATCGTGCGCACCGGTGTCTGATTTGCAGAAGCGTCCATCCACCGATCGACCGTCGTCCACCAACGGGTTTTCGATGTGGAGCCATTCGATGTGTAGGCTCATCCGTCGATACTGTGCACCCGCAAGGGTGGCGCACCCAATTCTCGATTCAGCTACTTGTCCGGCTCGCTTTTCGCGGACCCTCGGGGGATCACAGCAACGATGACAATGACCGACTCACCGCCGTCCACGGCTCAGGCATCCGGTGGCGATATCGCTGCTCCCCGTGTGGCAAACGGGCTCTATTCCTGGCTCACCACGAGTGACCACAAGCGCATCGGGCTGATGTGGGTGTCGGTCTCGACCCTACTTTTCGCCGCGGTGGCAATATTCGGTGTTTTGAATAGTTTCGAACGATCAAGTGCCGACAACATCGACATTTTTGGCGGGGTCAACGCCTATTTCCAGATGTGGACCCTCTACCGGGTGGCGCTGGTGCTGCTTGTGGTGGTGCCCTTGTTCATCGGTATCGCAACCGTGGTGGTCCCGATGCAGGTCGGTTCCACGAACCTTGCCTTCCCCCGCGCCGCACTTGGTGCGTTCTGGACTTGGCTGATCGGCGCGGGAATCACCGTTGCCGCAGTATTCGTTGGCGGTGGTTGGGGTGCGCTCGACGGCGTCACTCCCGATGAGGCCGATGCCATCTCACTCACTCTCGTAGGCACCGGCATGGTGATTCTCGGAGTGATCATGGCGTCCATCTGCATCGCCACCACTGTGGTCTCGATGCGTACCTCGGGAATGAATCTCGCCAGGGTTCCTCTGTTCAGTTGGTCGATGCTGGTTGCCGCTTCGGTCTGGCTCATTACCTTGCCGGTTGCGCTTGCCAATCTCGCTCTTGCTTATGTGGATCTTCATCATGGTGGTCCTGGCCCCTTCGGCAACCCCGAGGCGGTTCTTGGCGTTACCGCAATTTGGGAGCAACTCGATTGGCTGGTGTCGCAGCCCCAGGTGTTTGCATGGGCCATTCCGGTTGTCGGTGTGCTGGGCACGATTGTCCCGGTCGCTGCAGGAGTTCGCCACATCAACCACGCCGCGATGCTCGGCCTCACTGGATTGTTCGGCCTCTTGTCGATCGGCGCTTGGTCCCAGCCGTTCTTTCACGATGGCACCGAGCAGTTCGTGTTCATAGCGTTCGGCCTGATCGTGGTGGTTCCGGTGCTCGGCTCATTGGCCGGTGCGGCTGCCACTCTGGCCGGTGGCGAAGGCATCCGATTCACCGACACCCATCTGGTGGCCGCTCTGGGGGCTGCGTTCGTGTTGCTTGCCGGGGTAGCTAGCGGGGCGCTGCGAGTCATTCAGCCCTTCCACCTGATCGAACGTTCCACCACCACTGGCGTCTTCAACTTGGTGATGCTGGCTGCAGTCACTGCGGGAGTCGCCGGAATGTGGTTCTGGTCGCCGAAACTCACTGGTCACTCCATGTCGTCAGGGATCGGCAGGTTGGCGGTGCTTGATCTCATAGTGGGCGCTCTTGTGCTTGGTATCACCGACGTGGTGAGCGGGTTCATGGAAACGTCGGATCTTCTGTTGGCCCCCCCGGCGAGCTCAACTGCTGATGCACTCGACCTGGTTTCAGCGATAGGAGCGGTTGTCGTGGCGCTCGGCGCTCTTGGTGTGGTGGCAGCGTTGATCGGTGCGCTCCGGCCGGGTGCCCCTGATGCCGGTGACGACCCGTGGGACGGTCACACCCTCGAATGGGCCACAACCTCTCCACCCATAGAATCGAATTTCGTGGGGCCGTTGGCCAAGGTTGGCTCAGAGAGTCCCCTGCTAGATCAGCGTGAGAACGAAATGGAGACGATCTGATGTCTGACTCCAACGCAGTTCTCACCGCACCGCAGCTTGTTCGCCCCCGCACCGTGATCGTCGGCTCGATGTTCGCGAGTGCGGCAGCCGCCATGTTGTTCCTCGGCCTTATCGGCGTATACCTCGTAGAGCGAGCGGATGCCAGGGCTGCAGGCGACGAGTGGTTTGCCCCTGGCAGTATCCAAATGGGGCCGGCCGGATTTGTGTTCGCCACCCTGATCTTGTCGGTGTTCACCATCCAGTGGGCGCTGCAGGCAGTGAAGGCTGGCGACCGCACCGACTCCTTCGTGGCGCTCGGACTCACCGGCGTGTTCGGTGCGGCGGTTTTCAACCAGTTGTGGTTCATCATCTCCGACACGGGATTTTCTCTCTCGGGTGCCGCTGCGTCGGGTGCGGCCGGTCAGCAGGCCCAGTTCTTCTTCTTTGTGATCAACGGCGCATTCGCGATCTTCTTGATTGCTGCTGCGGGTTTCCTGTTGCTCACGTTTGTGCGGGCGCTTGTAGGGCAGTACAGCCCGTTGCAAAGCGATGGCATCGCCGCTGCGGCGATGTTCTGGAACACCGTGGTCGCCATGTGGGCGGTCATTTGGTTTGTCGTCTACATCACGAAGTAGGGCTGATGTTCACAACGGGATTCAAGTACTACTTCGGAGTTGGCCTCGGGCTGATGGCCGCTGCGGTTGTCTACGGTTACACGACCGGGGGCACCCAGACCGGCCCAATTTCGATGGGCTGGGCAGGCGGCGTCGGCGACCACTTCGGCTATGCCATGCTGCTTGGTCTGGCCGTGGTGATGATGACGGTGGGGCTTGTGCTTGTGGTGTTCCGTGATGCCGACCCTGCGGCTCAGTCTCATTACCTCGGTGTCGACGCTGTTGCGTCCGCACCTCGGGTAACCGGGAACTTCTGGCCGGTCGTTGGTGCGTTTGGTGTTGGCGGCATGGCCATCGGACTTGTAATCAATACCGCGGTGTTCATCACCGGATTGGTGCTGTGCGCAGCTGTTGCCTTCGAGTGGATGACCACGGCGTGGGCTGATCGAGCCACCGGCGATCCGGCAGCCAATCGTGAACTACGTAATCGCGTCATGGCGCCTGTCGAAGTTCCAGCGTTGGGAGCTACGGCGGTAGCGCTTGTTGTTCTGGCGATGTCGCGAATTTTGCTGGCTGTTTCCAAAAACGGCGCGGTCGTGGTAGCCGGAGTGGTGGCGGTGTTGATTCTCTCAATCGCGGTTCTGTATGCGGCCAAACCCAATCTTGGCAAGAACGTTGTGGCAGGTTTGGTCCTGGTTGTCGGCGTTGCGATCCTGGCTGGCGGCATAGTCGCCGCGGCTATTGGTGAGCGTTCGTTTTCTGAGCATGATGCGGGACACGAGGGTGCGATCGCTCAGATAGTCGACACTTCATTGTCTGGTGGGGCATTGTCTGGCGGGGCATCGTCCGGCGGCTCGACGACAGTTTCCGGGGCGGGCCTGTGAGCAATTCAAGATCAAGCCGTTCGGGGGCCACGACTCGAGTGCCCCTTCTGCAAGGAGTATCAATGCGCAAGCCGAGCCGACGGACTCTATTCCTCGGTTTCTCCGTTCTACTGGGTTTGTTGCTGTCGGGTTGTGCGAGCAACGCCGAGCTCGACACGCTCAAGCCCAAGGGGCCGGTCTCGAGAGAGATCAACACCTTGTCCAACTGGGTGTTCATAGCCGGTGGTGTTGTCCTTCTGACGATCTTCGTCGCGGTGATCTATATCGCTATCAAGTTCCATGCAGGCAAGCCCGACAACGATGAGTTCCCCGAACAGATCCATGGAAACAGCACACTGGAGATTGGCTGGACCATCTTGCCAGCGATGATCATGGCGGTGATTGCGGTTGGCACCCTGATCACCCATTTCGCGGTCAACTCGACCGAAGCGAATGCCATGGAAATTCAGGTCGATGGAGCGCCGCAGAACTGGGAACCCACAGTCGTCGTCGTTGGCCAGCAGTGGTGGTGGGAGTACCGCTACTATCTCTCTGACAACATCACTGCAGCAGACCTCAAAGGCGTGAGCGCGAAGGATCTTCCTCCTGCCGACATCGTCACGTCGGGGCAGATGATCGTGCCAAGCGGTGAAGAAATCGAACTTATCATTACCTCCCGCGACGTGATCCATTCTCATTGGATCCCAGCACTCAACGGCAAACGTGATGCCGTTCCGGGTCGTTACAGCCCGTGGAAGATTCAGGCCGATAATCCTGGCGTTTATTTCGGGCAGTGCACAGAATTTTGTGGTCTGTCCCATGCCCGCATGCGTATGCAGGTTGTTGCGGTCGACAACCACGACTTCCAGGTGTGGATCAACAATCAAATGAGGCCGGCGGCGGTTCCGGCTGGAGCTGAGGCGCTCGTTGCTGCCTACCGCAACGATGAGAGTGCCACGCTTCCCGACAACGCAAGCGCAGCGGCGCGAGGAGCTGAGGCGTTCATCTCGAATTGCACCTCGTGTCACCTGATCAACGGCGTCAACGATCTCAGTTACACGGGTGCGAATCAGGTTTCCGGAGCAGCACCCAATCTCACTCATCTCGCTAGCCGCACCACGTTCGCTGGCGCAGTCCTCAACCTCTACAACGCCGACGGCTCGCTGAATCGCGACGACCTCTCGGCTTGGCTGCGCGATCCTGCGGCGCTGAAAGACAATGCATCGACCGATCCGATTCCCCGGGGAATGCCCAACTTGGGTCTCTCCGAGAACACGATCTCCGATTTGGTGGCCTACCTCTCGACGTTGGGGCCAAAACCGAGCATGCAGCAAATACACGACACACAAGTCAACTGAGGGACTAGATCATGGCAATAGTCGAAAAACCCCTCAGCCTTGACGCTGCCGACGTAGTGGTGGCCAATCGGCCACTCGGTGTTCTCACCCGTCCGAAGGGCGGCAACGGATGGCGTGACTGGCTCAGCACAGTCGATCACAAGAAGATCGGCGTCATGTATGGCGTCACCGCGATGTTTTTCTTCGTGGTCGGCGGGTCTGAAGCTCTGTTGATTCGTAGTCAACTCGCCGTTCCCAACGGCCGAGTATTGAGCGCTGATGTGTACAACCAAGTGTACACAATGCACGGGCTCACCATGATTTTCCTATTCGTGATGCCGTTGGCCGCCGCGTTCGCCAACTATCTGATCCCACTCCAAATCGGAGCGCGAGACGTGGCGTTCCCGAGGCTCAATGCCCTCACCTACTGGATTTTCCTCGGTGGTGCAATCTTCCTGAATTCCACTTGGCTCGTTGGTGGCGGTGGCGCCGACTGCGGGTGGTTCTGCTACTCACCCAACAGCGGAGTGATCTTCTCCCCAAGCCACGGCGTCGACTTCTATGCCATCGGCCTGATAATTCTCGGCATCGCATCATTGGTGTCGGCGGTCAATCTGATCACCACGGTAATCAACATGCGAGCACCCGGCATGACTTGGTTCCGGGTTCCGGTATTCACGTGGATGATGTTGGTCACCCAGTTCCTCTTGCTGTTTGCCTTGCCCGTGATCACGGTGGCGTTGTTCTTCCTGATGTTCGACCGCTTGTTCGGGTCGCAATTCTTCAACCCCGACACCGGTGCCGATCCGCTGCTATGGCAGCACCTCTTTTGGATTTTCGGTCACCCCGAGGTCTACATCGTGGTGTTGCCGGCGTTCGGCATCTTCTCGGAGATCATCCCAACGTTTAGCCGCAAGCCGCTCTTCGGCTATTCGTTCGTGGTCTTCTCTGGTATCGCCATCGGGTTCATGGGATGGGGTGTGTGGGCTCACCACATGTTCGTCTCTGGAATCGGCCCTGTTTCGGTTGCGGCCTTCTCCCTATCCACAATGTTCATTGCCGTCCCCACGGGAGTTAAGATCCTCAACTGGATCGCCACCATGTGGGGCGGGAAAATATGGTACGCCACACCGATGTTGTTCTCGGTGGGCGCAGTCACGATGTTTACGATCGGTGGAATCTCCGGCGTTACCGAAGCGTTGGCACCGGTCGACTCTCAACAAACCGACACCTACTACATCGTCGCTCACTTTCACTACGTGATGTTTGGCGGCGGAGTCATGGGGCTGTTGGGGGCCTGTTATTTCTGGTGGCCGAAGGTCTTCGGCCACATGCTCAATGAACGCATCGGCAAGGTGCATTTCTGGCTCGTGTTGATCGGCATGAACCTCACCTTCGGCCCTATGCACATACTTGGGCTTCAGGGCATGAGTCGGCGAATCGACACCTACTCCGCGGGGTTCGGATTCGCGCTGTGGAATGCGGTGGCAACTATCGGTGCCTTCACGATCGCTTTCTCGCTTCTGGTCTTCTTCTTCAACATCTGGAAGTCGAAGAAGGACGCTACGCACCTTCCGAAGCCGGGCCCAGATCCGTGGGATGCCCGCAGCCTCGAATGGATGTTGCAGTCACCCACACCGGAACACAATTTCGATGTGGTTCCGGAAATCAATGGACTTGATGAGTGGTGGCATCGCAAGTACGGATACGACGACGACGGCAAGGTCATCCGTATCGCCACCGTCGAGGAGGCCGCCCAGAAGGGTGACGCCATCAATCCTCATCTGCCTTCACCCTCGTTCTGGCCAATCGTTGTGGCCACCGGCCTGCCGCTGATTGGTTATGGCCTCATCTTCAACCTCTGGCTAGCTGTCCCTGGTGGGCTAGCGGTAGCCGGCGGACTATATGCCTGGGCACTCGAGCCAACCGACGACCCCGACGGCCCCCACGGCGGTCACCATGATGATCATGGCGACGATCAGCCGGTAGTCGTTGGCGCTGAATCAAACGAGGAGAGCTGACATGGCAACTGCAGTTGCGCCTGCGGTGCTGGACGAAAGCCATGAGGAACATCGCACGGCCACGGGCATGTCCAACACCAAGCTGGCCATGTGGATCTTTCTGGGCTCCGAGTGCCTTCTCTTCGGTGGCCTGATCTCCAGCTACCTCCTTTACAAGACCCGCTCAAACGGAACCGCCGTGCCCACCGACGTGTTCGATATTCCGTTCACCTCGGTTAGCTCGTTCGTGCTGCTCATGAGTTCCATGACCATGGTCTTGGCGCTGTCGGCGCTGCGTCGCGGTGACGAAAGACTGTCGAGGGTCTGGACCATCACAACGGCAATGCTTGGTGGCGTGTTCATCGGTGGGCAGGTTTACGAGTTCACGACTTTCCTACGTGAAGGCGTGGGATTCACCACCAACCCGGCCAGTTCGGCGTTCTTCACCCTCACCGGCTTTCATGGGGCCCACGTGGCTATCGGCATCACGATGTTGATGTCGACATTCGTCATGTCGAGCAAGGGCAAACTTCATCAGAAGCAGTCTGAGACCCTCGAAATCGTTGGCCTCTATTGGCACTTCGTCGACGTGGTGTGGATTGTGCTGTTCACTGTCGTATATCTGGTCCCGGCGTAGGAAGGTCTCGACACAAATGACTGCAACAGAATCGGCCGCGACAACTGACGCCGAGCACGACGCCCACGAACATCCCTCTGATTGGGCCTACGTAAAGATCGCTCTGATCCTCGGGGCGATCACCGCTCTGGAAGTATCGACCTACTACGTGTCGATCGGTAAGGTCCTGATTCCGTCGCTCTTGGTGATGATGGTCTTGAAATTCTGGATCGTGATCATGTATTTCATGCACCTGAAATTCGACGGTAAGATTTTTCGGCAGTTGTTTTTGGGCGGGTTGGGGCTGGCGGCCGTTGTGTTTGTCGTCACGCTCAGCACTTTCCAGTTCTGGGCCTGATCTCAGTCTGAGTTTGGCCGGGGTGTCCCTCGGCCGGGAGTAGAACCGTGACCATCTTGGCCTCATCCGGCCCGTGGCAGTATCAATTTCATCCCGAGGTGTGGGTCCTGCTCGCCATGGGTATCGGGCTCAGTACCTACGCGGTGCGGGTGCTGGGTCCGATGGTGGTGCCAGCCGATCAGCCGATCGTCACTGTGGAGCAGCGTCGGTATTTCGTAGCCGGGCTCTTCTTGTTCTGGATCGCATCCGACTGGCCTCTCCACGATGTGGCCGAGAACTACCTCTACTCGGCCCATATGGTGCAACACCTGCTGGTGACCTTCGTGATCCCGCCGTTGCTGCTACTCGCCTTGCCCGAGTGGCTGGCTCGGTTGGTGATCCTCGAAGGTGGTGTTGTCTCGCGGATACTTCGAATCATTACCAAACCGGTAGTGGCCGGTGTTGCGTTCAACGCGCTTCAACTCTTTGGCTACTGGACTTGGACAGTCAACACCAGCAGCAGCAACGGAGACTTCCACTACACGATGCACGTGTCATATTTCCTTCTCGGAGTGTTGATGTGGTTCCCAGTGGTCGGACCGCTGAAAGAACTCCAGATGTCGGAGATGGGGAAGATGGTCTACCTCTTTTTGATGTCGATCATCCCGACGGTGCCAGCTGGATGGTTGGCGTTCGCTGGCGATGCTGTGTATCGCTCATACGACATTCCGTACCGAATGTGGGGTCTGAGCGTCGAACAGGATCAGCAGCTCGCAGGGGCGGTTATGAAGGTGGGTGGCGGGTTCTATTTGTGGGTGTTGATCGCAATCAGATTCTTCAGGCTCAGCAGCCGCCAGATGAGTGATGACCTCCAAAGCCGGCGGGTCAACACCCCGGGGCATTCGATCACATATGAGGATTTGGAGCACGAGTTCGACAAGGCGGGTCCACCGCCAGTCGAAATACCTCCGAAAAATCCCTGACTCGCGCTACCGTCGGGCCATGCTCGATATCCGACGAATCCGTAGCGAGCCCGAGGCTGTGAAGGCGGCCATAGGCCGCCGAGGCGATGGCACCGAGCCGCTCGACCGCGTGATCGCTCTCGACACCCGACAGCGCCAGCTCGGAGCTGAACGTGACGACACACGAGCCAGAGTCAACGCAATTTCCAAGCAGGTTGGTGTGCTTCGCCGAGATGGCAACTCGGCCGATGCCGAGGAGTTGCAAGCCGAGAGCCGTTTGCTGGGTGAGCGCGAGAAGCAACTGACCAGCGAGGTCGATGCGCTGTCTGGCGAGGTCCGCGAGATCCTTCTCACTGTTGGCAACATTCCGGCCGACGACTGCCCCGATGGAGCAGGCGAACAAGACAACGTGATCACTCGAGTGGAGAACTACGACGCCGATTCCTACGCCCCCCATCAACGGGTGCCTCATTGGGACATTGGCACCGAGCTGGGCATTCTCGATGTCGATCGTGCCGTGCGCATGTCGGGTGCGATGTTCGTGATGTATCGCGGCATGGGCGCACGTCTTGTGAGGGGCCTCATCGACTATGCCCTCGATCGCAACCGTGATGCCTATGAGGAGATCCGTCCTCCCACGGTTGTGAAGACAGAGACGATGATCTCCACGGGCCATCTTCCGAAATTCGCCGACGATGCCTACCATCTCGAGCGCGACGATCTTTGGGCCATTCCGACCGCCGAAGTGCCGCTCACCTCTTTGGGTCGTGATGAAGTCATCGACGAGGCCGATCTTCCGATGAAGTTCATGGCTCACACGTCGTGTTTCCGTCGTGAGGCGGGTTCGGCAGGCCGTGACACCCGTGGCTTGCTTCGTGTTCACGAGTTCGACAAGGTCGAGCTGCTTTCTTACGCCACACCTGATCAGTCAGCCGAGGTCCACGCCGACATACTGGCGAGAGCCGAAGGCGCGATTCGCGACCTCGGCTTGGCCTATCGAATCCTTGATCTCTGCGCCGGCGACATCGGCAACTCGTCGGCTCGTACTTTCGACATCGAGGCATACGCCCCAGGCGCCGATCGTTGGCTCGAGGTTTCTTCTGTGTCGTGGTTCAGCGACTATCAGGCAAGGCGGGCCAACATCCGTTATCGCCCGACCGAAGGCAAGGGAACCAAGGTCATCAACACACTCAATGGCTCCGGCCTTGCCGTGCCGCGAGTTTGGGCGGCACTCGTCGAGACCCACCGCCAACCCGATGGATCTATACATCTCCCGGAAGCCCTCCAGCCCTACATGGGCGGCCTGAGCGAGATACCGGCACCTGCCTAGATGGCGGGAACAGTCGTTCATCTGACCCCGGTCGTTCCCTTCCGTGAGCTGGGCTCGCGCAATGTCGATCACCCGATGAGGGTCGTCACTCTCGAGACAGCTGGGCAGGGCGAGTGGTCCGCCGACACTGCTTCGACGGTGAGTGGGCTGTTCGACTCGCTCGCGCCCGATTGGCACGACAATCACAACGACCCCGAGCGAGTCGCCAGTCTGTCTGACGCGTTTGCCAGGGGAACGGTGGCCGAAGGCCGTCTGGTGGAGCTCGGGTGCGGCACAGGGGTCGGCACGGCGTTGATGGCCGCTAGCCGAGACGTAGCAGCCGCAGTCGACTTATCGGCGGGAATGCTGGCCCATGCAGACCCGAGTTGTGCGCCGCTTGTTCGCGGTGATGCTTCCGCACTTCCTTTTCCCGATGGTTGTGTTGATGCCTTGGTGCTTCTCAACATGTTGCTGTTCCCCGGCGAGGCCAACAGAGTGCTCGCTCCGGAAGGCTCGCTTGTCTGGGTCAACACGGGGGGTGAATCAACTCCGATTCACCTCACGGCCCAGCAGGTGGTCGACGCGTTGCCGGGGGAGTGGAGAGCGGTTGCGTCTCGTGCCGGCACCGGCACATGGTGTGTGGCTCGTCGGGCCTGATCACCCAGCCAGAGCCAAACCGGCCGCCGCCGCGAGCACCCCGCCCACGATGGTGGCGAGTGCGTAGCTGACGGCGGTAGCGCGAGAGCGTTCCCATAAGTCGACCAGATCGGCGACCAATGTGGAGAAGGTGGTGGTGGCACCAATACCGGCGACGCCGATCACGGTTGCCTCGGGCGGGGCCCACGAGGCGATGAACCCGAGCATGAACGCTCCAACGATGTTCATTACGAGTGTGCCCAGCGGACGAGGGAGCCTCACGCCGACTTGCCAGCGGATCAGCGCGCCCATGGATGCGGCGACTACGAACGAACCCGCAGTGATCATGCGAAAAGGTAAGGGTCGACTCGACGGCGCACGAACGCCCCAGCGATGACTGCGGCGACACCGATCAACAGCGACACAACGAGATATGAACTCGCCGTACCGAGTCGGCCGTCTCGCAGTTGCTCGGCTAGTGACAGAGCGAACGATGAGAACGTGGTGAGGCCCCCACAGAATCCCACGCCGACTCCGAGGCGAATTAGTTCACGCCGCTCGGTGGGGGCGGGGTGGACCAGTAATCCGAGGATGAACGCCCCAACGATGTTGACGGCGAGTGTGGGCCATGGGAATGCGTGAGCGCCTGCTAGATCTGCCACCAGCCATCGACTCCCGGCTCCGGCGGCTCCACCGACGGCGACTACGATCGGGCTGTACTTGAGCACCAAGGAACCGTAGGCCCATATGAAAGATTTGGCGGCGATGCGTGAGCAGTACGACGACGGCGGTCTCGACGAGCATGATGCTGGATCCGACCCTCATGATCTGTTCGCCCGATGGTTCGATGATTGGCTGGCCACCGAACCATTCGATGCCAACGCCGTGATCCTGTCGACCGTCGATGGTGACGGTTGGCCGTCGGCCCGGGCCGTGCTCCTCAAGGGGTTCGACGATCGGGGACTGGCGTTCTACACCAACTATTTGTCAGAGAAGGCTCAGCAACTCGACGAGACAGGGCGGGCTGCGCTCACGTTTTTGTGGGAGCCGCTGCTTCGACAAGTACGGATTTCTGGAACGGTTTCGAGAGTGGCTGGAGAAGAGTCTGACGAATACTTCGCGTCACGCCCCCGCGGTTCCCAAATCGGGGCGTGGGCGAGTGAGCAGTCGTCGGTAATCTCCGGCCGAGAGGTGTTGGAGAAGGCGGTGGAGCGTGTTGAGAGGCAATTCCCGGGAGACGTGCCGCGGCCGCCGCATTGGGGCGGCTACCTATTGACGCCGCGGGTTGTCGAGTTCTGGCACGGTCGTGTGAGCAGGCTCCACGATCGGATCCGATTTCGTCTGGAACCCGGATCAGACAACTGGATCCGAGAGCGACTCTCGCCCTGAGGTCGGCACCTGATCGCCGCAGTGGGCCTAGACGTAAGGCATGACCTCGGACGCCACGAGTGCGATGTGGTCGAGGTCGGTGTCGTCGAGCACCTGTAGATACACACGAGATGCGCCCTTGGCCGCAAAGCCGGCGATCTTGGCCACACACTCCTCGGGAGTGCCTGCGACGCCGTTGATTCGGAGTTCGTCGACCTCACGACCGATCACCGCGGCCCGGCGTGATAGATCGGCTTCATCGGAGCCACAGCACAACACCTGGGCCGCTGAGTAGACCATGCTCGCCGGATCACGCCCGATCGACTCGCATGCCGCTGCCACCCGACCTCGAGCATCGTCAAACGAATCAGCGTCGACGAATGGCGTGTTGAACTCTTGGGCGAAGGTGGCGGCAAGACGTGGTGTGCGTTTCGGGCCGAAGCCACCCATCAGGATCGGTGGGTGAGGGTCTTGAATCGGCTTTGGCAGAGCCGGCGAGTCGGTGAGTGTGTAGTGCCCGCCGTCAAAGTAGAACTTCTCTCCCGCCGGGGTGGTCCACAACCCGGTGATCACTGCCAGTTGCTCTTCGAGCATGTCGAAACGCTGGCCCAGAGTGTGAAAAGGGATGCCGTGTGCAGTGTGTTCAGTGTCGAACCAGCCTGCTCCGAGACCGAGCTCGATTCTGCCATGGCTCATCGAGTCGACTTGCGCAACTGCTATGGCCAGCGGACCTGGGCGACGAAATGTGACCGGCGTGACCAATGTGCCCAGACGAATCGTGGTGGTGTCTCGGGCCAAGCCGGCGAGAGTGGTCCACGCATCACTGGGGCCGGGTAGCGGATCTCCGTCACCGAACCGTAGGTAGTGGTCCGATGAGAAGAAGGCATCAAATCCGAGGCGCTCAGCCTCCAATGCCAAGGTCATCAGACGCTCGTATGTGGTTCCTTGCTGGGGTTCGACGAAAACGCGGAGTTGCATGGGCGCACGCTACTCAAGTGGCTGAGGTGAAACATTCCATGAGTGGACGGCGGCGGTGAGCACATCGATCAGGACGGCGACTTGAGGGGCGCGGCCGGTGCCGGCGTGGTCTGACCAGTTGGACTCTTCTCGATTCCACCGGCTTGTTGGTGGCAGTTCAATCTGAGCACCGGCATTTGCTGGCCGGTTGACGGGATTGTCGGGGTGTTGACCGCGAAGCCCGTCCGGCATGTCGTCAAGATCGTCAACCACACCGAACTGTTCGGGGAGACCCTCGCGGAGATGTCCGGCCAGATGAGCCGCGAGCTCACGGTTTCGGCCGCCCACGAGCAGGTCCCAGAAGCGATCCTCGCGGCCGTATCCGTGAATTGAGATTGCAGTGTCGACATGGTCGAGGAATCCCGCGAGGGTCACCGAGTGGGCCGGGTCAAAATCGGTGGATGGAACGTGCTCGCGAAGTGGCGAAGCCTGTATCACGGCATAGATCGACGAACCGGTGCGATTGGCTACCTCGGTGGCGATCACATCGGTGGTGCGCTCGAGGTTGCCGCCGTGGAACGCCATGATTCCGAAGCGGCCGCGGAGTTCGCAAATTTCGGAGACCTCTGGCCGGTTTAGGAACTCGCGAAGCACCGGAGTGAAGCTACTTGATTGGAACCGACTCGGGGTAGGAGGTTCGCGACCGGGCCTTGTGTGACGCCCACAAGGCGATCAGCGCAATGAAAACCATTTCGAGTGGTACTCCGCCTCGCCAGGGGTCGGTGGCCCAGTGTCCGATGCGGGCCGGCCAGTTGGTAACGAAGCGGATAATTGGCAGGAAGACGAAATCGCCTCGGTTGAATCCGAATTCGATCACCAGGTAGGCAGCCAGATACGACGCGGTGATCGAACGCTTCTTCACATGGTCGGTTTCGGTATCGCGCCATCCCAGGAGAATCGCGCCCAATACTCCGAGCACCGCCATAACTCCGATCCGGTCGGGGGTGGTGGTGCTGATCCAGTTGTTTACTGCGTTCTGGAGATCTTGGAACCGCTCGACGGCCACATTGCCGACGGTGGGATCATCAAGGACTCGTAGCTCCCATATGCCGTAGTTGACCAAATAGACACCCGAGAAAATGAGGATGAAGCCCGAGACACGGTTGACATACGGCAGGAATCGCCTCAGGTCGCGTGCCACGTTGGCTTTGGCCATGGCCAAACTCATTGTGAGGAACGTCATGACCGCGCCCATTCCCACGGCGTAGGCGATGAAGTTTGCAACACCGTCGGCGAAACTCTGAGTGGTGAACGTGTTGCTGATACCGGCAATGAATATCCCGATGGTGCACGACAACGACACCACCGCATAGCTCACACCGAACATGAACATTGAGGAGAGTTCGCGGCTGCCGGTGCCCTTGTTTATCTTGGGCAGCTTGAGGCTTACATTTCGCCCGATCATCATGGCGACTCCGAGTGGCACCATGAGAACGCCTACAGCGGCCGTGAAATATCCCGTGTTGTCGGCGATAGCGCTTCGGCTCAGACCCAAAGAAAACAACACGCCGAACGTGCCGAACACCAATACGAACCCGGCGGTGAGCACAAGGCCCACGAGTAGTGCTCGCAAAATATTCTTGAGCTTGGGAGCGGTGGCCGATTCGTCTTCGAGCCCCATGAAATAGGACAAATAAGCCGGGAGCATGGCAAACCCGCATGGATTGAAAGCGGCGACTATTCCAAGTGTGAACGGAAAGGAAAGAGCGAGTTCCATGGCTCAGGTGATTTGTTCGATCTTCTGGCGGAGCGAGTCGGCATTGAGAACTCCCGAGAATACCTCGACTATGGAACCCGATGAATCGATGAAGACGGTGGTGGGCATGGCAAATCCGCCGAATGCGTTGAATGCTTCGGTCCTGGGGTCCCATCCGGTGTCGTAGGTGATGCCGGTCGCTTGTATCAGATCAAGGGCATCTCCCACGGCCGCGTCGATCGACAGACCAACGATGTTGACCGAATCTCCGAGCTCTTGATGAACTGCCTCGAAGTCGGGCATTTCCGAGACGCAGTTGGGGCACCAGGCAGCGAAGAAGTTGACCACGAGCGGCATTCCTGCGTATTCGCTGAGATTGCCGATGCCGCCCTCGAATGTCGAGTAGGCAACGTTGGTGATATTCGCGTCGGGCGTTGCTGGCTGCACGTCTTCGATCGATGGCGAGAGCGGCTCGGACCCGAGCTTTATCGTGTCGGAACCAGAACTCGACGAACTACCGCACGCCGCTGCGATCAACCCTGTGGCCAGCAGCAGAGCAGCAAGCCGAACTGATTTGCGGGACTTTGGGCGAGATGGGGGATCGGTTTTTTGCATCGGATTCTCCAGTGACGACGGTAGCGGCGCTAGCACGCCAACCCGTGTCGGGGTCAACCCGATAGCTGTGCCGTGTCTTCCCCCCTGCCGGTGGATGTGTTCACGCGGTGAGTCGCCTGGCCTGTTCGACCAAGTGAGCTGGCACCGTGACGACTGGCATCAAGTCGTCGGGTCGAGGTGTTTTGGGTGGGCGCCCACGTCGGCGCTTGATGGCGAGCATTTTGCCGTTCATGAACAACTGTCCACCCCACACACCGCATGGTTCGCGCCGTTCGAGCGCACCCTGCAGACACTCGGCCAGCACGACGCACTCGGAGCACACCCGTTTGGCCGCGGAGATCTCACCGAGATCCTCGCTGAAGAACACCTCGGCGGCGTTCGTCATCACGCAGCATGCTGCCAATTCTTCCCAGCACGGTTGGGGGACGGGAATTTCTATTTGCACTTCGACGAGGGTTGGCATCTCCTCGTCTCCTTCCATCATTGGGTGATCTTGGTTATGAACTTGGTCTTGCCGAAAAACAGAAAGACCGCCGGGTTGCCGGCGGCCTTCGTGCTTCGCTCTCCGTGGATGGCTTGTTCAGCCGGGAGGAGCGCCCGAAGGTCGCTGGTGGGTATACGGCTTGGCGGTAAAGCGCCAGTCGGCCGACATGCCGGTAGTGGAATTCACGGCGACGCGCGCCAACGCATCGGCCGAGAGGCTCTGATGCTTGGTGCTTGTGAACATGTCGACTCCTGGTTGGCCGGAGTATTCCGGCTCGGACACCGTCGCGAAGATTTTGGATGTAGTCAACTGAATTAAATCCGGACCAACTCAACCGATTAGCGTTCGAGTCATGATCGACCGTGGAGCGAGCGTGATTGTTTCCCGACCGACCAATGGACGGGTCTTTACCACCCATCGTCGAGTCAGACTCGCCGACGTCGGCCCCGATGGATGTTGCCGGCTCGACGCACTCACGCGCTACGCCCAGGACATCGCCCGCGACGACAGCGCCGACAGCGGCTTGGCTAGCCCGATGAACTGGGTTGTGAGGCGCACGATGATCGAAGTTGAGATGGAGCCCGTGTTCCAAGAGTGGGTCGAACTCGCCACCTGGTGCAGCGGTTACGGCGGTCGTTGGGCAGAGCGCCGAACTGAGATTCGTGGAGACATTGCCGGCCGGGTAGAGGTAGTGACTCTGTGGGTTCGGGTCGACGACGACACCGGGCGGCCCGTGAAACTCTCCCCCGATTTCTTCGATCTCTACGGTGCGGCCTGCGGTGGACGCAAAGTGTCGGCTAGAACCTCACTTACGTCGCGCCCGCCCGAGGGGGCCGAACGGCGGGGGTGGAAGCTGAGGTTCAGTGATCTCGACGTATTGGGCCATGTCAACAACGCGGCGCAGTGGGCCACGGTCGAGGAGACGCTCGACATCGTCGGCTTGCCGCGGCGAGCCATGCGAGCGGAGTTGGAACACGCCGGCGCATTGGAACGGGGTGGCGACACCTCGCTGAGCTGGGTGTGTGGGAATGGCTGCCTCGACACGTGGCTGATGTCGGGAGACACGCCGGGCAATTCGGCGAGGGTCAGGCCCCTCGGCTGACCAGGTGTTCGCGTGCGTGGGGGTCGACCGTGAATCTCACGAGACCGTCGCTGTCGGTCCGAGAATCGGCTTCACCCGCGATGTGAAGGTGTTCGAGGTGGGCGTAGGTCTCGCTGGCGGCCATATAGCCCCAGGACCTCTGCTTGAACAGAACCTTCATCCACGCATCGACCGGTGCATCAAAGTGAGCGTCGGCAGCGTCGCGCAGGACCTGAAGCCGCTCCTCGTGATGTTGACGGATGTGTTGGGTGCGGGCCTTCAACTCCGTGAACGGATGGCCGTGGGCGGGAAGGGCTACCTTGACCCCTTCGAAGCTGCCTACACGATCCAGCGAGTGGAAGAACGCAGCCAGCGGGTCAGATAGGTCGGTGGACCCGGCAATGTGGGGGGTGATGGTGGGCAACACGTGGTCACCGCTCAGTAGAACACCGTTGGTGGGATCCCACAGACAGAGATGATCGGCGGTGTGGCCCGGCGTGTGGACAGCAAACCAGTCGCGGCGCCCGAGTTGAACAGCATCGCTGTCGGCGACCCGGATGGTAGGTGTCGGGCCACGAAATCTCTTGACGGCACCGCTGGCTCCGTCGACGAGCCAGCGTCGGATCGCTTCATCGGGGGGTGGCTCGTGCTTGGTGCCCCAGGGAGTGGGTCCGAAACTCTCCCAGCGGCGTTTGCAAAGCTCGAGTAGGTCGTCTTCGTCGGCTTCAAGAAACTCGAGATCAAGGTCGTCGTTTGTTTCAGCCACCAGCGATTTGAACGACTCGTGGGTGAGGATCTCTGATCCGGCCTCCTCGCGGAGCTGGTCGCTGCCTCCGAAATGATCGGGATGGCTGTGAGTGACAACAACTGTGTGGACCCGGGAAAGCGGTATGCCAGCCGACTTCATTCTCGAACGCAGAGCGCTCCACGACTCATCTCCTGGGAGCCCAGGATCGACAAGTGCGAACCCTCGGTCGTCTTCGAGGGCGTAGCAATTTACATGGCCCAAGCCGGGCATTGATATTGGGAGCATCATGCGAAGCACGCCCGGGGCGACCTCGGTGATGTCGGTGGTGGCCGGCTCTTGTTCTTGTTTTCGGTATATCGGTTCGCTCACTCGAGCACCCTACGGCCATGCATTGCGTGGGTCTAAACCTGACCGTTGTCTGCGGCAGGCAGAAACAGTGCGCCGCGGTAGTAGCGGAGCTCGTCGAGGCTCTCGCGAATATCGTCGAGGGCGCGATGACCCCCCGCCTTGGCGGGTGCTCCCTTCAGTGCAGGCGGGTTCCAGCGCCGGGCCAACTCTTTGAGCGTTGATACGTCGACGGATCTGTAGTTGAGAAACTCCTCGATCTCAGGAAGCTGCTTGGCGAGGAACCGACGATCGGTCCCGATCGAATTGCCGCACAGTGGAACGGTGCGAGCCTCCTCGATGTGGCTCTGCAGAAATTCCAGTGTGATTCGACCTGCTTCACCCAGAGAGATGGTGGACGACTTGATCTCTTCGAGGAGTCCGCTCTTGGTGTGCATGTTGGTGACGAAGTCGTCCATGTGAGCGAGTTGGCCAGCGGTGGCGTGAACGACCATGTCGGGAGATTCGGCGATCACCTCGAGCTGGTCGTCGGTGATGATGGTGGCAATCTCTACGATCACATGCCGATCAGGGTCGAGGCCGGTCATTTCGAGATCCATCCATGCGAGCATCGTCTCAGGCTAGGCGGGTTGTTTGGCTACCATCTGGTTGTGATCGATCTGCCGATTCTCCGACTCGACCCGGATCTTCCGTTACCCGCCTATGCAAGGGAAGGCGACGCCGGAATCGACCTGCTGGCCCGGGTGGGAACCGTCCTGGCTCCAGCGGGTGGACGGGCCCTGGTTCCCACGGGCGTGGCCATAGCGTTGCCGCCGGGATACGCGGGATTCGTGCAGCCACGCAGCGGCCTGTCGCTTCGGCACGGTGTCACGTGCCTCAACAGTCCCGGCCTGATCGACTCTGGTTACAGGGGCGAGTTGAAAGTGCTCCTGGTCAACACCGATCCCAAGGAGGAGTTCGTGGTGACGCGTGGTGAGAGAATCGCTCAGCTTGTGGTGCAGGCGGTAGAGACGGCGAACTTGATCGAGGTCGCCGATCTCGAGGCGTCGATTCGCGGTGAAGACGGGTTTGGATCAACCGGACGTTGATCAGGTGTCTCCGGCGACCGTCTTCTTGAGACGCAGCCAAGGACTCGATCCTCGGCACTCGATTCCGTCGATGAGGGCTGCGCTGACGTCAACGAACTCGTCGAGCACCGCCTCTCGCAGCGTGGCAGATCCGGTTCGTTCGGCCTCGATCTCGATGCGGCCGTCCGAGACTCTGTAGGTGACCTCGATGGTGTCGTCATCAGAGCCTCCGTCGACATTCAACAGGACACTGATCATTCCATCGACGACGCTGCGAAGGTCGTCGATCTCACCAAACCCCATCCCCTGGTTGACTGCGAGTGATGCTGCGGCAAGCCGGATGACGCGGCCATAGACGATGTGGGCAGGTACGCCCAGAGACACCTCGTCGAGCCCGGTATCGGTCACCGCATGATTCTGCCATGAGATGCCGCCCCTCCGTGACTGTTGCGCCGCGCTGGACGTTCGCCAGTACTGTTTCGCCGGTGACCGTTCTCGTTGATGACGCCATTTGGCCGTGGAGAGGCCGACGGTGGGCTCATCTGGTGAGCGATGAATCCTTCGATGAGCTTCACGAAATGGCCCGCCTCATCGGCAAGCGCCGTCTCGGATTCCAAGGTGATCACTACGACGTCGACGAGATTGATCGTGAACGGGTGATCGGGCACGGAGCCGTGGTCATCGACAGCCGCCGGCTGGTCCGAAGGCTGAAGTCAGTCGGTCTGAGACGGGCCGAGGCGAAGCCGTCCTGGGAACAGCTTGAGAGGTGGCCGGATAGAGTGGCCACTGGCGGCTGGCGGGCCGTACTCGGGCAACACGGTGAGCCGGGTCGTCGCCTCAGCGCGGGGCTCGACACCTTCGATGGTCGGCTCTCCGGTGTCGGATTGGCCCTGTTCGTGGACGAATCCCGGCTGGTCGCCCTGGTTGAGATCGGCCCAGATTCCCCTCCCGTATTGCCACCCGCCGGCACGGTCGCCGAGTTGTCGATGATCGATGAGGTAGTTATTGGATCGCCTCGCGCAGATGGCGATCGGAGCATCGAGCTGTTCGTCGCGAAATAGCGGGCCGGCGGTGTGGCACCTCGGATAGCCTGCCATTCGTGGCTCTCGTAGTTCAGAAATTCGGCGGCACCTCTGTCGCAGACCCCGACAGGATTCGCGAAGTGGCCGACCATGTGGCCCGCTGCCGTAAGCATGGCGATCAAGTGGTTCTGGTCATCTCGGCGATGGGCAAGGAGACCGACGAATTGATTCGTCTGGCCGACGCCGTGTCGAAGACCAAACCGGGTCGCGAAATGGACATGCTCATCACCGGCGGGGAACGCAAGGCCTGCGCGTTGGTATCGATGGCGTTGGCCGACCGTGGCATCGATTCCGATTCCTTCACTGGTAGCCAGGCCGGTTTTCTAACCGACACCGCCCACCGCAACGCCAAAATTCTTGAGGTCAGGCCACAGAGAATCCAGGACGCCTTGGCGGCCGGACGGGTTCCGGTGGTTGGTGGCTCGCAAGGTGTGTCCACCGATAACGACGTCACGTTCTTCGGCCGGGGCGGATCCGACACCACTGCCGTTGCTTTGGCTCATGCTTTGGGCGCGGATTCGTGTGAGCTCTACACGGACGTACCAGGCGTGTTCACCACCGATCCACGGGTGGTTTCCGAGGCCCGCCGCATGTCCACCATTTCATTCGACGAACTTCTCGAAATGACCGCCACCGGCTGCCCGAAGCCGGCGATGCGGTCGGTCGAGTTGGCCCGTACCTACGGAGTTCCGCTGCATGTCCGTAGCGCGTTCACCTGGGCACCGGGCACCTGGGTCACACAGGAGGATCCCATGGAAGCTGCCATTATTTCTGCCGTCACCCACGACACATCAGAGGCGAAAATGACCGTCTCCGGTGTGTCTGATCGGCCCGGCGTGGCCGCGGCGCTGTTCCGCACGTTGGCTGATGCCGGCGCCAACGTCGACATGATCGTGCAGAACGTGTCGGAAGAGGGCGTCACCGATATCAGTTTCACGGTTCCCCACGATCAGGTATCGCAGACATCGGCCGCGATCAGCGCGGTGTCGAAGTCGCTCGGATCGGTCGGTGTAATCATCGATTCCGACATCGCCAGAGTGAGTCTCATTGGTGCGGGCATGAAGACGAATCCTGGCGTAGCCGCAACAATGTTCGAGACGCTTGCAGAAGTCGGGATCAACATCGAAATGATCTCCACGTCGGCGATCCGGATCTCATGCGTCGTCCGTGAAGCTCAGGCCGAAGACGGTGTCACCGCCCTTCACAAGGCGTTTCAGCTGGAAAAGGCTCCGGAAGACCGCAAGCTCATCTGACCGGAGTTGAAGATGTCGCCTGATTGAAGCTTCAGACCGATTGAACCAAGGTCGAGGGCGAGCGATGAGCGGTTGACATCTCTCACAACCACCCGGTCAAGCCTTGTCTGGCTGAACGCCTCAATATTGGCCATGCCGTCGAGCGTGACCTCGCCGCGGTGTGTGATGTCCGAAGCGCTCACGCTGTAGAGAGACACCATTGATGAGAACGTCTTGGGCGGCGGCGGCCAAGCATCGCCATTTCTCATGGACAATCCGATACGAACTCCAAGGTCGTGGAGACGCTCAACAACCAATCGGTTCTTTCTCGACTCGTGCCATCCCTCGATTTCGAGAATGAGATCCTCTGGTGTGAGTCCTGAGGATCTCAACAAGAGATCTACCTTTGCCAATAGTTCGGCATCTCTGAGATCTCTGGGGCGGACCGTGGCTGAGATCCAAGGACCCGTGCCGTTGGTTGCTTCACGATTAGCGACCCCAAGAGATCTGAGGACAGAGTTCGAAACCGAGGCCCAGTCGAACGAAGAACGCAGCCCGATGATCCTGTCGGCACCGACATCGAACACGGGAACGACCATGGTTTCCGGGCGTTCGTTTCGCGACCAGACCAGTGGTTGTCGGGGCGGCTCCGCCGATGTGTGGACACTCCGCGGCGTAGGCGATTCTAAGTTGGGTTCGACAGTGTCATTCATGCGGTGATGTGGTGCCACAGAACCGGTATCCCACGGCCGGCGAATAGCGACGATGGCGCTTGCGGCAACTATCTCCAGTCCCAACCCCCAGAGCGGGGCGTACGGAGTGAGCATCGCGCCCACGAGAAGCAGCGCTATGGCCATTGATGTTCGAAGGTTGACGAGGTCTGACTTGTTGTCCACTTCCAGATCGGCGTGAGTCTTCACCACTGGCACCTTTCGTACCCTCTACTGACACCATCGGCTCGAGCGAGCGAAAGTTGCGTGCAATGGGTCGGATGGCCTGCCGATTGATGACTTTGGTAGTGCTGCGCCGGGGCGGCCCGAGCAGTAATAGTGGGGTTCCGCTCAGATACTTGTCAGCTGCTGACCGGTGCCGACGAAGCGGGGGCCCGAAAGGGCAGCAGGTTGAGGAAGGTAGTCGGCCTCTGGATCCTGTCCGATTCCCAACGCCGCAACGGCACCATAATTGGTATTCGTGGTCGTCTCGACATGCCTCAAGCCGGCAGCGATCGACATGAATCCGATGCCGGAAAGTGCGATCGTCACCGTGGGCACGATGAAGCGAACCGTGATGGTTCTCAACGCGACTTCGGTGGCTGTCCATCCGGTAATTCGCCCGGCCAGAGGTGGCCCGCCGACCGCGACAGCGAGGCCGATCAATCCGATCACCAGTAGCGCCCGCCCGGTCCAACTGAGAACCCGGTGAGTCTTCGGATGGATGACTGCAGCGAGCGGTATTCCGACCAGGCCAACCATCGCAATCAGCAGTAGATGATCAACGAAATCCAGCGCGGCGCTCATATCCGGCAAATCGGTTGCATCGATAGTGGCGATATCCGCGTTCGGGTCGATAAGCACCGTCATCTGATCCGACTCCACGGCAATCACATCGACAATTGATTGGGTGATTGCGGAGATGTTGATCTGAGCCGACCGGTTGCCACCAAAAATGGCGGAATGAGCGTCGATAATCGCTTCGTCAACCGTTGCTCGGAACGTTGCATCGTCGAGGACCGCACCGGCTAGCTCAACAGAATTCTCCTTGACGTCGAGCCCGTAGTCAGAGGCAAGTTTGGCAGTCTCGGTGCCCACGAGTCTGTCGGAGATCGCCGTGCCGATCTCGCCTTGCAACTCAACATGGGCGACAGGGTCGTTGATTACTGCAGCAATTGCCGACAGGGCCGGCGTGGCGTCAGAGAACAAAAAGTGGGCACCCGACAGCAAAGCCGCCACGGCCATCGACGAGATACCGATGAATGCCAGCACGGATGCGCTCACCGCACGAACGCGGCTGACGACCTCGCCGGTGGACGGCTGAGTCGCAGGAGAGTCGAGATAGAAACTGCCGGCCGGGCCCGGCATCAGAGCAGGCCCGATGGCACGAGAGAACAAGTCATAGTTGTCTGTGTCATCGGGCGCTCAGGGCCTTAGGTGTAGAAGAAGATGACCGTCGTCTGACTTACTGAGCCGAATGGCCCAGAACACATTGGCCGAATGACATGCATGATCTGTGGCTGTGCGTCTCGATTACGGCCGTGAAGTGGTGCACAATACGATTGCCTTGCTGGCGGCGATCGTCAGCCCTGACGATCTGGTGAACACATGGGGACGACTCTCGCCCACAGCGGGCCACGACATGCTGAATACAGGTGGCTGGTCAGTCCGTCGTGGGACATCATGATGGCGCTGGCATGGATCCCGTTCGTGGTCTTGGCGCTGGCATGGTCGGGAGATACTTCTCGCATCGAGTGGTTGGTTGCTGCAACGTTGATTTTTTCGGTGTCGCATCAGCCGCTCACCATGCCGCTCGTCTACGCCGACGGCCACGTCTACCACTCACGCCATCTGATTTTCGCGGTCACGCCATTCGTGTTCTTGGCCGCTGTCGTGATCGGCATTCAGCTCGACCCTGTGATAATCGCGGCGATAGCCGGAGTCTGGAACGCCGGGCACACGCTGCAGCAGCGCTATGGCATCTCCCGGATCTACGGGCGAAAGGTCGGACAGACCAAAGGACGGATCGAACACAACCTGCTCTGGGCAATGCTGTTGCTCGCCGTGGTCTGGGCCGCGGCCGACTCGTCGACGCCTGACCGCATCGCCGAGGCCGGCCTGGGTGGCCGCAATCAGAAGGGGCTCGACTTGCTCACCAACGCAGCCCCTGCGGCGCGGCTTTTGCTTCCGTTGGTGATTCTGGGAGTGGCTGCACTGGCCGTGATGTGGATTCGTGAGGAGCTCGAATCCGAGAACGTCAACCCTGCCAAGTGGATCTACATGGCCTCATCCGTGGTCCTGTTCAGCCTCATCATCGTGTCGCCAATCGCAGGATTCGTCGGCTACGTCGGAGCCCATGCCGCGGAGTATTACCTGATCGTCTACAAACATCTCGGCGACCGGTATCCAGATGAAGTCACCGATGGCGGTGCCCCGCTCGGTCGAGCCGTTCGCAGCAAAATGGGGCCGTTGGGGTTAATGGTGACCTACACGGTGATCGTGTTCACGGTGGTGTTCCTGTTGCGGTCGTATGCGAGCTGGCAGGCCTACGCCATGGTCTTTTTGACGCTTGGTGCTTTGCATCTTTTCTACGACGGTCTTATCTGGAAGCTGCGCCGCCCAGAGGTGGCACGCAGCTTCAAGATCCCCACCGTTTGAGCGACATCGCCTAGGGGCTACTTGTTGTGTCAGGATCATCGCCATGAGCAATAGGACCGACGAACTTCTCGCCCAGATGACCGCCGAGGAGAAAGTCGATCTGGTCACCGGACTCGATATGTGGCGCACCCGTCCGATCGAACGACTCGGCATTCCGCCGATGAAAGTCACCGATGGCCCCAACGGTGCGCGAGGCGATGGCTTGCTCGGCACGGGTACGCCGACCGCATGTATCCCGGCCGGATCGGCCCTCGGCGCCACGTGGGATCCCGGCCTTATCGAACGTTTGGGTGAGCTGCTCGGCGATGAATGTCGGGCCAAAGGTGCCCACGTACTGCTCGCCCCAACGATCAACCTCCATCGCTCGCCGAAGGGCGGACGCAATTTCGAGTGCTACTCCGAGGATCCGCTGCTCTCAGGACTAATGGCTGCCGCGTTCGTTCGTGGAGTCCAAAGCCGGGGCGTGGCGACCACGCCGAAGCATTTCGTCGGCAACGATTCGGAATTCGAGCGCAACACGATCGATGTCCACATAGATGAGCGCACCTTGCGTGAGGTCTACATGGTGCCGTTCGAGCTCGCCGTGAAGGCCGGGGCGTGGGGCCTGATGAGCGCCTACAACCGGCTCGATGGCACCTACTGTTCGGAGAACAAATGGCTGCTGCGTGACGTGTTGCGAGACGAGTGGGGATTCGACGGCTTTGTCGTCTCCGACTGGTTCGCAGTGAGGTCAACCGTGGCCACAAGCAAGGCCAGGTTGAGCCTTGAGATGCCGGGGAGGGGCCACTGGTATGGGGGCAAGCTCAGCGAAGCGCTCGCTGCCGGCGACGTGTCGATCGAGGATCTCGACTCAATGGTGACCGATGTTCTCGTGGCGCTCGAGCGGACCGGAGTCCTCGACGGAGTCGGTTCCGATGAAGAGAAGCCGCTCGACCGCCCCGAAGACCGCGCTCTGATACGCGAAGCGGCTGCTGCGGGCACCGTTATGTTGCGCAACGACGGCGTGCTTCCGCTCGATCTCGCTGCCGTGTCTTCGATCGCGGTGATCGGTCCCAACGCTCTCGACGCGAAAGTGATGGGTGGAGGGTCGGCGACAGTGGCGGCGTATCGGGCGGTGTCACCCCTCGACGCGCTGGTCGACAGGCTGGGGTCGGCTGTCGACGTGCACCACGCTCTTGGCTGCGATATCAACCGGTTTACTCCTCCGCTGTCGCGGCCGTTGCTCGATGCCGATGTGTCGGTTGAGTTCTTCGCCGGGCACGATTTCGCAGGCGATCCGGTGGCCATCGCCACCCGATCCGATTACCGCCTGCTCTTCTTCGGCGAACCCGAACCGGGCGTACCAGCCGACGAGTTCTCGTATCGGGCCACGGCCAGCGTGACGGCATCGATCTCCGGCCCATACTCGCTGCGATTCGTGCAGTGTGGGCGTTGCCGGGTGCTCGTCGACGGTGCGGTTGTCATCGACGCGACCTCCGGAGATTTCGGGTCCGGCCAGGACTTCTTCGGGTTCGCGTCCGCAGAGATCGAAGCGGTCGTGGACCTGGAGGCAGGTCGGTCGGTGCAGGTGACCGTCGAGGGATCAAATCGTGACGCCGTTCTCATAGCCGGTTCGAAGCTGGGCGTGGTTGCGCTGGTCGAGGTTGATCTGATGGGCGAGGCAGTCGATCTGGCTGCTCGCTGTGATGTGGCTTTGGTTGTTGTTGGGACCAATGATGATTGGGAGACAGAGGGCCGCGACCGCGACCTGTTCGAACTTCCTGGTCGTCAGCCGGAGTTGATTCGCAAGGTGGCAGCTGTCAACTCCCACACGGTTGTGGTCGTCAACACTGGCGGTCCTCACGCCCTCGATTGGATAGATGATCCGGCGGCGGTGCTGTCGATCGGGTTCGCCGGGCAGGAACTCGGAGACGCACTCGTCGACGTTTTGCTGGGTGATACCGACCCCGGCGGACGCATGCCCACCACGGTCCCTGCTCGCTACGAGCACCATCCGGCATTTCTCAACTACCCCGGCGAGAACGGATCAGTGAGATATGGCGAGGGGCTCTACGTCGGCCATCGCTGGTTCGACGCTCGCGCCATCGAGCCAGCTGTGCCGTTCGGCCACGGCATGTCGTACACGTCGTTCGAGATATCAGAGCCGGAGGTCGTCGATACGGCCGCGGCTGGCGAAGTCATTGCGGTCGGCGTCGCCGTCGCCAACAGCGGCGGGCGGCGCGGATCAGAGGTCGTGCAGGTGTACGTCGAGCCGATCTCGCCGCGGCTCTCGCGACCGGTCCGCGAGCTTGCCGGATTTGCCAAGGTCATGCTTGATCCCGGCGAGAGTGCCAGCGTCTCGATCGAATTGGGGGCGCGAGCGTTCGCCTATTACGACGTGTCGGATCCCGACTGGCAGAAGCTGCGTCAGGGCGGGCCGGTGCCGGCCGAGGCCGGACACGAACGCCGGTCCACGCCGGGTTGGTACGTCGACCCTGGCGAATACCGCATCGTCATCGGCCGTTCGTCGGCAGATTTCGTGGGTTCGTGTGTCTTGACACTCACGGGCGATTCGGTTCGTATCAGCTGAGCGAATGTGTGGTGCGTATCACCTGACTCGATCGCAATAGAGCCACAATGTTCGCAATAGAGCCACAATGTTCACAATGTTCACAAGTCAACGAGGACCACACGATGTTTCGACGTGACAAATCGCAGATGATCAGCCGGGCAGACGCGTTGCCGGGTCGGCCGGAGGCGATGCTTGGCTCCGACGCGATTCATACCGTGTTGGGCACTCCCATCGGGCCGCCCTACCCAGATGGTCACGCCAAGGCCATGTTTGGGATGGGTTGTTTCTGGGGGGCGGAGCGCTATCTCTGGCAAGTAGAGGGCGTCTACACGACCGCCGCCGGGTTCACCGGGGGATTCACCGCAAATCCGACGTATGAAGAGGTATGCACGGGGCGGACCGGCCACAACGAGATTGCCATGGTGGTCTACGACCCGGACGTCGTCGAATACGACTCGCTGCTGAAGGTGTTTTGGGAGGTCCACGATCCAACCCAATTTATGGGCCAAGGCAACGACATAGGCACGCAGTATCGAAGTGAGATCTATGTGTTCGACGAGGTCCAACGCTCTGCGGCGCGCCAAAGCCTCGAGGCCTACCAGTCGAAATTGTCAGCCGGCGGATACAGCGAAATCACCACGCAGATCATGGATGCCGGCGTGTTCTACCTGGCTGAGGGCTACCACCAGCAATACCTGGACAAGAACCCGGGCGGCTACTGCAACCACGGGCTCTGCCAGGTGGCGTATTCCTGACTCAGATTTACTGAATCAGATTCCCTGACTGGGGAAACCGGGTCCTTCGTGGTCGGTTCCGCCCATGTCGGCGTTCAGGCGAGCCTTGCTCATCAGCTCAGCCATCACCGGGCCGAGGTCGCCAGGATCATCGGTCTGCTTGGCGACGGGGCCGAGGTGCCATCCCTCGGCTATGCCGAGATTCTCGCCGCGAATGTCGAAGATTCGGCCAGTGACGTTGCCGGCCTCGGGGCTCGCGAGCCAAGTGGCAGTGACAGCGATCCAGCGGGGGCTGATGGCATCCTTGAGATTTTCGGGGGCGTCGGCACCGCCCATGAGCGGGGCGGTCATGCGAGTGAAGGCGGTGGGGGCAAGAGCGTTGACGGTGACTCCGTACTTGCCGAGTTCCTGAGCGGCGATCACGGTGAACGCGGCGATTCCGGCCTTGGCTGCGCCGTAGTTGGTCTGGCCAACGTTGCCGTAAATACCTGATGGTGAAGACGTGTTGATGATTCGGCCGTAGACCTCTTCGCCGGCTTTGGCCTTGTTGCGCCAGTAGTTGGCAGCGTGGTGCGAGGGTCCGAACGTGCCCTTGAGATGCACGGCCATCACTGCGTCCCA
>JBDNJK010000014.1:0-3594 GCA_041687805.1 Acidimicrobiales bacterium
CACGATCACGACTCACTCGACCTGCATCCACTGCCGCAACCAGCCTTTCGGATGTGGCGAGTGCATCACGCATCCCGCCTGCTATCAGCAGGTCATCTCCTGCAATCAGGGCCAACTCGGCAGCTTCAGGAATGGTCCACTTACGGAGAGCCCCCATCGTCAGATCATCGCTGACTATCACCCCGTCGAAGCCGTAGTCGTTGCGGAGCATCGCGACGGCAGCAGCGCTTAGCGACGCTGGCAGGCCGTCGGTGAGATCCGGAACGACCAGGTGCCCGATCATGATCGCCGTCATTGCATCAGGTCCGCTTGCGGCCGCTTCGAACGGGAGCAGGTCTGAGATTTCCAGGTCGGCCAACGGTCGGGTGGTGGGAAGGCCGAGGTGAGAGTCGGCGCCAGTCGACCCATGACCCGGGAAGTGCTTCGCCACGGGCACCACGCCACCGGCCGCAAGGCCTCGGGCATAGGCGAACCCTTGTGTCATCACCGTGTCGGCATCATCGCCATATGACCGTGATCGGAGTCCGGCTGAGCGGCCAACATCGAGCACCGGAGCAAAGACCATATTGAACCCGAGAGCTGCGGCGCCGCTACCCCGTTCGGCGCCGGCGAAGAACGTCGAGTCGACATTGCCTCGGTCACCGAAACGGCGCGCCGATGGCGCGTATCCGAGGACTTGGGCCAGGCGCTGCACATCGCCTCCCTCTTCATCGACACCGACAATGGGAGGTATCGAAGCGGCGTAGAGCGGCTCGATTGCCTGGCTGATCCCCATATCGGCGTCACTCAACAGGACGATTCCCCCGATTGTGCCGTCAACCACACGAGGGGCCAGCTCTGCGATTCCGTCCTCGGTGATGGTGGCGAGAACGAGTTGCCCGATCAGGTCTCCAACGGGAGCGTTCGCGAGGCATTGTGATCGGGTTGGTGACGCTGCGACACTCGTTGTTGTTGACGTGGTGGTCACGGCAGCGGTCGTTGTTGTTGACGTCGTGGTCACCGCAGCGGTCGTGGGCGCACTACTTGTCGCCACGACGGCAACCGAACTCATCTGGCTCGCCGAGCTTGATGTACCGCCGGACGAACAGGCCGTTGCCAATACAGCCACCGAGCACATAATCACGATCATGTATTTGGCCTGGAAAGTCACCAGTTGTGGTCTCGGCACCGGGGAAGAGTATCCCTGCCTGTTGGCGGTGCCCGGTCGAGGTGACATGTGATCGACAGCGTCTAACATCGCGGCATGCCGTTCAAACAGCTGGCAAGTCTCCTCATTGCTCTCATTGTCGTTATGAGCGCCGCCTTATTTGTCATCACCCGTGGTGGCGGCTCGTCCGACGCATCTATAGCGGCGTCCACCACATCATCGACCATTTCGGCAACCACTTCGACCACCGCGGCGCCTACGACACTCGCCCCGATCGTCACCATCCCCACCGAGTGCTCAGCTCAACCAGCCGGCGGATCCACCACATCGACCACAGCCGAGACGCCAGCCACCACCATCGAACCCGCGGCCGGCGAATCCACAAGCACAACAGCGGCAGTATCGCCATCACTGAGCAGCAACTCGTCGGTGTCCACGGTCGGGCTCGACACCGTCACCTTCGGGCTCACGGTGAAGCAAGCAGAAACGGCGGCTGGAACTCCCATGACCCCCTGCTCTGTGGTGAGTAGCTGCTACCGCGTCACCCCGGTCGACGCGCCGGAAGGAATCAGCTTCGTGGTCAAAGAGGGCACCATCGAGCGTGTCGACATAACCAGCGGCCCGATCACCACACGCTCCGGACTTGGCGTCGGCACCTCTGAAACTCGAATCATCGAGTCTCTGGGCGACAAACTCGATCGGCAGGTCAACGACGATGGCAGCATCGATCTGATCTTCGTGCCGACCGATCCAGGCGACGCCGATTTTCGCATCATCTTCACTATTCGCGACAGCGTGGTCGACACGTTCCGGTCAGGTCGAGTGCCTCTGGTTCTGGCCAACAACGCGTGCGCCTGATCAAATTCTGAAATCCCCTTCCACAAAACGCATTCAGTAAAACGCCGAAGGACTGCCTCCAAATGAGGCAGTCCTTCCGGTTGGCAACTTGTTGCCAGCTTTTCCTATCGGGAGTCCATTCCGATCGGTGACCATCAACCCCGGTATGTCCGGGGCCCCGCTGTTGTTTCAACAACAGCGTGTACACCCCTACAACGCACGAGGCGGTCCCGAGTCGCGGGATTTCTCTCGAATTATTCGCAATGAGCCGATCGACCCACCATGCCTTCAGTTCGGTCGAATGCGAATTGCCGACGAGGTCAGTTGCGTGTTGGGCACATGGACTCTCGATCCGTCTGCATCCACCAACTCGACGGAGGCCGGATGAAGGGCCTCCACCGTTCCAATCACATCATCGATCTCAATTACATCGCCGACAGTCACAAGTCGATGCAGATAGCGGCCGGCGGCCAATTCGCCGCCAAGAGTACGCCCGCCAAACCCCACCAACAGAGCGAAGGCGCCCGCCACACCGAACAACACCGCGGCGGCAATGATCGTCAGGATTGTGGTGTCGACACCGAGCTGACTCAGCGCCAACACTCCCGAGACGGCGTAGATGAGAAAACGGCCCGAGGTAAAGAGTTGAACTCTCACTCTTGCGGTCGAACCAGCGAACGCCGAGCTGACCACCCCGCCGAAAGCAAAAGCAATTGCTCTACCGGCAATGAGAATCAATCCTGCGGCGAGAATCCTGGGAGACTTCCTGATGATCTCGACCGGCAGTGGCTCGAGACTGGTGGAGTCGGCAAAGCCGATCGCTACAACGCCACCCAGTGCCACGAAGAAAAGGAAAATGAACGTGGACGTCGCCTTGGACGCATCGTGTATTTCCGGTCGATCCTCACGGCCATTGAGGATGATTCGCCTGACAAGCGCGGCTCCGACAACACCCGAAAGCAGTCCGACAACCACCGCACCTGTGGCCCATATCCAAGCGTCGTTCATTTCGGTCCTCCATCACTCTCATCGGCTGAATCCGCCACCGTGTGAGGCGGAGCATTATTTGGGTCTGGATCGATCACACATTTGAGAAAGTCCCATCCGATCGCGAACAGGTCAGCGAACGCACCGGCTGCAGCCTCGTCACGAAGTCGAATATCCACTCCGTCACTCACACGCTCCTGTAGATCGGTCGGTGGCGCAGTGACTGCCACCAGCCCGGTACGGGTAGCCGGATCGAGTGAAGAAACCCCATCGAGATATTCCTGACATTGGGCGCAACCCTCTACGTGACGGTCGACGCGTGCCGGACCGCCCATGGCGAGCCACTTTTGCAGTGCGCGATTCGTCGGATGATTCTTCATCGCCACTCCTTTAGTGCGTCTTTCAACTGACGCCGGGCGCGAAATAGACGGGTCTTGATTGTCGGAATTGGAAGATCGAGAGTTTCGGCCATCTCCTCATACGACAAGCCATCAACTTCTCTGAGGGCGATGAGAGTGCGGGCCGATTCGTCCAGATTCAGCATCGCCTTCCAGAGTTCGTCGAGTTGGGCCATGCCCTCAACTCGCCGGTCGGTCTCAACCGCGCCGGGCACCTCTGGAAGA
>JBDNJK010000084.1:0-67319 GCA_041687805.1 Acidimicrobiales bacterium
ATTCGCCCTTGATGCTCCACTGGGTGAAGTCCAATTTGCCGACAGGGGCGGAGTTCGTGTCCCGCTTCACGGCGGCACCAACTCCGAAGGAGTCACCAATATTGTCGTCGGTTCGAACAACGGCACCACTTCCGAACCCAGCATCGATCGCGGTCGACCCGTCGCCGAGGACACCAACCTCACACCCGACGGCTACTCGATCACCTATGGCACCAGCTTCATCTACACCGTCGAGTTCACCACCGACGGTCCTGTGGCCAAGGCAATTCTCACCTATGGCAACACCGGAGACTCGTCGTCGCCATACTTCTCAGATCAGACGCAGCGGTTCTCCGGCAAGGATTGGCGCACCGTCGAATTCACCGAAGCCGCGATTTTTTCCGATGAAAGTCTGAATACCTACGAGGTGACTGGATGACCCAAAGACCATCACGCCTACGAGTGGCACTCGAATTGAGAGCAATGCCCGAGCTGATGGGCTTCTTCGCATCGGCACCCGCTCTCTGGTCGATGTTGCCCCGTGGCAAAGGTCGACCGGTGCTCGTAATGCCGGGCTTCATGGCCGGTGATGCCAGCACCAGGCCACTTCGAACCCTGTTACGAGCTCTCGGCCACAACGCCGTGGGGTGGGAACTCGGATCAAATCTCGGGCCCACCAATGGAATCCTCGAAGGCATGATCGATCTTCTCGACCGGCTCGACAAGGAAGACGGACCAGTCGACATCATCGGCTGGAGCCTCGGCGGAATCTACGGCCGGGAGATGGCCAGGCTCGCTCCGAGCGCGGTTCGTCAGGTGATCACACTTGGGAGTCCGTTCCAGATCAGCGACTCCAGCGAGTCGAATGTCGGGCCGATGTTCCATGCTTTACAGCGCGCCCATTCTGATCAGATCATGGTGCCGCGCATTGCCGATCACGCCCGGGAAGCGATTCCCGTTCCAACCACATCGGTCTATTCGAGAAGCGACGGCATCGTTCGTTGGAAGCAATGCCTAGATCCGCAGCAGCCACTCAGCGAAAATATCGAAGTGAGAGGCAGCCATTGCGGTTTGGGCCACAATCCAGCTGCTGTGATGGTGATCGCCGACCGGCTCGCACACGTAACCGGACAATGGCAGCCATACACGCCTCCGGCAGCAGCACAAGGCCTGTTTCCCGAGCCGGTTCATTACGTCGCCTAGTCACGTCGCCGAGCCCACTCCCACGGCGCGGTAGCGTCCCCTCGTGTCAAAGCTCCCGCCCAAGCATTTACGCCGAGCAATCACCGGACCGGGGCTCATCGTTGCTCTGATCATTGCGGTGATTCTCTCGCCGGTAATGATTCCGCTGCTGATCGTGATCGACCTGATCACCGGGTCGCGTCAACTTCGACGCACCAGAGTTTGGTTGTTGGTGATGGCCTCTGGCGTCGCCGAACTGGGCGGCGCGTTCTACGGCAACCTGGCCATCGTTCTCTACGGTTGGCGGCGGGATAATCCCGGCTGGCTGCGGCTCAATGAGCGCGGCCAGTTCTTTTGGGTCGAGCGCCATCTGCGTAACTTCCGTAGGTATGCGGGAGTGAAGATGGAAGTCGAGAATCCCGAGGAGTGCTCGGTTGGCAATGCCATCGTTCTGGCCCACCACACCAGCCACCTTGATGCCGTAATGCCCGCGTATTTGTTCGGCCCGCGTGGCGGTCTCCACATCCAATACACCCTGAAGAACACTCTGCAATGGCTTCCCGGCCTCGATGTGGTGGGCGGAAATCTTCCCAACGTCTGGATCAACCGACATCCCGAACCCGGGTCACCGATGTTCGATCAGATCGAGCAACTCGGGTCCTCCACCGACCACGACCACGTCAGCGTGATATTTCCAGAAGGCACGTTCTTCACTCCCGAACGCCTCGACGCCGGCGCCGCCGCTGTAGCGCGCAAACGGCCCGACCTTGAGGCGGCCATCCGCGGGTACAAACACTGTCTCCCGATAAGGCCCAGCGGGGTCATGGCTCTCCTTCGCGGCGCGCCTGATGCCGACTTGGTGATAGTTGGCCATTCAGGACTCGAAGATTTTGTGTTTCTCTCCGATATTGCTTCAAAGATTCCATCGGACAAGCCATGGAAGATTCACCTCTGGCGCCACCCGCGCCACACCGTGCCGACCGACGAGGACGAGATTCTCACTTGGCTCACCGAGAGATGGGTCGAGATGGACAATTGGATCGATAAACAGGTGAATTCATGAGTGGAAACATCGACGTGCTGGCCGCCTCGGCCCTCGCCGTGTTGGTTCTCATGGTTCTCACATGGCTGATCAGCCTGCCTCTGCACAACGCAAGCATCGTCGACATCGTCTGGGGTGCCGGATTCGTTTTGATCGCGTGGGTCAGCTCCATAACCGGCGACGGCAACTCCACCAGATCGACGCTCGTCGCCGCGATGGTCACCGTGTGGGGCGCGCGACTGGCGATCTACCTCTGGTCGCGCAACCACGGCAAGGGCGAGGACTACAGGTATCGGGCGTTGAGAAAGCGGGCCGGTGGCCAGTTCGCCACACGCAGCCTCTTCACCGTGTTCTTGTTCCAGGGCGTCCTCATGTGGATCGTGTCGCTGCCGGTGCAGTTGGCGATGGTTCCAGAAACACCAGATGTGGGCGTGATAGCGGTGATAGGGGCGGCTATTTGGGGCATCGGCTTCTTCTTTGAGTCAGTAGGCGACGCCCAACTCGCCAGGTTCAAGACCAATCCCGACAATGAAGGCCAACTGTTCAATTCGGGGCTCTGGAAATACACCAGGCACCCCAACTATTTCGGCGATTTCTGTGTCTGGTGGGGCATATTCCTGGTGGCGGCAGAGACGACCGATGCTCGCTTCGGAATTATTGGGCCGATCGTCATGTCCGTCTTCTTGATCCGCGTCTCGGGCGTGAGACTGCTCGAACGGTCACTCACCAAGCGCAAGCCCGGCTACGAGGATTACGTGAAGCGCACCTCCGCATTCGTCCCTCGCCCACAGCGAAAGAGCCGGTGATGACTGAGCCGATACCCTCCGTCGATCCTCACCTGGTCGAGTTCGCCGTCGAGTTGGCTCGCTCCGCCGGAAGGCTCACGCTCGATTGGTTTCAATCTGCATCATTGACCGTCGATCACAAAGTTGATGGATCACCCGTCACGGCTGCCGATCTGGCAGCCGAGACTCATATTCGCGACCGCATCGCTCAACGATTTCCCGACGATGCCATCATCGGTGAGGAACATCCCGACACCACCGGCACATCCGGGCGCACCTGGGTCATAGATCCGATCGACGGCACCAAAGCGTTCACCAAGGGTGTGCCGCTCTACAGCAATCTCATAGCGCTGATCGATGCTCACGGCCCGGCGATTGGGGTAATCAATCTTCCGGGGCTTGATGAGACAGTGGCCGCCGGACGCGGCCTTGGATGCACCCATCAGGGACAGCCCTGCCGGGTGAACGATCACGCCACCATCGACGGTGCCTACATCTGTACCAGCGAGACCGGCTACTGGCCAGGCGAGACGCTAGATCGAGTGCTCAAAAGCCCCGCTTCACTACGCACCTGGGGAGATGCCTACGGCTACGCGCTTGTCGCAACAGGTCGGACGGAGGCCATGATCGACCCCCAAGTATACCCGTGGGACATTGCACCGATGTCGGTGATCATCCCCGAGGCAGGCGGGAGGTTCACCACAACCGACGGCAGCGCCGAATGGCGCGGCGGGTCGGGTGTGGCCACCAACGGCGTGATCCACCAGCAGATTCTCGACCTGCTCAGCGGAGCCGGAGATCCTCGGTAGTTGCTGCTAGCGGACCATGGCCGCGATGGCCGGGGCATCAGACTCGATCAGATTGATCTGCTCCATACGATCGCCGAAGCGGGTCGCATCACCAATGTCTTTGGCGTAGGTCGCCTTGCGACGTGCAACCCGGCCGGTCACTTCGCCCGGATCAGAAGTTCGACCCATGTACTGCGACTCAAGCCCTTCCTTGAGCATGAGCAACGACTCCGACCGAAGCTGAGAGATTCTCGACTCTGTCACACCGAGAAACTCGGCCAAGTCCTGTGAGGATCGACCTTCGAGGAAGTAACCGATGACCACCGTGCGGTGACGCTCAGGAAGCAGCGAGATGGCATCTCTGAGGTAGGAATGAAGTTCACGAGTCTCGAGTTCTTCGGACGGCTCGACGGCGCAATGATCGACCAACACGTCGACGAGCGTGAGGTCCTTCTCGACCCCATCGGAAGTCTCATGTTCGAGAGCAAGTACGACACTTTTAAACATGCGATCCTGCAGACGATGCAGTTCGTCGCTATTCATTCCGAGGGCCTCAGCTATTTCTTCCTTGCTCGGAATACGACCGAGTTGAGTGGCGAGGCTCTGCTCGGTGTTTTCGAGCTTGCGAGCGAGGTTGCGCACCGAGCGGGGCGCCCAGTCGGCGGCCCGCACTGAGTCGAGAATGGCACCGCGAATACGCTGAGCGGCGAAACGTTCGAATGGCACACCGCGGCTCGCGTCGTAGCGACGAGCCGCCTCTACCAAGCCAAGTGCACCGGCTCGGGCGAGATCGTCACGGTCCACGTGACGGGGAAAGTGAACCGCCACCTGAAACACAACGTGCTTCACCAGCGGAAGGTTGGCTTCGATCATCTCGGCCAATTCTGGCTCAATCGAACCTGCGCCGGATTGCGGCCTCTGGTTCGTTCGCTGAGCTCTGCGCCCTCTGACTGGTTTAACCGTGTCGCCCTTGTTCATCGCCCTGATGTCTTCCTGTTAGTGCCGGGGCTCGGACTCCATTTGTTCGAGCTTCTAGCAGCGACGGATACTTCGGCAGGTTCTGAACTCGACTTTAGAGATTCGTCGAAAAAGATCTCAAAACCCTTGAATAGGCGGATATCAGGTGAAGATCGACAAACCCTCGAACTTCATGGCGTGCAGCCCACGGGCACGAAGATCACGCAGCATGAGTAGCGGCTGGTCGACCTCAGCCAACCCATACGCTCCCGGGCCGCACCGTCCTGCCAGCACATGAACGGCCGCAGTCGCAGCAACCGCTCCAGTGGCCACCGCAGGCCGATCTACCGCGCCAGTCACAGACACTCGCCGTTCATTACCGATCAGGCCACGGATCTCGACGCGAACAGCTCCCGTGCCACCCTCAGGATGCGGCTTCCAGAGCATCGGGAGAGGCGAAGTCAGACGATCGCGGCGTGTCGCCGAAACTCTCGCCGTCACTCTCGACACCCTCGGGAACGCCGGAACCAGCAGGAGTGCGTCGGGCAGTCCGCCGCGATAGCAATCGCGTCCTCCGATCGGATCAGGGAACCACACCAACTCTCGCCCCGACCCACCCGGGCGACGCTTCCAACGCCCATCTCTCCAGTCGACGCTGCTCGAACTCAACGCCCGGTGATGCTGACGAGCACAGGCCGGCCCACCCGCACCGACCTTGGCCACGTGAATTTCTTCGACCTTGTCGAACTCCGCGGCACCGTGGCGAGCCAGTAGACAGCTCATGCCGGGCATGAAACCCGCGCCCACCAGCACCGGAACGCCGTGATACCTCGCCTCTTGGTCGATGGCCAACAACCGGCGGACTTCCGACAGATCGTCAGACGTTGCGACCGCCGGAATGCCGGCTTCGACAGCCATGCGCACCCAACGCAGTTGAGTTCCTGAAGGGGTGGCAACGATCACCACTGCTACGTCCGGGTTGATCCCAGATGCATGGCCGGCCTCGACTCCAGCCCCCAACGATCTTGCAACTCTGCCCGTCCGATCCTGATTTGAATCGAAAATCTCGACAGTCGAAACCCCTGGCGATGATCGAAGCTGACGAGCTATTCGAGCTCCAGTCGCTCCCGCGCCCACCACCATCACCCTCATGTCGGAGTCACCTCAGCCACTCAGCGCAGATCTTCGCCACGGAGCTCGCGCCAACCGCCAGTTTGGGGCGGCACGCCGCCGCCTCCCCGCACGCGAATAGCCGCCGCCACAGCAATACCGGCTCCAATGGCCACAACACTGCGACGAATCAGAGTAACCAGTCCACCACCCATGGTTTCCTCCGGTTGGTCGGGGTAACTCAGCACACGGAACGTGGGGCTAGCTGGAGTCGAACCAGCGACCTCACCCTTATCAGGGGTGCGCTCTAACCAACTGAGCTATAGCCCCGTGAGGCGATCACGCTACCGGTCGTCGGTGGTGGTCGCCACCTCCGGATCGTCATCTCCAACGAAGTCTCCGGGCATTGGGATCGAGCTCGTCGACGCCGCTGGGAGCGGTGTTTCGGCCTCCGGCTGAGCTGGAGCCGCGGTCGGCTCGTTGCCCTGGGCAACCGAGCGCCTCAGCAGGCCAGGACGAGGCCTGAGACGCTTCGGCCTAGGACGAGCAGTCTCCTCTTCGACGACAGTGAGACGAATGCCGCCGGTGACGTCGCTGATGAGATTGAAAAGCACGGCCATGAGCACTGTGAACCCCGCTCCGGCGACGACGAGAACTAGGCCACCCACCGCGCTGGCGCGAAAGATCTGATCAGCGTTGAAGGCAAAACTGTCGAGCGCGAAGAGCTTCTGGATGAAGTTCTCGATGTTGTCGATGGTGCCCGACCCAACGGCCAGGCTCCAGAGGATCACACCGGCGATGAGAATGATTCCCCACAAACAGAAATAGAAGATGAGCGACATCTTCAACACCGACCAAGGCTCGATATGGCGAACCAAGCGGCGTACGCGCCTGGCGCGAAGCTTTCCGGCCATGTGCCGATCAATGAGCGCGGGTCGCGATACGGCGGCGACCTTGACCACCGGCACCGCTACGGGTGCGGGCACGTCGGCAACTGGCGGGACCTTTTTGACTGGATCTGGTTCATCAGATTCATCCAAAGAATCACCAGATGCCGGAGGCATGACCCAGTCATCGCCGGTTGCCGTCCGGAACAGTTCTTCTTCTTGCTCGGGCAGGTTCGTCATCACTCGCGTTCGGCCGACCTCAGGCGGGTCTGGCACACCGCGAGTGTATGCCACAGCGACCAGCGGGCCTCCTCACCGGGTCGGTGAGACCATCACGCGATGGGTGGACGCCCTATTCGTCGGCGCGGGCAATCCACTGCACGTCTGCGGTGGCCCTGGCGGCCGCAGTGGCCTCGCCCACTCTTACTTCCACATCGGCGGTGCCGTCGCTTAGCTCGAAGCCAACCAACTCCCCGCCGTTGCCCGAGGCCATCTCCTCGGCTGCTACGCGTCCATCGACCGCGCCGGCCAGAGCGGCAGCATCAGCCGCTGTGCGGGCACGTGCGAAGTCGTCGAGCGCTGTTCCGAGCCTCATCAGCACAACCAGCGACACGACCGTCAGCATCACAACCAGGGCCATAAGGGGAACCACTTGTCCGGATTCCCGGCCCGACATTGGACGTTTGACACCGAAATAATTCACGAGCTTCCTCCACTTCTGAAACTGCAAGGGGGGGGAAGTGGGAAAAGTCGTATGCCTCAGGGGGACGCGGTGTCGTCGTCTGTATCAGCATCGTCTGTGTCAGCGAGGTTTTCCTCGTTGAGCTTGACCAAAGCGATCGACGCAACGATGTCGTCTTCATCGGGGCTGATTACCTTGACCCCGCTCGCCGAGCGACCCTGCACCGAGATGTCGGAGGTTCGGGTACGCATCAACACGCCGGCTCTGGTGACAGCAAGCACTTCGTCGTCTTCCTCGACGATGAGAGTGCCGATCACCTCGCCACGGCCTTCCATGACCTTGATCCCTCGCACGCCCATGCCACCGCGACCCTTTCGCGGGTACTCCTCGACATTCGTTCGTTTGCCATAACCGGCCTCGGTAATGTGCAACAGGGTGGTGCCGTCGCGGGCGATGTCGCAGCCAACGACACAGTCGCCATCTTTCTTGAACCGAATTCCCTTGACCCCGGCGGCGTTTCTTCCCATCTCCCGAACTTCGCTCTCGTTGAAGCGGATGGTCTGACCGAGCCTGGATGACAACAAAATATTGTGGATGCCGTTGGTGGGTACCACCTCGACTAGTTCGTCGTCGTCGTTGAGTTTCACCGCAATCAGGCCAGCCCTCAGCGAAGAGTCGTAGGCGTTGAAGCGAGTCTTTTTCACCCGGCCACGCGCTGTTGCGAAGAAAAGGTAGCGATTGGTCTCGTAGTCGCGCGTGTCGATGATCGCCCTGATCGTCTCGCCATCCTGCAACGGCAGAAGGTTGACGATGGCCATACCGCGCGCCGTGCGCGAGGTGACGGGAATCTCATGGGCCTTGAGGCGATAGACGCGCCCTCTCGACGAGAAGAAGAGCAGATACGAATGTGCGGTGGTCTGGATCAGGTGGGTGACCGTGTCTTCGTCCTTGAGACGAGCGCCGGCCACTCCCCTGCCACCTCGACCCTGAGTGCGGAAGTCCTCGGCTGGAACTGTCTTCACGTATCCCGAGGCAGACATGGTGAAGACCAGATCGTCGTCGTCGATCAGGTCTTCGATGTCGAATTCGCCAGGATCTATCTCAAGGCTCGAATGGCGGGGTTCGCCGAATTTGTCATCGATCGCTGTGATCTCGTCGGTGATCACGCCACGCAGTTTGTTGTCGTCGCCAAGAATCGACTCGAGTTCGCTGATCACAGCTCGTTTGTCGGATGCTTCACCCTCGAGCGTCTCGCGACCAAGCCGGGTAAGGCGCACCAACTGCATCTCAAGGATGTGGTTTGCCTGAATTTCGGAGAACTCGAATGGCGCTGCCATGAGAGACGTACGTGCCATGGCCCGATCGGCGCTGGCTCGAATCGCGGCGATGATCTCGTCGATCAGGTCAAGCGCCTTGATCAGGCCTTCGAGAATATGCAGTCGCTTCTGGGCCTCATCGAGTCGGTATTGCGAGCGACGAGTGACAACCTCGATCTGGTGCTTGACGTATGCAACCAACGCGTCGCGCAAGGTGAGGGTGCGAGGCACGCCTTCGACCAAAGCCACCATGTTGATGGCAAAGCTCGACTGCAGTTGGGTGTACTTCCAGAGCTTGTTGAGCACCACGTCGGGGTTGGCATCACGCTTAAGGGTGACAACGAAACGTGTGTCGTCGCCGGCAGACAGGTCGTTGACGTTGGAGATCCCGTCGAGCACGCCCGATTTAACCAACTCAACGATCTTGCGAGCAACCGCTCCCACCGACACTTGGTAGGGCATGGCGGTAACGACCAGGCTGGTTCGTCCCTTGACCTCGGTGATGTCGACGTTGGCACGCATCTTCACCGAGCCACGCCCGGTGCGGTATGCCGACTCGATACCGACGCGGCCGAGAATCTTGCCGCCAGTGGGGAAATCAGGCCCTCGTACGAACTCCATGAGGTCGTCGGTGGTGGCAGAGGGATTGACCAGCAGATGCTTTACCGCCCCGATCACCTCACCCAAATTGTGGGGCGGGATGTTGGTGGCCATACCCACCGCGATGCCCTGCGACCCGTTGACCAGAAGGTTTGGGAACCGCGAAGGCAGCACCGCTGGCTCAGTGAAGTCACCCGAGTAGTTGTCGATGAAGTCGACGGTGTCTTCGTCGATGTTGGCCAGCATCTGCATTGCCAACCGGTCGAGCCGGGACTCGGTGTATCGAGCCGCAGCCGGGCGATCTTCGGGCGAGCCGTAGTTGCCGTGGAAGTCGATTAGTGGGTGACGCAGCGAGAAAGGCTGAGCCATACGAGCCAGCGCTTCGTAGATGGCGGAGTCTCCGTGGGGGTGGAAACGCGCCATGACATCGCCAACAACGCGAGCACATTTCACGTAGTTGCGGTCGGGTCGGAACCCTTGGTCGAACATCGACCACAGGATCCTGCGGTGAACTGGCTTGAGACCGTCACGGGCATCAGGTAGGGCCCTGCTGATGATGACCGACATGGCGTAATCGAGGAAGGAGCGTTCCATCTCCTCCTGGATCTCGATCAGCGCATGAGTCTCTTCTTCATCGCCGGGTTCGGTATCGACGTCGATTGGTGGGACATCACTCATTTACGGAACCAGCCATTCAGAAATCGAGGTTTCGTACTTCGCGGGCGTTGGTGACGATGAAGTTGCGTCGCAATGACACGTCGTCGCCCATCAGAATCGAGGTGACCTCGTCGGCCAGAGCTGCTTGCTCGACCTCGATCCTCAACATGCTGCGCGAGGCGGAATCCATGGTGGTGGATTTCAATTCGTCCCAATCCATCTCGCCTAGGCCTTTGAGACGCTGGAAGTCTTTGCTGTAGTTGGGACGCTCGGCAAGGAACTCGTCCTTGGCGACATCATCCTTCAGGTAGACCGTGTTGTTGGTGGAGAGTTTGGTGGAATACAGCGGCGGCTGAGCGATATAGATGTAGCCGGCCTCAACCATCGGGCGCATTTGTCGGTAGAAGAACGTGAGTAGCAGGGTGCGGATGTGGCTGCCATCGACATCAGCATCGGCCAGCAAAATGATCTTGTGGTAGCGGGCCTCTTCGATGTTGAACTCATCACCAAATCCGGCACCGATGGCGGTGATCAGGGCCTGGACTTCGTTGTTTTTCAACATTTTGTCGACGCGGGCCCGTTCGACGTTGAGAATCTTGCCGCGGATCGGAAGGATCGCTTGGGTTTCGGGGTCGCGGGCGCGCACCGCCGACCCGCCTGCCGAATCGCCTTCCACTATGAACAACTCGCGAAGCACGGGATCTTTGGCCGAACAATCCTTGAGTTTGTCGGGCATTCCTGCTCCATCGAGGAGCGACTTCGATCGGATCGCCTTGCGGGCATCAGCCGCGGCCATGCGTGCCCTCGAGGCGCTGAGCCCCTTACCGACTATGCGTTTGGCTTCATTGGGGTGCTCTTCGAGCCATTCGGCAAGCTTCTCGTTGGTTACCTTCTCAACGAGTGACCTCATGGAAACGTTGCCCAGTTTCGATTTGGTTTGACCCTCGAACTGTGGCTCACCGATACGTACGCTGATGATCGCAGTCAGACCCTCGCGAATGTCTTCGCCTTGGAGGTTGGGCTCCTTCTCCCTGAGCAGTCCTTTCTCGCGGCAATAGGCGTTTACGGTGCGGGTGAGCGCCGTGCGGAAGCCTTGCTCGTGCATGCCGCCCTCGATAGTGGCGATGCCGTTGGCGAAGCTGTGAAGGCCGTCGGAGTTGAAGCCGGTGTTCCATTGGAAGGCGACTTCCACCTCGTGGGCATTGTCGACAATGTCTTCGCTGCCGGAGAAAAAGCCGACTTCGGAGAAGAGCGCCTCCTTGGAAGCGTTGACGTGCCTGACGAAATCAATGATGCCGCCGTCGTATTTGAAGACGGTCCATCCATCTGCACCGCTGATCGTATCGACCGGGGCTTCGTTACCCCGATCTGATGACTCATCATTTGACGACTCGTCAGAATCAGGCTCGGCTTCTGTCGGCTCTGCCGGCAGGTCACCGTCGAGCATGGGGGGCGGGGTCTTTGCATCTGGCCGGAGATCTCGAATTCTGATCTCGAGTCCACGATTGAGAAACGCCATCATCTGGAATCGCTCGAGAAGCGTCTTGAACCGAAACACGATCTCATCGAAGACCGTCGGATCGGGCCAAAATCTCACTGTCGTGCCGGTTCGGGCCTCGCCATTCACAACGGGCGCCTCGCCAATCGGTGTGAGTTTCTCCGACAGCTCGCCGCCGTCGACAAATGCCATCGCATACCGGCTGCCGTGACGATCGATCTCCACCTCAACTCGACTCGACAAGGCGTTGACCACAGACACGCCGACACCATGAAGACCACCCGAGACCTTGTAACCCTGTCCACCGAACTTGCCACCCGCGTGCAGCACGGTGAGCACCACCTCGGCAGCGCTCATATCGGGAAATTTCGGGTGTCTTTTAACCGGTATTCCACGGCCGTTGTCGACTACTTCACAACCGCCATCGGCGAGAATCGTGATGTCGATACGACTGCAATATCCGGCCATTGCTTCATCGATCGAATTATCGACCACTTCCCACACCAGATGGTGAAGGCCAGTGATGCCGGTGGAGCCGATGTACATACCCGGGCGGCGACGAACTGCCTCCAGCCCTTCCAGGACAGTGATGTCGTGGGCTCCATATGAAGATTCGCTCTTGGAGGTCAAACTTGCCGAGTCCTTTTCCGAATTATCGGGTCCGAATTATCGGGCGATGCAGGCCCGTATTTCGTGGTCATCTCGCGACCATGGGCAGTGCACCGCGAGTGGCGAAGAAATACTTCGCCGGATGGGTCGGGTAGCTCGTTGAGCGATGTTCGACAGGCCCTCTCACGGTGGCGCAATTCTACCACCAGAGGTGTGATTATCCGCGGCTGTCGACCCTTACGCGAATGTCGGTGATGGTTGACGTTTTTGTGATCTCACCAACCCGAGAAACAACCTCATTGTGAAGCCATTTCAGCTCTGCCGCCCAGGCCGGATCATCGGCGGCGACGATGATCACATCGCCTTCGATCGCGGTAGGTCGCGAGTGGGCGGCCAGATCGACACCGACGATTTCGTCCCACCTCCCGAACACCGTCGACAGCACATCGGTGGACGGTGCGCGCAACGTTCCGAGAAGGTGCTCGATAGCAGCCGAAATGCTTCGCGGTTGCGTGTTCCCCCGACGTTTCATCTTACTCCACTGTGATTGTGCCACGTTCCACCCTCATCACATGAGCGGGCTTTGCTCCCGGCGGCAACCCAGAAGCCGCCGTCAACAGACTCTGTGACTGCGGCAGCGCGTCCAGCAGCGCTCCGGCGCGGCCCGGATCTAGCTCCGAGAAGACGTCATCGAGCAGGAGCACCGGAGACCAACCAGCGCTACGGCTAACAGCATCAACCGCCAGACGCATCGCCAGGGCCAGAGATCTCTGCTCACCTTGTGAGGCGTGGGTTCGTGCCGGCACGCCGCCTATCGACAAGTCGAGTTCGTCACGGTGAGGACCAATAGTCGATACTCCACGCCTCAAATCGACTTGGCGAGACTCGGCCAAAGCGTCAGACAGGTCTCCCTCCCAGCTCGACAAGTATTCGATCCGAACCTCCGCGGCGCGTCGGGCGACATTGTCATATGAGGCCCGAAGTTGAGGTCGGATCTCATCAAGCAGCTCCAAACGAGCCCGTCGAACCGATTCACCCACCTCGGCCAACTTCGAATCCCACACATCGAGCGTGTATTCGGCGTCGGCATCCAAACGCCCGCCAGAAGAACGCAGCAACGCGTTGCGCTGCTTCAGAACCCGCTCCAAATCCGATCTGAGAGCATCGTGGCGGCGATGCCTCCCGACAAGAGCGTCGTCGATCCAGCGCCGTCTGAGAGCCGGTCCGACCTTGACAAGAGACAGATCGTCGGGAGAGAACACGGTGACTCGAACTACGCCAAGAAGGTCGCGGTTGCGTTGGACCCTCTGACGATTGATCTGAACGCGATTTCGCCCGATACGTGGTAGCTCGGCCTCGACCAGTTGTTCTCGTCCATCGTCGGATTGCACAGTTGCTCTCATCACCGCCGAATCGGCGCCGATTCGGATGAGAGCATCGTCGGAAACACCACGGAAACTGCCGGCACCAGATAGCCAACCGATCGCTTCGATCAGATTCGACTTTCCCTGCCCGTTCTCACCCACGATGGCGGTGAGTCCAGGTCCGAGCTCCACGTCGGCCAGGTGATAGTTGCGAAAGTTTTCGAGATGAAGAGCGCGCACCAACACCGCGTGGCGGCCGGTCAGCTCACCCGCACCGGCATGAGGAGATAGAGAAAGTCTTCGTCCTCGACCGAGCGAAGCAAGGCAGGTTTGAGTTCGTCGACGGTTTCCAGGGTGATCTCATCGCCCGGAGCCACCTCAATGCCGTCGATCAGATACTCAGGGTTGAACGCAACGGTGAGGTCTTCGCCTTGATACGCAGCAGGCATCGATTCGTGGGCCTGCCCAACGTCCTGGGTAACGGCCACCAATTCAAGACCATCAGATGACATCGAAAGACGAATGGGTGTGGATTCCTGAGCCATGAGGCGCACTCGCTTCACCGCTTCGAGCAACGCACCGCGATCAATCGTGAGTCGATTGGGGTGATTGGTCGGAATCAAACCTCGGTAGTTGGGAAAATCGCCTTCGATCAATCGAGTGGTGACTGACACGTTGGCGACCTCGAAGCTGGCTTCCTGGGTGCCCAATCTCAAGGTGAGCTCCTCGGAGTCACCGATCAGGCGACTCAGCTCCAACAAAGATTTGCTTGGTACCAAGACCTTCTGTCCCTCGCCGAGAATTGATGTTCCGGCCAGATCACACACCGACAAGCGGTAGGAGTCGGTCGAGACCAGTCGGAGACCGTCGTTTTCGGCAGCCATCAAAACACCGGTGAGAATCGGCCTGGCATCATCGGACGACGCCGACTTGACCACCTGCTGGAGCGCTGATCGAAACGCCGCACCATCGAGCGTGACGGCATCACCCTCTGGAGCGCTGATCTCAGGAAAATCATCAGCCGGAATGGTGCGAATCGCGAACTCTGAGGGAGCTGACACGATGCTGAGCTCGTCGTTCTCCATCGTGACTTCCACCGCGCCTGGCCTCAAGGACCGCACAACATCAGTGATCAGCTTGGCCGGAGCCACCACAACGCCATCCTCGGCGCCAGCCACCGTGGTCTTGGCTGTGATGGTGAGATCGAGATCGCTGCCGGTGACCGTGAGGAGATCACCGGACAACACGAGGTGTAATCCGGACAACACCGGAAGAACGCCACCTCTCGTACTCACGGCGTGTCCCGCTGAGATGAGGGCGTTCTGCAGGATGTCTCGTTCGCAGCGAAACTTCATACCCATGGTGCTGTTACTTCTTCCGGTTGTATGTAATCCAAGTAATAGAAGTTCATAGGGCTTGTGGATTGTGGATTATGGCCGCTTTGGCTTGCAATGACAACGATCGCGTTTCCCCAAGATCTCCAACGTGTGTCACAGGTTGGGCTGTCTGAGAAGCCGGGTGGTGGATGGAGGCACAGTTGTGCTCCTCGCGTCCACGGCCCGGGAGCAGGCTTTCCACAGATGTTTCTACAGAGGTTGAACTCATGACGGATGATTGAGTCGGTGTTGAAGCTCGGTCACCTTGTCGAAGATCTTCTGTCGCTCCCCCATCCGAGCCTCAATCTTGCGCACCGCATGCATCACCGTGGTGTGATCGCGGTTGCCGAATGATTTACCGATCTGGGGATAGGACATGTCGGTGCTGTTACGCGTGACATACATCGCGATTTGGCGAGCATCCACGAGAGGCCTCTGGCGACTCCCACCGGTGAGCTGATCGACTGTGAAGCCGAACATGTCGGCTGTGTGGTCGATGATCAGTGAGGCAGTGACAGGAGGCTTTGCGGATTTGCTGATGAGGTCGGCCAGCACCATCGAGGCCAAGTCGGCTGTGAGATGCTCATGAGTGAGGTTGGAAAATGCCGTAACCTTTATGAGCGCTCCCTCAAGTTCGCGTATGGAGTCGGTGATGTTCTCGGCGATGAACGAAAACACCTCACTGGGTATCTCGAGGGTTTGAGATCCGGCCTTCTTGTGAAGGATTGCCAACCGAGTTTCCAGGTCTGGTGGTTGGATATCGGTGATCAACCCCCACTTGAACCGACTACGAAGTCGATCTTCGAGAGTCGGAATGGCATCGGGTGTGCGATCAGATGACAACACAATCTGTTTGTTGTTCTGGTGTAGCTCGTTGAATGTGTGGAAGAACTCTTCTTGGAAGCCGTCCTTGCCTTCCATGAATTGAATGTCGTCAACCAACAGCACGTCGTTCTCGCGGTACCTGCGCTTGAAGTCGGGCAGGTTGTTGGTTCGAATAGCTTCGACGAACTCGTTGAGAAATGTCTCAGACGAGACGTAACGAACCTTCGACTCTGGGTAGTGATGGCTCACGTAGTGGGCGATGCCTCGTAGAAGGTGAGTCTTGCCAAGGCCGGAATCTCCGTAGATGAACAACGGGTTGTAGCTCATCGCCGGTGTTTCGGCTACAGCGAGTGCCGCGGCATGAGCGAAACGATTTGAGGGGCCAATCACGAAATGCTCGAACGTGAATTTTTCGTTGATGCTTTCGCGGTTGAGCCCGTTGATCACAGCTGGCGGCGGTTTGACTCCGTAGCTGAGGTCGGGGGCGGGGACGTCGAACGCAACGTCGTCCCAGTCGGTTTGGATCTCAACTCTTACCTTGCACGGGTTGTCTGACTCATCGATCGCGTCCTGGACCAAGCCCATGTAGCGACCTTCGATCCTTTCCTTTTGAAGGCCATTGGGTACTACAAGTACCAAGTCGCCTTCGTCGAAGGCGACCGCACGAGCCCCGCTGAACGTTGTGTTCCATACCGCGTCGCTCACTTGGGAGCGAATAGATTCCGAACAATTACCCCACAGCCGGTCGGCGTCCTCGGATTCTCCCACTCGTATCAATCCTGTCTCCACAGTGTCGTCCACAGGTGTGGACGAGGTAAGGCAAGTTCTTTGTATTCCAATCGTTTACGGGCCGGGCCAACCTCGCTCGACATCGTCCACCGATGGGTTGGCGAACGTAGCAGTGCTGTGGACAGCCGCAACTCGGAGATTTGCGACGTATCAAAACCCCTGCTCAGAGGGTCTATTTAACGATGTAATTACATTATTGGAAGATCCATTACACTATTGTCGTTCTCGGCCTACTTATTGCTTGATCGATAAACATCAGCGAGCGCTTATATTGTCGCATTGTGCGTCGTGGTTGCCGCGGTGATGATCCGACCATACGGTTATGCGCTGACGTCAACGGTTTCCATACCCCCGAAACCGAATTTTGCCTTCGCCGGTGTCCTGTCGAAGGCCTTCCGGAGGAAGACATGAAGCGCCCCTACCAACCCAACACCCGCAAGCGGAGCAAGAAGCATGGCTTTCGCTCCCGGATGAGCACACGCGCCGGCCGTGCTGTGCTTCGGTCCCGTCGCCAGAAGGGCCGCGCCCGTCTTTCGGCGTGATCAAAAGTCTTTCGGATCGCCGTTCGTTTCAACGGCTGCGATCGCGTGGAGTGAAATGTGGTCGAGGTCCCATAAGGATCGTCCACCTATCCATTCCTGGTGATCCAGTACGAGTAGCGTTTGCCATTCCCCGATTGGTGGGTGGCGCAGTGGTCAGGAATCGGATCAGGCGACGGATCAAAGCCGTGCTACGAGAGTTGTCCATGAAATCAGCAGGTTCATTGCCTGGAGGCGACTACCTCATTCGGATCACCGCGCCTCTTGATCGCTTCGATCACAACGCACTGACTCGAGCGATTACCGAACTGGTTTCTGAGAAGAGGCTGGCATGACGCCGGCGGCTCGTCTTTTGCGCAAGGCAGCACGTGGTTACCAACGGCTGTTTGCCGGTCGGCCGTCGCCGTGTCGTTACGAGCCATCGTGCTCCACCTATGCCATCGAGGCCGTGGAGACACATGGCGCGTTCAGGGGCGGATGGTTCGCAACAAAACGAATTTGCCGGTGTCACCCTTGGGGTGGCCACGGTTGGGACCCAGTCCCTGAAGCCAGGGAGCATCAATGTTCAACCTGATTTTCGACAGCATCGCAGGATTGGTGGCGTGGTTCTATTCGATATGGCCGTCATACGGCATGTCGGTGGCCTTCCTCACGTTGGCGGTGATGGTGTTCGTGACGCCGCTCACGCTGAAGAGCACCAAATCGATGCTGCAGATGCAAAGGCTTCAGCCAGAACTGAAGGCGATTCAGGCTCGTTACAAAGACGATCGCCAGAAGATGAACGAAGAGTTGATGAAGTTCTACCAAGAGAACGGCATCAATCCCTTGGGCGGCTGTCTGCCGATGATCATCCAAATGCCTGTGTTCTTGGTGTTGTTCAGAGTGGTACGCGGCCTCACCCGCCGTGCCACTGATGTTGGTCAACAGTTTGGTTGGACGGCGGGCCATGGCAACGGAGCGAGCACCATAGCGTCGAGCGAACGTGTGTTCGATCCAGACAACGTGAGTCTTACCAGCAAGCTCTACGAGAATCTGCATACCCATACTGAGATGGTGTCGTGGGGGATCGATCTCTCACGTTCAGCTCAAGATGTGATGCGTGAGAGCATCGTCTCCGCGCTCCCCTACTTCGTACTCATCGCCATTGTGCTGGTGAGTAGCATTTACCAACAGCGACAGATTCAAGGCCGCAACACCGGTTCTCAGGTCAACTCGCAACAGCAGATGATCATGAAGATCATGCCGTTCATGCTGCCGGTGTTCAGCTTCACAATGCCGGCGGCGTTGGTTGTGTACTTCGTCATCTCAAACGTCTACCGGATTGGCCAGCAGGGATACATCACGCATTCCCTCTACAGCGGAGAAGAAAGTCTCGGCGCCCAGATCGCCAAGCAGCGCAAATCCGATTCCAGTGATTCAAAGGGCTCGGGGGCCAAAGAGGCCAAGAGTTCCGCCGAGCAGTCGAAGTCGTCGCGTGGCGGATCGACGTCGGGCAATAAGGACCTGTCTGCCAAGCGACTCCGGAGCGACCGTGCTCCCAAGGAGCAGCCGGAGAAGTCCAAGACCAAGAAGGCAAAGCCGACGAAACCGAAGGCGAAGGGTAGCCGTCGCTCCCCCGCCGCCGGCGGCAAGTCGGCGAGTCGCAAGGATCGACAGGGTGGCCGTACCGGCAAAGCGCCAACACGTGCCAAGGGAGGTCGGACGACCGACCCAGGAAGCCCACAACACCGCAAACGAAAGAAGTAGGACTTGTCGTCGTGGACCCCAGGTGGTCCCGACCTTCACGACGAGTTCGATTAACCAGGGAGGAAATATTGTGGATTGGGTAGAAGGTATTGGGATCTCCGTTGAGGAGGCCAAGAGCATGGCGCTCGAGGCACTTGGAGTTCACGAAGATGATGCCGAGTTCGAAGTTTTGGCCGAGGCAAAGTTGGGTTTGTTCAATCGAGTAAAAGAAAAGGCTCGGGTTCGTGTCCGAGTAAAACCGGCGACGCCAAGGGCAAAGGACGACCGTAGGCGTCGTCGCAGCCGTTCAGGCAGTAAAGATTCGCACGAATCATCGAATAGGGGAGAGAAGTCCTCTAACAACGGCGGAAGGAACCAACGGAAGTCTTCCGATTCTCGACCTCAAACGGATCATAAATCCGATGAGTCGGCGCCGAAGAAGAAGTCCGGCGGGCAGCAAGGCAGGAATCGCAAGAAGGACGACGGCAGGGACGCTGCCCCCAACTCCAAGGATGAGAATATGGAAACAATGACACTTGTCGAGCAGGCCGATGTGGCCGAGGCATTTGTAACTGGTCTGGCTGCCGAGTTCGGGCAGACAGTGACGTTCGAGCGGCGGGATGTCGACGAAAATGAGATTCGAATCACGGTCAACGGAGACATTCTGGGCCGAATGATTGGTCGTCATGGCGCTACCGCCAACGCCATCGATGAGCTGGTCCGCACGGTTCTCCAGCGTCAGGCCGGGGGTGGACGCGACGGTCGAGTGAGAATCGATATCGGTGGTGTGGCCAGTCGTAGAGAAGATGCGCTTCGTGCGTTCTGCGTCAAGATCGCCGCTCAGGTACGTGAATCTGGCAAGGAAGTTGCTCTGGAGCCGATGAGGGGATCGGACCGCAAGGTTGTCCATGATGCCATGACATCAGAGGACGGTGTCGGCACTATTTCCGAGGGCGAAGACCCCAATCGCAGGGTTGTTGTAGTTACTGCAGGTAATGACGACTGACGACTTCCTGTCGAAGCTCGATCTGGCATGGAAGCCGGCTCGAGCGATGGGTGCCCTTGGCGGCGCCTCAGTTGCAGAATTGTGTGATCATGCGGCCGGGTTCATCCCGGCCGCTTTTCGCGTCGACTCCCCCACTAACTGCCTCGATATCGGCACAGGAGTCGGTCTGCCAGGCATTTTCTTGGCATTTGCCCTCCCCGAAAGCCGCTGGACATTACTGGACGCCAGTGAGCGGCGTTGTGAGATCGCGGCCCAGGCCGTCTCTGCTGTAGGTGTCGACCATCGTGTAGAGGTGGTTCATGGTCGTGCCGACGTACTCGCTCGTTCTAGTACGTCTCGACAAGGGTTCGATTTCGTGGTGAGCCGACTGTTCGGACCTATGTCGGAGACGATTGAGTGTGGTATGCCCTGTGTGAAGGTTGGCGGATCGCTCGTGGCGTCGTGTGCGGATGAGATGGTTGTGGCTTGGCAGAACGCTAGCTTGGCGGCCGTTGGCGGTCATTATGTTGGGTCATGGAAGTCTGACAGTGGTGTGTATGTTCGAGTCGATGGTGTCAGTGGGCTAGAGGATCGGTTTCCTCGCCGGCCGGCAGCTCGCCGTCGCTCTCCCCTGTTTCCGCTCTGATATCCCGCTCGAGTTGTTTCACGTGAAACAACTCGGAGCCGGAACGCCAAACCGATAAACCCTGTCGATGGTCCTTGCAACTCGTCGATACATCGGGAAGGATTACGCGATTACCTGAAAGGTAGACGCTTAGTGTCGGAGGCTCACGAAAGTATGTCCAATCATTCCGGCCCGCGCATTTTCGCGGTAGCCAATCAGAAAGGTGGGGTGGGGAAGACCACAACCACCGTGAATCTCGGTGCAACCATCGCCGATCTCGGCAAACGAGTCATGGTGATCGATCTCGATCCCCAAGCGAATGCCACCACCGGCCTTGGCTTGAATCCCAGACAGCTCGACAACTCGATGTATGACGTGCTCCTCCAGGATTTGCCAATGGAAGATGTCGTCGAACCATCAGAGGTCAAAAATCTATTCGTGGCCCCGGCGAATCTCAATTTGGCAGGAGCCGAAATCGAGTTGGTGCCTGCATTCAGTCGAGAGCGAAAGCTCAAGGCGGCGATTGAGTCGGTAGCAAACGACTACGACGTCTTTTTGATCGACTGTCCCCCATCGCTTGGGTTGTTGACCATCAATGGCCTGACCGCAGCCACCGAGGTACTGGTTCCGATTCAGACGGAGTATTACGCGCTGGAGGGCCTTGGCCAACTACTGCGAAACGTCAACCTGGTGAAGCGTGATCTGAATCCCACACTGGAAATCAGCACCATTGTTCTTGTGATGTTCGATGCACGTACCAAGTTGTCGAGTCAAGTTTCGGCTGATGTGCGGGAACATTTCGGCGACAAGGTGTGTCGTCAGGTGATTCCCCGCTCGGTTCGCCTCAGCGAGGCTCCGAGTTTTGGACAGCCCATCACCATCTATGACCCGACATCTCGAGGGGCGATAGCGTATCGAGAATTGGCAAAGGAGATCATCAATGGCGCGTCGTAGCGGTCTCGGCAAAGGTCTGAGCTCTCTCATTCCGGCTGATTTGGAGGGGGAAGGGGCCGTATACCGTGAGCTCGATATCGATTCGGTGGTCCCCAACAGGTACCAGCCGCGCGAACACTTCGACGAGGAGTCACTCAGTTCACTTGCTGCGTCGATCTCCGAGATAGGCGTAATCCAACCGATCGTGGTTCGTGAAGCCGACGGCGGCGGATACGAACTGATAGCGGGGGAGAGGCGGTGGCGCGCGGCGCGACGTGCCGGCATTCCTTCGATCCCGGCTTTGATACGTGGGGTCGATGATCTTGCCAGCCTGGAGACGGCGGTCGTCGAGAACCTGCATCGTCAAGATCTCAACGCACTTGAGGAGGCCTCGGCTTATCAACAGCTGATCGAAGATTTCGGCCTTACCCAAGATTCCGTGTCCAAGAGGGTCGGTAGATCGCGTTCTGCGGTGGCCAACTCGATTCGTTTGCTACAACTACCTCCGTTGGTGCAGCAGTTGGTGATTGAATCCCAGATCTCGGCGGGACACGCACGGGCCCTGTTGGCCACACCGGATCGTGAACTACAGGAATCGATCGCCAAGAGGATCGTTACCGAGAGTCTCACCGTACGACAGGTCGAGGAGCTGCTACGTGACGATGCCAGCGACCCGCAACCGGCAATTGAAATACCAGAAACGGATGACAAGCCACCCATACCGCGGGAGCTCCCAGAAGCTGGTGTGCTGGAATTGGAAGAACTTCTGTCTGCCCGGCTCGATACCAGGGTGAAAGTGAAGCTGGGGAAGGGCACCGGCCGACTGATGGTCGAGTTCGCCGATCTTGATGATCTGGAACGGATTTATCGAATTATCACTCCGCCAGGAACAGTCGTATAAGAGTGGTCAGATTCGGATGTGACATATGTCACATTAGGTTGAGGCTCAAGTAGTTATCCACCCCTATGGATAAGCCTGTGGATAACGATATTTAGTATTCGTGGAGGGGATCAGCACACCATTGGGTGACAGCGCTGCGAAGACCGGCGACTATCGACGCCGACCTTTCCACGACCAAGGCTGGTGGCCCGACCCGACACCAGATCGCCGGCATACGGGTCTCGCGCAGGATCGGTAGGCGCAGCCCCGACACCGGCAGGTCGGTGTCGAGAACTTCGCTCAATTTCTCGGCACAACACCCGGCCAGCGATCGTCCCCCGGCTGATTCGAATCCCTCGGTGGCGAAGAAGGCCACCGAGTGATCGGCGGTGGCCAAGGTCACGCCCATATAAACCCCGCCCTCCCAGGAGTTGGCCGACTTGGCTTGAGTCGACAGATCCGGGTGGTGCAGCGTCAACACATCGGCGCCGTCGACCCGAAGCCGACGCGCCAAGCTGTCGACGACGGCCGGCAGTCCACCCGGCTCACCGATTACGAAGCGCCGGCCCCCGACGCTGCCGGTAAGGCTTCTCAACGACTCATTGGCGCGAACTTCGGCCACGGTCTTGGAGCCGGCCGTTCGGCCACGGAGGTGGGCGAGGCAGGTGACGGTGTCTCGGCCGAGGGCGCCGTCTGGAGTCAAGGCTTGGTTTCTCTGAAAGTCGCGGAGTGCAGCCTCGGTATCAGGGCCGAAAATTCCGTCGACCCAGCCGGCGTCGAATCCGAATGAGCCCAACTGCTGTTGCAACTGGGTGACGTCGTCGCCGCGGAACATCGGCGACCGAAGGTAGATCATTCTGTCACCGAGTTGATGATCTGCTTCGATCAATGCGGTCCAAGTCTGGCGACCACAGATTCCATCGACGACGAGCCCTCGTCGAGTCTGAAACTCGCAGAGAGATTCCGCCGTGGACGAATCAAACACGTCGAGATCGGTCAGGCCTTCGGCCCCCATGGCTATCAATCGCCTGTGGAGGTCGTGGACCGAGGGACCCAGGTCTCCGAGTCGGAGCGGAAGTCCTGGAGTTGTCATGTAGCGGCAATCCAAGTCGGTGTCATCGAATACGAATCGTACAACCCTGGGACGGCGCGAAACGACCGGCTCAGCGAGGGAGAATCGGGCTCAGATGAACTCGGAGATGTCGTCGAGAAGGGCCTGCTTGGGCTTGGCTCCGACAACCCTCTTCACAGGCTTGCCATCCTTGAACAAAATAAGAGTGGGAATGCTCATGACCTCGAAGCGACGGGCCACGCCCTGGGCTTCATCAACGTTGAGCTTGGCGATTCGCAAAGAGCCGGACTTTTCGGTGGCGATCTCTTCGAGCACGGGAGCGATCATCTTGCAGGGCCCGCACCATTCGGCCCAGAAGTCGACGAGTACGGGCTCAGAGGAACCGCCAATCTCCTCATCGAAGGTGGCGTCGGATAGGTGGGTGATTACGGCGGACATTTGTGGTCCCTTCCTAGACAGGCACGTAAGTGCATCGTGGTCAACAACACTCGACGGGGTATTGCTATTCCGAAGTGGCCTCTACATTTGGATTGTTTTCGAGCCAGCGCTCGGTCTCGATCGCGGCCATGCAACCAGATCCCGCCGCGGTGATCGCCTGGCGGAAGTAGTCGTCCTGCACATCGCCACAGGCAAACACGCCATCGACGTCGGTGCGGGTCGAGTCTGGACGGGTGACGAGATAGCCGTTGTCCTTCAACTCCAACTGCCCCTTGAACAAGTCGGTGTTGGGCCTGTGCCCAATGGCGATGAACACGCCGGTTACCGGTAGCACGGAGGATTCGCCCGTCTGAGTGTCGGACAGGCGCAGCCCGGAGATCGATGACTCACCCTCGTAACCATCGACGATCGAGTTCCAGCGAAACTCGATCTTCTCGTTGGCAAAGGCGCGGTCGCGCATGATCTTGGAGCCACGAAGTTCGTCACGGCGGTGAACGATCGTTACCTTGCTTGCAAATCGCGAAAGGAATTGGGCTTCTTCAAGCGCTGAGTCACCGCCGCCGATCACGGCAATTTCCTGATCGCGGAAGAAGAATCCGTCGCAGGTCGCGCATGTTGACAGGCCATGGCCGATCAACTCTGCCTCGCGATCAAGACCCAGCATGAGCGATTGGGCACCGGTGGAGATGATGACCGTGTGGGCACGGTTGGTGGGTTCTGCAGTGTTGGGATCACCAACCCAGATTTCGTATGGTCGAGCCGAGAAGTCGACGCGAGATACCTTCACTGTCTGTATTTCGGCGCCGAACCGCAGTGCCTGATTCCGGAAGTTCTGCATCAACTCCGGACCCATGACACCCTCGGGAAATCCGGGGAAATTCTCGACGTCGGTGGTGAGCATCAACTGACCGCCGGGCTGATCGCTGGTCGAGCTCGGCTCACCCTCGAGAACGAGCGGCGACAGATTTGCTCGAGCCGCGTAGATGGCGGCGGTGAGTCCGGCGGGACCGGATCCGATGATGATGACCTCGCGTACATCACTCATGATGACTCCTAGTTATTGTCTGGTCTTCCAACCGTGCTGGGCACTCAGCGATTCCCGTTTGATCAGACAAATGCGTCGACGATCGCCACCACAACCACTGAGGTGATTATGACGACGTCGATTATCACCGCGAGATAGAGCTTCTTCGGTGATCCGGAACCGCCTCGAGAGGCCCATGCGCCCAAGCCGAGGATGGTGAGCAGACTGCCGATGAACAAGTGAGCCGACCAGGTGGCATCGCCAACACCAGCCCCGATCGGAAGATAGGCGTCGGCCAACCGCACCATGATCACGATGGCGAGAACAGTGGAAGCGATGGCCAGAACGAGCGCCACGAGGCCGTAGACCAATGCCCGAATCGCAATCAGGGCGTTGTCGGTGGTGTATCCCTTGACCCTGTCGACCAGGTCGGCGACCTTGTCTGCCGCCTGTTCGGGCCAATCGTCGGGGCCAATCGATATGCCCCTCTTGGTGGAGGTCGAGTTGTCAGCGCCCCGGTCGTCGGCCATGGCGTGGGATCCTACCGCTGTACCCCGGTCGTCGCCCCTACCAGCGGCAGCGGTGTCGACTGTTCGGCTATTGCTCAGGGCGCGACACTGATTTGGCTGACGCTGACACAAGCTGTGGCGTCGACCAACAATGCAATAAAGCGGCCCGGCTCCAACTGGATCAATGCGACCAAGTTGGTTGTGCCGTTCATCGAAACCAGGCTGAAATCGGTGAACGATTCGGGCATCGGCGGGGAGTTCAGCAGAGCGCTGTGGGATGCAAACTCGGCGAGCGCATCCGCGCACAGCGTTGTGATTTCGGGCTGCAATAGCATTGCCCGCGAGCTCGTGGAGTCTCTTGGGTCGGATGCGACCGCCGCCGCCAACTCCTCTTGCAACGCCTGAACATCGATCGCGTCGGGAAGTAGTGCCGGCAACGGATCAAACGAAGCGGTGTCTACTGGTGGCAACTCCGGAGGCATTGACGAACCAGCGGAGTCGGCCGCGGCGGGGGAGAATGACTCCGGTGCGAGAGCGCTTTCGGCCAGAGCTTGATCGTCGCTGGTTGCTGTATCTGCGCGGGCATTTTCCGTGGGGAACGAGGTGGCGGCGGAATCGGACTCGCCTGATGAGTTGCCGATTGATCTGATGATGGGCACCGCCAAGGCCAATATGACCACGGCGGCTGCCGCCGTGAGGATCTGCGGCATTCGCGAGCGTCGGGCAATGGAGAGGTCGGTGACGTTGGCAGGAACCTGCCCGGCACCGATGGCAGCTGAGATCATCTGGTCGATAACATTGGATTCGAGCGGCGGCACGGGGTCGGTCATGAGCGCGGCAGTGGCCCTCAACTCCGATGCTCTTTGCATCCAGATCGGATTTGATTCAACCCGCGCCACCTCAGACGGGGATCCCTCGCCATCGAGGTAGGACGAAATGATTTCGTCGTCTGGTGCGGATGCGTCGATCATGGCTGTGTGTTCTGACGTTGCGATTGGGGTGGGTGGTTCCCGGAAATCAGGTCTGAGAGGCGAGATCTACCTCTGGAGATTCGCGATCGGACCGTGCCTGGTGCGATATTGATGACTTCGGCGATTTCCGCGTAATCGAGACCAGCGAGGTCGCGCAACACAACAGCCACCCGAAACTCTTCGGGGAGTTGCGATATGGCAGCGTCGACATCCACCTTCGCGCTAACGATCTCGGCCGGGTCCCGCGGCTTGGAGGAGGCCACGAAACTTTCGTTGTTGCGGTCGTCTGACAAACCTGGGACGGGTCGTCTTGCGCGACGGCGCAGCTCGTCCAGGCAGGCGTTGGTGGCCACGCGGTAGGCCCATGTGGAGAAACGGGCTCGTCCGTCGAAACGGGCCAGGCCCTTCACTATTGCGATCAGCGCTTCCTGGGTGGCGTCAAGCGCATCGGCGTCGTTGCCGGCGATGCGACGACAAATTGCGTAGATCATCGGCTGGTGGTTGCGCAGCAACTGATCGAGGGCGCGGCGGTCACCTCTCTGGGCTGCTGTGATCAGCGTCGATTCATTGGCCGATTCAGTAATGCGCGGACCCTACCTGATGCCACTCATCCGGTGAGTCGATACCGGTGGCGGAGAATCGACCGGGTATCCATCAGGGTCAAGCTGGGACCTGGAACGCGATTCCCATCACTCGTGGCCCGCCGTGGGCGCCGATAACGGCACCGATCTTGTCTACTCGGGTGACCTCGTGAGGGACCGATGAGTCGAGCATGGCTAGAAAGTCGTCGATGTCGGGGGCTTCGCCGTGCATAACAGCGAGATTCTCGACGGCGGAAAATTCAGCGAGTTTGTCTCTCAGCCACATGAGTGACTTGCGGCGAGTGCGCTGCCGGCCCGCTTCCTCGACTTCGCCTGAGGAAATGTCGATGATCGGCTTGATCGAGAGGATCGACCCGAGAAGAGCTTGGGCGCCTCCGATGCGGCCGCCCTTTTTGAGGTTGTCGAGCGTGTCGAGAGCTCCGAAAACTCGTGTGCGTCGTGTCATCGATTCGACTGTGTCGATGATTGTTTTGATGTCTGCTCCGTCGGCCGCGAGTTGGGCGGCCGCGAGCACCATTGTTCCCAATCCGGCGGTGATCGTGCGACTATCGATCACCCGAATGTCGGCATCAATCGAGTCGGCTGCGGTGACCGCGGATTGCATGGTGGCCGACAGGCCCGCCGACAGGTTGATGCACACGATTGAATCGGCACCCGCCTCGAGCTGAGACTCGAAGGCTTTGGCGAAACGCCCAGGGGATGGTGCTGAGGTCTCGGGTAGCTCCGGCGAGCGTTCGAGCCGGTAGTAGAAGTCTCCAACGGTGAGCTCTTCGCGGTCGACGAACTCGTTGTCGCCGAATCTGATCGACAGCGGCACCACTTCGATGTTCAATTCCTCGATCTCGGTGCCGCGCAGGTCGCACGAACTGTCGGTGACGATTCTGACAGTCACGGTCATTCCTCCAGGTAGTAGCGGTCGTCTTGAGAATTGTCGCCCGGCGACTCGTCGAAGCTAGCAGTGCTTCTGCTTCTCCTCATGCGCCGGATCGTGCGGGCCCACCACGAGAGGAGAATGAGAAGCGAGATGATCGAGATGACGAGGCCGAGTCCGGAGATAGCGGTGGACCTCACGTTGACGTTTCCGCGGGCCAACTCGAGACGACCGTCGGGTGAACTGAGCAGTGTCGTGACGCGTGCGTCCCCCGATGTTGGTGCTTCGACCCGGATCGTGAGCGGGTTGTCTCCAGGGGAGAGCGTGATGACTCGGTGCTCACCGTCTGGGAATCGAAGCTTCTCGGATCGGATGAACAGATCGACGGTGATGGGCAGGGTCTGATCGTTGCGTATCAGCAATGGCAGGTCGGCCGTGCGTGAGGCGAGAGTGACCCGGTCGCCTTCGACAACACTGATGCCACGAGTGCCCTGGTCGATGGCATCGAATACCTGTGACGTGTAATCGGACATTCCGTCGGGTTGGAGGCTGCTCGACACTGCGGCCTCTATCAACCGGCGGAGAGGAGCGGTTGGTGCATCATTTCCGGGGACCATCGATGAGTACGAATCGATGGCCGACTCGGTGATTGCCAGGTCGGCAGATGCGGCCGTGAGATCGGGGGGATTCTGTGACACAAGGACACCGCGAGCGACCGCGCCCAATGTGGTGCGGGCTACTGGAAGCGCCAGGGCTTGGTCGAGGGTGGTCAAGTGAAGGTGCGGGCTGGAGGTGATCCCGTCGATGAGCCCGTCGAGAGCGGTGGGGTCGAGATCGGTGATGTCGATGACTGTGGCGCCAGACACTTCGAGGTTGTCGGCGTCGAGGGCGAGTTCTACAACGGCGTGTTGGGCCGACAGTTCGGGGTCGGGTCCCGACAATGTGACCAGCATCGAATCGTCGGTGGTCATGGCTGAAATGGCGACGCCGTTGTTGTCGAGGAGACTCACCGGCCGATGGCCCTGGCGAGATGATGAGGTGAGCAGAATTTGGTCGGGTGATGCCAGCAATGCTGTCGCGCCGGCGGATCTGAGTAGCGAGAGCGTTTGGGGAGTTGAGTCGGGGTCGAGTTGCACGATGCCAGTGGGGGAGCTCGCCAGTTCTGATTCAGTCGACGCTCGGCCAGCCGCGTATTGGCTGATCACGGTTTCTGGGGCGCCGGCTGAACGCCACCCTTCTTCGTCGATATCGACCCAGGGTTCCAGGAGGTATTGGCGGCTGGCGAGGGCGGCGCGCAGAGCACCACCGGCGACGGTGTCGGCGCTGAAGGCCTCGAGGGTCTCGGCGTTGATGCGAACCCCGATTGGTGTGTCGGGCCTGGCCTCTAGAAGCTCGGCGGCTGCCATGACGGAGTCGGTGTCGACTGCCGTATGGAGATCCGGCTGCAGGGCCAGTGGCTGACGGATGTCGTACACGAATGCCACGCCGAGGTCGTGACCGATCGTCGGATTCGCTGATGCCACAAGGATGTGGGTGACCAATCGGTCGAGGACGAGTTCTTCCGACATCAAATCGATCACGACGGTGATTGCGCCGGGGTCTCGGCGAAGAAGCTTACCGATCTCGTCATCTGGCATCACCACAGACACGACTCTGCCAGATCCGATTCGTGCCGCCTCCAAATCGGTGATTTCGAAGAAGGCAAGCAGGTTGGTGTCGATATTCGGGCTGGATATCGAGTCGGCGACCTCGTCGCGTGTGGTGATCGGAGCAATGATCCTCACCGCCAGGCGGGCGTCAGCCGGGGCACCCGAAATTCGGAGATCAATCGCGGCGGGAAGATCTCCCATCCAGGTTGATTGGGCGACCAGGTCGAGTTGTCCACCTGACATGGCGGTCGCAGCCCGCGGTGTGGTTGGGATCAACACTGTGGTGAGTACGAATGCTATGAGAATCGTGGATAAGCCCCACGCGGCGGAGCGTTTCAAAGGAGCTGTCTTTGCAGGACGGTGAGTTGCATCGTTTCAGACTGGAATCCGAGACGGTGATAGAGGTCGAGCGCTCGCCCGTTGGTCTTCTGGGTGTTGACCCACACATGCTCGACGTGATGCCGCTTGAGCCAACGAAGAGAATCGTGGACCAACGCGGTTCCCAGCCCTTGGCCCTGTTGGTCGGGGGCTACGGCAAGCCGTTGGAGATATCCGTGGTGACCTGCCCGCCCGGTGATGGCGTAGGCGATGATGCCGTCGTTACGCGCCACGCGGAGACGACTCGTGGGGGTGGCGGTGAGAGCTTCATGGAGTCCGCTGTCGTCGAGCTGCCAGAACGAATCGAATGCCGTCTGGTCGATTCGGAGTAACTCTTGGTGGTCGCTTTCGCGGCCTTTGGTCAACGCTGGATCCTGTCGCCTGCGGCGCGGAACCTGGTTTGCCAGGTCGTGACGAAGCAAGTGGAGGTGTTCCCGGTCGGTGAACCCGTCTCGGTGCATGGCGGTGCATTCGCCTGCGCCGACCGCGCCCGTGATGATCTCGGTGAAGCCGTCGTCGACGAGGCGCGCTCTAGCCGCCGACAGTGCGAGCGGATCGAGAGTTGAGGCGGGAGACAGCGGCACCAAGTAGGCGATGTGGGGGTTGCCCCGCCACACACCACACCTGAATCTGGCTGAGCCGACGTTGATGGGATACAGCACCATGTTCGACCCAACGATACGCCGGTGCGCTCGACGGGTACGCTCCGCGCGTGCTGTTGGTGGTGACTGACAAAAGATTCTTCGACCACGACTCGGGTCCGTCGCACCCGGAGAGACCGGAGCGACTCGCCGCCGCGCTCGACGGAATTGAGTTGGCCGGTGCCATCGAAGCCGTAGCCATGCGAACTCCCAGGATCGCTGACAGGGCCGAGATTATGGCCGTTCATGAGCTTGCGCTGGTTGAACAGATACGAGGTTTGGCCGCGGCGGGAGGTGGTCGAATTGATGCCGACACATCGATGGGCCCGGCCAGTTTCGACGCGGCGTGCCGAGCGGCTGGAGCGGTGTTGACTGCCGTGGAGGAGTTGTCGAACGACTCACCAGATCGGCTCGATGTCGACAGCGCCTACTGCGTGGTGCGACCCCCAGGGCATCACGCCACACCCGACGCGGCCATGGGTTTTTGCCTGTTCAACTCGGTGGCTATTGCTGCACGGTCGCTCACGAGGTTGGGGCAGAAGGTGGCGATTGTCGATTTCGACGCTCACCACGGCAACGGAACACAGGCTGCGTTCGTGGACGACCCGTCGGTCTTCTATACCTCGATCCATCAGTCGCGGCTATATCCCGGAACCGGTGGGGCATCGGAGATGGGCGCCGGGCCGGGCACCGGATTCACCATCAATGTCCCGTTGCCTGCGGGGGCCACCGGCGATGTCGCACTCATGGCGATCGACGACGTGATCGGGCCGGCGGTGGATGCCTTCAATCCGGATTGGATGCTCATCTCGGCTGGTTTCGACGGGCATCGCGATGATCCTCTGACCCAGCTGATGTTCAGCTCCGGCGACATCGCCGATTTTATGGCCAGGCTGATCGGGCTGGTCGGCCCGCGCCGCGTGGTGGCGGTGTTGGAAGGCGGCTACGACCTGGAGGCGATCAGGCGATCGTCGGCAGCGGTGGTTGGTTCGCTGGTCGGGAAGAGTTGCCGGCCTGAACCTTCTACATCGGGTGGTCCTGGCTCAGACGTCGTCGACTCCGTGAGGCGGCTGCGTCTCGATTGGCTGGACCGCTATGCCTGACAGCACGATGTCTGAAAACCCCACGCCTGACGGCTGGCTCTCGGCCAGGTTGAATGAATCACTAGACGTGGCCACACCACTCGCTCAGTTGTTTGAAGCCGCGGGGCATCACCTCTACTTCGTGGGTGGTGTGGTGCGCGACAGCCTGCTCGACATCAGCCGCGCCGAAAATGATCTTGACGCCACCACCGCGGCGCGTCCGGCCGAGATCAAGGCGTTGGTGTCTCAACTTGCCGACGCGGTGTGGACCCAAGGCGAGCGCTTCGGCACGATCGGCTGCCGTATAGATGGGCACATTTACGAAATCACGACCCACAGGGCTGAGAAATATCAACCTGGTTCACGCAAGCCGGTTGTGGCTTTCGGGGAATCGCTCGACGAAGACCTTTTGCGACGCGATTTCACGATCAATGCGATGGCTGTTGATGTGATTGAGCGACAACTGATCGACCTTTACGGTGGTGAGGCGGATCTACGTGATCGTGTTCTTCGTACCCCGCTGGATCCAATCGTGAGTTTTTCCGACGATCCGTTGCGGATGTTGCGGGCGGCGCGGTTCCGTGCCGGCTACAACCTCCAACCCGTGGCGCCGCTTGTCGCGGCGCTCTCGTCGATGACCGATCGCCTTGAGATTGTTTCGGCGGAACGCAAGCGGGACGAGCTCGAGAAGATGTTGATGTTGCCGAGCCCCACCCCGGGCTTGGAGATGCTGTTCGAATCAGGTCTGTTGGCCAAGGTTCTACCCCATCTCTCGGTTCGAGATGTTGGCCAGGTCGACACCATTGGAGCCCGGGTTGCGGCTGTCAACGCTGCGCCTGCTCATCGCTGGGCGGCGCTCTTCAACAACGCCGATCTGGCGTCGCGGCAGTTGGGTGAATTGAAGGTGCCCGGGGCGGTCGTTGCCGATGTAGTGACGATTCTGCGTATGGCGGCCCGCGTCGATGAGATCGATCCGACCACAGCGTCAGCGGTCCGACGACTCGCGGCGATGGGGAATGCAAGAGTCGTGCTGGAGGACGCCATCGGTTGGATGCGACGTAGGGCGACGGCAACCGGGTCGACGATCGAACCCTTCGACCTGCTTGCTGACACGTTGCAAAACCTCCGCTCCAGCGAACCCGATCTCGATTCCCCAGATGTCGGCCTCGATGGCAATCAGATCTGTGACGAGCTGGGGATAGAGCCGGGCGTCGATGTGGGACGTGCCGTCGCGTGGCTTCGACAAATCAGGATCAACGAAGGAATTGTGCCGGGCGAGCAACTGCGCCCCCGCTTGTCGCAGTGGTGGTCGACCCACTCCTGAACCCGGGCCAATAGCCTGGTCTCAGACCCCGAGCTTGCGACCTCGAGCGAGAAGCGTGACCGGCTGCGGTCCGTTTGTGTGTGGCTCGAGTAGCAGGTCGACAACAAAGTTGGCGCGGCCCATGGAGGTGACAACATCTTCAGCGGTGTGAACCCACCTTCCGTCGATAGGACCCTTGTCGATCCATGAATGTGCGTTGAGTAGTGAATTGTCGGGGTCCGCACAAAGCGAAGCCGGGTGGGGGACAGACAGCGCTATGTGTCCGCCGGGGCACAGCACACGGTGGGCTTGGCGCATGACCCTGTCGAGGTCGGCGGTGAACGACAGCGACGACACTGAGATCACCAGGTCGACCTGGTCGGCTCTCATGAACGCCAGTTCAGCCGGTTCGGCCTGATGAAACTCGACGGTGACTTCCTGATGGGAGGCGAGGGTTCGGGCCATGTTGATTTGCAGGACGTCGCCGTCGACCGCTGTGACGCGTGCGCCACGTGCTGCCAGACCAACAGCTGCGTGTCCGGCGCCGCACCCGAGTTCGAGCACTCGACGGCCGGAGACTTCGCCTAGTAGCCGATGGTCGGTGTCGGGGCCGGTGCCGGCTCCAAGCTCGACGTAGTCGAGTGGACGTTTGGCATCGGGCCCGCGGGTGTTGTAGATGGTCATGGGGCAAGTCTGTCTCGGTTGATCGACTGTGGGGTGGAGGCCATCATCACGTCCGACTCGTCTACCATCTCCGCCATGATCCCCGGACCTGTTGGTTCTACGAGTAGCGCCGTCGCCTCAGTCGACTATCGGCTGGTCCGCGCGGCAACCTTGCAGTCTTGGCGCGATGGAGATCTCACCAGCAGCCAGATCTGTGATGCTCAGGCGGAGTTGCGTCGCAACGCCGAGTTCTGCGGCACCCCGACCGAGCGGGAATGTCCGGTCTGTGAGGCGGATCAACTGGTGGACGTCACCTACGTATTTGGCCCGCGCTTACCCAAGCACGGCCGCTGCCTCACCACCCTCAAAGAACTACGACGTCTTGAGCAGCGCGCCGCCACCTACAAGCGCTACGTGGTCGAGGTGTGCAACACGTGCGGCTGGAACCATATGACCCTCTCCAACACTGTCGGTGGTGTCTGAGGCCCGCTGGTTGAGTTGGCTTCCGAAAACAATTAGCATTCTCGGTACCGCCGGCAGCCTCTGTGCGCTGGACGGGAAAGGACACACCACGATGAGCAATCTCACTGTTCCGGCCATCGGCGCACGCAAGGTCGCCAACGGTGCCGAGCCTCTCGTAATGGTCACTGCGTACGACGCACCGGGTGCTCGTGTGGCCAGCGAGGCAGGCGCCGACATCATCTTGGTGGGCGACAGTCTGGCCATGGTGGTTCTCGGTTACGAAGACACCCTTCAGGTCACCATCGACGACATGGCACACCACGTTGGCGCCGTGGCCCGCGCCAAACCCGATTCGCTGATCGTTGGCGACATGCCATGGATGAGTTTCCATGTGTCGCCGGATGAGACGGTTAGAAACGCGGCGAAGCTGATTCGCGCTGGAGCGCAGTCGGTCAAGTTGGAGGGTGGCCGCAAGCGTCTTCCGATGATCGAACGTCTGATATCAGCCGAGATACCAGTCATGGGCCATATCGGCCTCACTCCGCAATCGGTCAATGCCATGGGTGGTTTCAAGGTCCAGGGAAAGCAGGCTGAGGCTGCTCGCAAGTTGGTTCAGGCCGCCAAGTCGCTCGCCCACGCGGGTTGCTTCGCGATTGTGCTCGAGGGCGTGCCGGTGAGGGTGGCCGAAATGGTCACCGAAGCAGTCGACGTGCCGACCATCGGCATCGGTGCCGGCCCCCACTGTGATGGACAAGTGCTCGTCTATCACGACGTTCTCGGTATAGAGGATCGTTTCCTTCCGAAGTTCGTGCGACGCTACGCGGATGTTAAGTCGGTTTCGGTCGATGCCATGTCTGCCTTTGCCGCCGACGTTCGATCCGGTGCTTTTCCCAGCGACGACGAGTCATACCACCTGGCCGATGATCAGGCCGATGCGTTGGGTCTATACGGATCTGACTGCTGAGATGAGTGGGTCGCTGAAGTAGTATTTGGCGGCCGACGAGTCGCCAACTAGGCGTCGCGGTGGGAGAAGACACGCCATGCTCACCGATGAACTTGCTCTCAGTCGTGCCCCGAGGATTCACACTGAACTACCGGGGCCACTGGCACGCGCGGTTATACAACGCGACAAACGGGTTGTAAGTCCAGCGCTCGGCCGGGTCTACCCACTGGTGGTAGATCATGCGTCGGGGATGTATGTGCAAGACGTCGACGGAAATCGTTTCCTCGACCTCAACGCCGGTATAGCGGTCACTTCCACGGGCCATTGCCACCCTGATGTTGTGGCGGCGATCGAGTCTCAAAGCCGTGCGTTCCTTCACTACTGTTCTAGCGACTTCCATGTGCCCGTCTACACCGACGTGTGTGAACGGCTCGCCCGGCTCTCACCAATGTCCGACGAGGTCGATGTGTATCTCGGAAATTCCGGCGCTGAGGCGGTGGAGTCGGCTTTGAAGTTGGCGCGTTACGCAACCGGTCGCCCCAACGTGATCGCTTTCTACGGCTCGTTCCATGGTCGCACCGCCGGGAGCCTCTCGCTCACTGCCAGCAAGGCAAAATATCGCTCAGGTTTCGGTGCGTCTCCGTCAGGTGTGCTTCACGCCCCTTACGCCGGTTCGTCGGGTCTCACGGGCGCCGCCTACATCGAATCGGTTCTGTTCCGTCATGTCACTGAACCCGGCGATGTGGCCGCGATTGTGGTCGAACCGATTCAGGGTGAGGGCGGCTACATCGTGCCTCCCGATGGTTGGTTGGCCGACCTGCGGGCACTGTGTGATCGCTACGGGATTCTCCTGGTTGCCGATGAAGTGCAGTCCGGAGTCGGCCGCACCGGTTCGATGTGGGCGATCGACCCGAGCGGGGTGGAGCCTGATCTCATGTGTGTCGGGAAGGGCCTGGCCAGCGGGTTGCCGCTGTCGGCTCTGGTCAGCCGTCGGCGCTACTCGACTTGGGGGGTCGGTAAGCATGGCTCAACCTTCGGCGGTAATCCGGTTGCTTGCGCTGCCGCGGTTGCCACTCTCGATCTGGTTGAGAATTCGTTGATGAACAACGCCGCATCGGTGGGTGAGCATCTGCTCGGCCGTCTGAGAGAGTTGGCCGAGACACAAGCCCTCATCACCGGCGTGCGGGGCAAAGGCCTGATGATCGGGGTCGAGTTTGTGGACGGTGTCACCGCACACGACGTGGAGCAGGCGGCATTTCATGAAGGTGCGCTGGCCCTGACGTGCGGCGAGAGAACCGTGCGTTTGGCACCGCCTCTGATCATCAACACCCAGCAGGCCGATCTGGCGGTCGAATTATTCGCGACGGCGTGCCGCCGGGTGCTCGAAGCCGGCTGAGCGAGTTTCAGATACTCAACAGCGATTTAACGGTTCGCACTGCCGACACGGCGTTGGGCGCGTAGCCGTCGGCACCTATTTGGTCGGCGTATTCCTGGGTGACAGGCGCGCCGCCCACGATGATCTTCGTATTACCTCTCACGCCGGCTTCATTGATGGCATCGATGGTGGTGGCGAGTTCGGGCATGGTGGTGGTGAGGAATGCGCTGAGCCCGACCACGTCGGGGTTGTGCTCCTTGATCGCCTCGACGAACTGGATCGCCGGCACGTTGATTCCCAGGTCGATCACTTCGAATCCGGCGCCTTCAAGCATCACATCGCAAAGGTTTTTCCCGATGTCGTGAATGTCGCCGGCGATGGTGCCCATCACGAACACCCCCACCCGTGCGGACGCGGCATCGGCGAGTAGTGGACGCAGCACGTCCATGCACGCCTGCATGGCACGGGCCGATATGAGCATCTCAGGCAGGAAGATTTCGCCGGATTCAAATAACCTGCCCACCTCTTCGAGCGCCGGGATCATGGCGTCGAACAACAAGGTGAGCGGATCGGTGCCGTTTTCCAGTCCGCTGCGGGTGGAGGTCAGGGCCTGATCGGCGTTGCCTGCCAGCACTGCGTCGTAGAGAGCGTCGAGCAGAGAGTCGTAGTCGTTGCTTGGGGGATTTTCGCCGGTCATCTCGGTGTCCTGGCTTTGCTCAGTGTGAGTATTCGTCGACGGCGTCGACCATAGCGATGATATTTTTTGCGGGAACGTCGTCCATCACGGTGTGAACCGACGACAGCATGTAGCCGCCGCCTGGTCCGAGAATGTCGATCACCCTGCGCACTTCAGAGCGGATTTCCGCTGGCGTGCCGTGGGGGAGTATCCGCTGGGTGTCGATGGCACCGCAGAAAACAACCTTGGTGCCGTAACGTTCTCGTAGCGCTTCGAGGTTCGACATCTTGCCAGCGGAGGTCTGGATCGGGTTGAGAATGTCGATTCCCATGTCGACGAACTCGTCGATGAGGGGGAATACATCGCCATCGGTGTGAAACATCACCTTGGCATTGGTGCGTGCTTTGATGAAGTCGATCCAATCAGCGTGGATCGGCTTGAGCACACGCCGATACATGTCTGGCGACATGAGCAGGCTCTCTTGGGTGCCGAGATCGTCGCCGATTTTGATGATGTCGACGTTGGGGCCCAACTCGTCGAGAAAATGTCCCATGAGTTGCTTGCACACACCTTGGAGCTTCCAAAGGAGTGCCTCGGCAAATTCTGGGTAGAGGGCCATGTTCATGAGGAACGTGTCCATGCCCTGCATGGCGAACGCTCGCTCCAGCGGAAACAGGAGCCACGGGGTGGCCACGATGGCGAACTCATTGTCGTCGGCGAGTTTTTGTGCCTGCCCTGCAACATGGGCGACCCGCGTTGGATCGTCCATGTCGGGCCAGTCGTATGACTCGATTTCGTCGACGGTGTTTGCTGCGGCGAGAGGGTGAACCATTGGGAACCACTGGCCTGGCTTGATCTCCGACGCTCCGGATCCCCACGAATCGATGTAGTCGGCGTGATCTGGTCGGCTGCGATTGCGCTCCATGACCGACGCTGGTTCGAGGTCGAGCACGCCCCTCACATCTGAGTGGAGACGACGCATGGTGGTCTCGTCGATTTCGGCGGTGCCGAGCTCCGGCCAGTCGTAGAGATAGTTTTCGGGCGCTTCGATACCGAGCAGGTTCTTGAGGTCGCGGTACGGCTTCATCTTGATGCCGGTGGCATTGCTTACGCCGAGCAGGATCGGAGCCCGATCGCTCTCTTCGTGGTTGACGGCCGCCAACACCCGTTCACGAGATGAAATAGTCATGATTCACTCCCAACTGAACCGTCATGCTCGCGGCCTGATGCCGACATCGGAAGGGCCGATTGTCACACCCCATTGTCATAGTGGCCACATGACGTTCTCACCTGTAGCCTTTGCAGGTCTTTCAAACAGACACTTGCCTTCGGACACTCCGAAGGTTGACAACCGAAATCCCCTGCCCCGGGAAAGGGGCCCCGGTGCTCCGGGTCCACAGGAGGTGAGCTCGTGAAGCGAGCATATGAATTGATGATCATCATCGACCGCGATATCCCAGATGCCGATATCGCCGAAGTGATGACACGAACCGAAGGAATGGTCACCGAAGAAGGTGGCACCATTGCGTCGACCAACAATTGGGGTCGTCGCCGGTTCGCCTATGAGATCAACCACAAACTCGAAGGCACCTACGTGGTGTGGGAGGTCGTCACCGAGACGGCAGGGCTCCCCGTCACCGAACGTCAACTTCGTCTCGCGGACGACATTGTCCGCCACAAGCTGTTCCGTCTGCCCGAAAAAGAAGCCACTCGTCGTGGCCTGTTGGGTGAGGCAACGCCGGTCGAGGCCGGCTGATCCGGAGGTATTGAAATGGGATTCGACAACACCGTCACCGTCGTGGGAAACGTAACCCGCGATCCCGAATTGCGATTCACACAAGGCCAGATGGCCATCGCCACTTTTGGTGTGGCCTGGAATAAAAAGAAGCGCGAAGGCGAGGATGAAGTCTCGTTCTTTGATGTCACTTGTTTCCGTCAACTGGCAGAGAATGTGGCCGAGTCGATAACCAAGGGCACTCGCGTGGTGATCTACGGCACCTTGCAGCAGCGCAGTTGGGAAAACAACGAGGGTCAACGACGTTCCAAGGTCGAGATTCTCGCTGACGACGTTGCGCCGAGTCTCAAGTGGGCATCCGCACAGATTTCCCGTAATGAGTACAAGGGTGGCGGTGCCGATCAGGGCTCACGCCCACAGGTGTCCAACCAGTCACAAGATGGCGGTCAGGCTCCTGAGGCAGCACCCGCCTACAACCTCGACGAAGAACCGTTCTGAAGTCCGGCAAAGCCGAGATTTCAACCACATTGAAAAGATTTGACTGGCCGGACGAGTCCGGCCGAAAGGGAAGAAAATGGCCAAGGTAAAGAAGCGGGGCAAGTCCTCAAAGGACAACGGCCGCCGCGGCAAGAAAAAGATAAGCATTCTCAAGACCGAGAAGATCCAGTACGTCGATTGGAAGGATTCCAATCTTCTGCGTCGGTTCATGTCGGAGCGCGCCAAGATCCGTGCCCGTCGTGTCACCGGCAACACAGTTCAGCAGCAGAAGATGTGCGCTGATGCCATCAAGGTTGCTCGTGAGATGGCGTTGGTCCCCTACGCCAACCGGGTCACCACCCAGCGCAGCGGTCGTGGCGACCGTGGCGACCGTGGCGACCGTGGCGACCGTGGCGATCGCGGCGACCGTGGCGATCGTGGTCAACGCGCCGACGGCCCAGCACCACGCCCGAGCGCACCGCCGCCACGCGACGACGAGAAGGCTGTCGAGCCTGATGTGTCCACCGCGGCTGATGTGTCCACCGAACAAAGCGCGGAGGTCAGCGAGTCGTGAAGATCGTACTTCGTAACGACGTGAGCGGCCTCGGCCGCAAGGGCGATGTTTGTGATGTGGCCGAGGGCTACTTCCGCAATTTCCTCAACCCGAATCAGTTGGCCTTCAAGTCCACAGCCGCCAATGCTGGCCAGGCCGATGCCATGCGTCGCGCCTCGGCGCTTCGTAATGCCGCCAGCAGAGCGGAGGCCGAAGAGGTTGCCACCAAGCTGGTTCCGATGGTGATCTCGATCGCCGCCAAGGCCGGTGAAGGTGGACGTCTGTTTGGTTCCGTCGGGTCATCCGACATCGCCACTGCCGTAGAGGAACAAAGTGGTGTGGTTATCGACCGCCATGACCTCATCCTCGAGACGGCAATCAAGGATCTCGGCCAGGCAATTGTGATGTGCAAGCTCCATCCTGACGTGGAGTTTCCAATCACGGTCGAAGTCGTCGAATCGTGACAGTTGGGCCGGCGCCGCTTGGTGCCGGCCCGATTGTTCACGCTGTTGTCCCCAATTACTTCACCGTTTCTGCCATGGTTGTCCACAGAGACTTGGGATGAAATCCCCCTATAAACCTCGGGTATCCACTGGTGTCCCACAGGCCAATCAGGGCAGGCTCGATGGGTCTCGGGGAGCAGTGAGGAATTCATGGTTGCATACGGCTTGACGGATGCACGCACATCGCGTGTGCCGCCCCACAATCTTGAGGCTGAAGAGTCGTTGCTTGGCGCCATGTTGTTGTCGCGTGATGCCATCGCCGATGCAGTTGAGACCGCTCGCAGCGAGCATTTCTACCGCCCGGCTCACGCCCACATCTTTGATGCCATCTCTTCGCTCTATGCCGCAGGTGATCCGGCTGATCCGGTAACCGTCGCCGAAGAACTCGATCATGCGGGCGTGATTGAGTCGGTTGGCGGCATCGACGCATTGTTGGCGTTGCAGGTCAACACTCCGGCAATTTCGAGCGCATCCAAATACGCGAGCATCGTGGCCGAGAGATACACGCTGCGTCGTCTGATTGCGGTCGGCGGAGAGATCGCCGAGATGGGATACAGCCTTCCCGACGATGTGACCCGCGCCGTCGACGAAGCCGAAAACATGATGTTTCAGGTGGGCCAGGGGCGGGTGGCCGACACCATGGGGGAGATCAGAGATCTTCTCGACATCACGCTCGATCGGCTTGAGCAGCTCTACGAAAACGGCCAGGGCATCACCGGCACGCCCACCGGGTTCATCGATCTCGACGAGTTGCTGTCGGGTCTGCAACCCAACGCGTTGATCATTGTGGGGGCGCGCCCCGCCATGGGCAAGACGTCGTTCGCTCTCAACATGGCTGCCCACGCCGCCGTTCATGAATCGAAGTCCGTGCTTGTATTCAGTCTCGAGATGGGTCATCTCGAATTGACGCAACGCTTGTTGTGTTCAGAAGCCAACGTGGATGCCAAAAACATGCGCGACGGCAAGCTGAGCGAAGACGACTGGACCCGCATTTCCAACGGCATTGGTCGGTTGGCCGAGTCAAAATTGTGGATCGACGACAATCCCAACCTCACCATCATGGAGATTCGCTCCAAGGCCCGCCGTCTCAAGAGCAGGGTCGGCGATCTTGGGATGGTGGTGGTCGACTATCTCCAGTTGATGACTGGCCGGTCTAGCGCCGAGAATCGCCAGGTAGAGGTGGCCGAGATTTCTCGTGGCCTCAAGATCCTGGCTCGTGAGCTTGAATGCCCGGTGGTCGGTTTGTCTCAGCTTTCTCGAAATCTCGAGATGAGGGCCGACAAACGGCCGATGTTGTCTGATCTTCGTGAGTCGGGTTCGATCGAGCAGGATGCCGACGTGGTGATGTTTCTCTACCGCGACGAGGTCTACAACCCGGGCACCGACAGCGAGGGCATTGCCGAGGTGATTGTGGCCAAGCACCGCAACGGACCCACCGGCACCATCCAGCTCGGGTTCGTGCCGAGGTTCACGTCGTTCCGCAATCTCACCCACCGAGCCGACGCCTGATCTGAGCCCTACCGTTAGGCGACCGACACCTTGGCTAGCGTCATGGTGGATGAGTCGGGCCGTCAGAGTGATCGTGGGTGTGGTGCTCGGTTTTATCGCGGCGCTATTGATCGGCTTGTTGTTCTTTTCTGGCGACTCATCGAAGGCACCGACGGTGTCAGAGGGTCGTCCCGTCGAGACAACGTTTCCTGCTGTCGATCACGACCCGACGGCTGCTGCCGATTTGGTCGTGACTTGGCAGGCGTGGCGGATGGGCACGTTTGTTGTCGATGGCACCTGGACTCGCACTCTTGACTCTGGTGGGCCGCCGCTCAGCGGCGCGGTTCACATTGTGCAGAGTCCTCCCAGACGAGTTGTTGAGCGGCTGGGGTCGACCGTGGAATTGTTCGATGGCTCGGTTGCGGCATGTGACGCAAGTTCGGCCGACGAGGCGACTGCTCCTCCATGTGTGGCAGGAGAGAGCGGCCTCACGTATCAGCAGCGGATCGACGCTGAGTTGGCGTTGGTGCGTGGCTACGTGCAGGGCGATGAGCGGATCTACGACGTTGGGCGGGGACTGATATCAGGGTGTTTCCGAGCCGAGTTGGTGGTGACCACGCTCGGGTCGCCGTGGGGGAGATGGGCCGAGTTTTGTTTCGACTCTGGATCTGGCGCGCTGCTGTCGAGCCGGATTCGTCGCCAGTCGGCGGTCGACGTGGAAGTCGATGCGGTGACCAACTCCGTGGTGACCGAGGCCGACTTTCCTGCTCGGTGACCAACAAGGGGCTAGTTGAGAGGAGGCGGAGGTCGAATGAGTGCGCCAGCACCCTAGAAAAGTACTGGTAGCGATGTATTGGAGGGAGTATTCGACCCCCGCCCCTACTCTCTGTGCCTGGCGGGGGCGATTCCGCCAGGCTCTACCTCTATCGGCGCGCGCAGAGTGGTCGTTGAGTAGATTTAGCGCATTGTTCGATAATTTGGTTTTCCGCACGCGGAGGTGACGGGTGTTTCTTGGTCAAGATCTTCTGGTCTGGTTGGTATTGGCGATCGGTGGTGCCATGGCCGCCGGCAATTTGATGGCGCTCGTTCGGCCTCCTGAGAAGAGGATTGATGAGACTGATCTGACGCGCGCACCGTTGGTTCGCAGCATCGTGTTCATCGTGGTGGGATCAGTTGCTTCGATCTGGGCGATTGCCAGCTTGATCAGCGGCTGAGATTCCGAGCGACTGAGAAATCGGTCGCGAGAACGTTCAGGTTCCCCATTTGGGTTGCCGCTTGTCGTTGAACGCAGCGGCTGCCTCGATGTAGTCGTCCTCACCCATCATTTGGTTGAGGCGATGGTTGGCGTCATTCACCGATGAGGCGGGGTCGAGGCTGATCGTGTCGAGTGCGATTTGGCGTTTCGTGGCTCGAAGGGAGTTGGGGCTCACATTGGCGACGATGCTGTCGGCGTATTCGAGTGCTTCGTCGAGAGTTCGCCCAGCGGTGGTCACCCGGTTGACCAGGCCGATGAGGCGCGGAAGCAGCCACGAGAGGCCGAATTCGGCGGGCAGGTTGAGCCTGCCGTGGGCAGTCGTGAACTTTGCTCCGTCGACGGCGAAGCGAACGTCGCACCAGCAGGCGAGTGCCAGACCGACGCCAGCCACACCTCCGTTGATCGCCGCGATGGTCATCGTTTCGAGGCCGAGGAAATAGCTGAAGTCGGCGTCAAATTCCGATCTGATTCCGTAGCCGGGGTTGGCGAGGTCGGGCGGCGTGCCGGGGTCGTAGCCGCCGCGCTCGGCATGGCCGCTCAGGGCCTTACCGTCGGCGCCGGGGCAGAACGTGCGCCCGGCGGGGTCTCCGGTTATCACCACGATTCTCACCGAAGCGTCGTTCTCGGCGCGTTCAAGACAATGGCGCACCTCGGTGTGCATGCGGCCGGTCCAGGCGTTGTGGCGTTGGGGTCGAGAGAGCGTGATTATCGCGACTTGGTAGCGGGACTCGAATTGTGTCGTGTGAAGGTCCACTTTGATCTCGCGGGTTGATGGGGGTGCCGGTTTTCTGCGCGCATCGAGACGTTAGGGTGCCCCACGATGTTGAGTCGTGTTGGTCGTGATGTGTGGCGCTCCGTCGTGGTTTGTTCGGTCATGCTCGCGTCACTGATTCCCTTGGCATCGCCTGTCGCGGCTCAAACGCATTTGCAGCTTCACAACACCGACTTGGTGGTCAACGCCGCAACTCATTTCGATGTCGATCCAGCTGCCGGGGTCGTGGCGGTACACACCGACTACCTGCTGTCGAACACCTCAACGGAGCAACGACTCACCGAGTTCGACGAGTTGCTTCTCGATGTTGCCAGTGATGTGTCTGCTACGTCACGAGGCCAGACACTGGACGTCTTGAGGATTGGAGCCGCTGACGGACTGGCGACTTGGAGGATCCAGCTGCCATCGGCGTTGCGGCCTGGACGCGATGTCGAGCTCAGTCTCACATGGTCGATAGCCGGCGGCGACCCGGCAAGTGGTGCGTATGAAACGCTCATCAATGCTGCGTACGTCTCGTTTCCTGTGGTGGCGGTCGGCGGGCCGGGGGGCGAACACTCAGTGGACGTCACCCTTCCGCGGGGGTTTCGGATAGTTGATGCGCCAGGGTTGACATCCACCCCAAGCTCCGATGCGGTAGTGCTCTCCGACTCCGGGTCGCTCGACACGTATGCGCCCGTCACCGTGGTAGCGACGAATCCCTCGGCTCTGGTGCCCCGTCGGGTCGCTGATTTGGATGTGGCTGTCGACCTTCTTGGTTGGCCGGGCGATGCCAAATGGGCAAACGAAGTGACAGATGCTGTCGGCACAATTTTCCCGCAGCTCACCGAATGGCTTGGTATGTCACCGGTGGAGACACTCGAAATTCGCGAGGGGTCGCCCGATATCTACCCCGAACTGACTCCCGGGATGGTGGTGGAAGGCGGAACGTCATTGCTGGTCGATTGGTCACCGGACCTTGGCCTGCTGGGGCGGCAGCTCGCTGCCGTGTGGCTCAACGGATCACTTCCGGAGATCGATTGGGTTGCTGCGGCCGCCGCCGATGTCTTGGGCACCAGGGCAGCTCAGGTGTTCGATCCGCTCGTCGAGGGTCCTGCCGCGGACGCTGCGGATTCCAATGCCGTGGCATACGGAGTCGTCGACTCGCTGGTGGGTGAGATTGGGGAGAGTGAATTCTCGCAGGTCATGTCCTTAGTCGCGGACGGTGCCTTTACCTATCCTGGCCCGGGAGCCGAGACAATTGGACCGTTACCTGTCGACTGGCGAACACTTCTCGACAACTTGGAGGGCGTCGGTGGCAGCACGCAGGCGGCAAATCTGTTTCGTCGCATCGAGACCGATCCAGCACACTTGTCGGCTCTCGACAAGAGGGATTCGGCCCTGATCGACCTTCAGTCATTGGAAGATCTGGCTTCTGGTTGGGCGCTCCCGATATGGATTCGCCTGCCCTTGGCCAGGTGGGACTTTGGCACGTTCGAGGCCCGCCTGCCTGTCATTGAAAATACGTTGTCTCAGCGAGACGCTCTCAGCGACGAGGCTCTGGCTGCGGAAATCGATCTCGGTGATTTCGTCAGAGTCGCGTTTGAGAGTGAGTCGCACGGAATGACCGTCACTGATGCGGCCATTGCCGATCAAGTGTCGGCGCTTGATCGAATAGTTGAGGCTGAGCGTGTAGTCGATTCGAATTCCGGCTTGATCTCTTGGATCGGACTCATAGGAACCGATGTCGCCGCCAAACAATCAGGGATCCGTGCTTCGTTCGAGTCGGGCTCGTTCGACACGACTCGTGAGTTGTCCGACGACTTGGTCTCCACGATTGAGGGGTCCAATGCCGCGGGAGTCTTGCGGGTGTTCATACCTGGCGCGATCTTGCTGCTTGTCGGGTTGGGTGCTGGAGATCTGGTGAGGCGCCGACAGGGACGGTCAGGCAGCGCTGCTGTCGAAGAGATGAGAGAATCGGGTACGTAGTTCGTTCTTGAGCACCTTGCCCATGGTGTTTCTGGGTAGTTCAGCCACCACCTCGATGGCTTTGGGGTGCTTGAATCTGGCGAGATGATCACCTAGGTGGCGTTCGATGTCTTCGTGATTGATTTCCGTGCCGTCGGCTAGGACCACGACTGCCACCACCGCTTCGCCAAAGTCATCGTGAGTGATCCCGATCACCGCCGATTCGTGCACGCAGTCGGCGCGATCGAGCACCGCCTCGATCTCCATGGGGTGAATGTTCTCGCCGCCGCTGATGATCATGTCGCCGGCTCTGCCTTCGAGCGTGAGTCGGCCGGCAGCGTCGAGGCGCCCGATGTCGCCGGTCGAGAACCAGCCGCCGTCGCTATGGGATTTTGTGGTGGCGTCGGGTTTTCGCCAGTAGCCGGCGCATAGATGCGGGCCACGTATCTCGACCATACCGTTGACATCGGTTTCGGCTGCCTGACCGGTCTTGTCGCTCACCCTGACTTCGTAGCCGTTGAGCGGGAACCCGACAGTGCCGGCGACTCGTTCACCATCGAAGGGATTTGATGTGATGATTCCCGCCTCGCTCATCCCGTAGCGTTCGCAGAGTTGGTGGTCGGTGCGCGCCGAGAACGCGTCGAACGCGGCCGAGGTTAGGGGCGCCGAACCGGAGGTGAACAGTCGCATTTCGGCGCAGAGTTTGGCGTCGAATCTTGGATCGGCCATGAGCCGCGAGTAGTGGGTTGGCACTCCCATCATCACTGTCGACTCGGGGATGAGGTCGATCACTGCGTCGACAGAGAATCTGGGTAGGAGATGTATTGGTATTGCACCGAGCATGGCGCAGTGGAGCGCTACGAACAGGCCGTGGACGTGAAAGATAGGCAGCGAGTGAAGCAGCACGTCGTCGGGGGTGAAATTCCACGTGGAATACAGCGCCTCGGCGTTGTGGCGAAGATTGGCGTGGGTGACCATCGAACCTTTGGGCCGCCCGGTGGTGCCGGAGGTGTAGACGAGTGCGGCGAGATCGTGCTCATCGCGATCGACGACCGCTAGCGGTGCTGCCGACTCTGCGGCAGACGTGAGCGTGCCGGACCCGTCGGCGTCGAGAGTGAGCACTTTGGCCGTCGAGGCCAGCGCGGCGATTGCTTGGGCGCGCTCGGTGGGGCAAACAATCACCGCCGGTTCGCAGTCGGCGATGAAGTATTCGACCTCGGCAAGGGTGAACGAAGGGTTGAGCGGCACGTGCACGGTGCCGGCCCCGAGACAGGCGAGATACAGGGCCACGGCGGTCGCCGACTTGTCGACCTGCACCAGCACGCGATCGCCAGGATGCGCCCCCACCGATGCGAGCGCGCCGCTGAGGTGATCGGCCAAGTCGAACAACTCGGCGTAGTTGAGTGTGGGCCCGCCTGGGACCACAAGGCAGGGAGATCGGAGCCTGGCTGCGGCGCGTAGTTGCAGGACCGCAGCGAAGTTGTTGTTCATACCGTGCATATCAAACCAGGGCAGAGGGTCTACCAAGAGGGATACCAGCGCCAATTCGCGCGGCCAAATTCTGTGAGCCCATCACACCCAACTACCCTCACAGCCCGTAGCAGCCAGGCAACAGTTGGAGTCGGTCGATGTCTCAAGCCTCACTAACCCGCCAGGGCGATGTGTTCGTTATCGATTTCGGCGACGACGACAACATGACTTCAATTGCGTGGATCGACGACATGAACTCGATGCTGGATGAGGTAGCGGCAGCCGATGGCCCCAAGGCGCTGGTGACAACCGGCCGTGGTAAGCACTATTCGAATGGCCTTGATGTCGGTTACATGTCAGCCAACCAGGAATCGGCAGGTGGCTACGTGCATCGTGTGGAGGGTGTGCTCGCTCGGCTGTTGACGTTTCCTGCTCCTACGGTGGCGGCGGTGAACGGTCACGCGTTTGGTGCTGGTGCGTTCGTGGTTGCTGTGCATGACCATGCGGTGATGCGTGAGGACCGCGGGTTTGTGTGTTGGCCCGAGGTGCATTTGGGTATGCCGTTCACGAAGGGCCTCACGGCGATCATGCGCGACATGTTGCCGACGGCCACCGCGCATGAAGCGATGATCACCGGTCGTCGTTATGGCGGCCCGGAGGCCGTGGCTGCAAGGATAGTGGGCGCCTCCGCCTCGCTCGATCGACTGGTTGAGGCCGCTGTTGGGATGGTCGAGCCGTTGACGGCGACGGCTGGAACCAACCTTGCGGGTCTCAAGAAGTCGTTGCACTACGACACGTGGCAGGCGCTTAACGCCGGAACCTGACCGCTCAGTTGCGGGCCACGTCTTTCCACGGGATTGCCTTGTCGACACGAGGCTCGCCTGGCAGCCCGAGGATCTGCTCGCCGAGGATGTTGCGCATGATCTCCGATGTGCCGCCCTCTATCGAGTTGGCACGGGCCCGCAGGAACGCATACCCGATCGAACCTGACCCACCGGAAAGATCGACACCGCCCGGGCGACGGTAGGTGTAGTCGAATCCGACCTGACCGGCCATGCCCTGCATCTCGATGCACATCGAGAAGACGTCTTTGTTGAGCTCGGATCCGATCATCTTGCCGACCGAGCCCTCCGGGCCAGGCTGACCCTTGCGAGCGTTCTGACCGGCGCGAATATTGGTGAGCCGCAACACCTCAGCGTCGACCCACAGCTTCATCACCTGAGCACGACGTGATTCGGTCTTCTTGGCCTCGGGAAGCTTGTTCCAAATGTCGACAAGCATCGCGATCGGTCCGGTGCCCCGCTTGGGGACGCCGCCACCGCCCCCGCCGATGGCGGTGCGTTCGTTCATGAACGTGGTTAGTGCAGCCCGCCAGCCTTCGCCACGGGCCCCGATGCGCAGGTCGTCGGGAATCCGCACGTCGGTGAGGTAGACCTCGTTGAACTCGGCCTCGCCGGTGATCTGACGCAACGGCCGCACCTCGACACCGGGGGCGTGCATGTCGAGCGCGAAATAGGTCATGCCCTTGTGTTTGGGCATGTCGGGGTCGGTGCGGGTTACGAGCATGCCCCAGTTGGCGATGTGGGCCAGCGTGTTCCAGACCTTCTGACCGTTGACCAACCACTCGTCGCCGTCTTCCACCGCTTTGCAGGCCAGACCAGCAAAGTCGGAGCCGGCACCGGGTTCGGAGAACAGTTGGCACCACTTATCCTCGCCGGTGAACATCGGACGCAGGAAACGGTTCTTCTGCGCTTCGTCGCCGTGGGTGAGGATGGTCGGTCCGGCCAACGCAGCGAAGAATGTGGACGGATCCATCGGCGGCGCACCTGCCTCACGCACACGCTTGTCGACCACACGCTGAAGCTGGGGCCGCACTCCGAGGCCGCCGTGACCTGCTGGCGACTGAACCCATGCCAGCCCCCGATCGAATTGATGTCCGCGGAACTTTTCGTAGGATTCGGCTGCCGGATCGTGCTCGGCCAGAAGAGCATCGAGAGCCGATTCGACCGCGGCTAGTTCGGTGTCGTTGGAAGTTGAAGTCGATGTCATGGTGTCAGTCTGGCTGACAAAACATCTCACGGTCCAGACGGCCGGGTTATCCATAGGCCCGTTGATCTGGAGTATCTTCAGCCGATGGAGGATTTGGCACGTCCAGGTACGTGATTTCTGCGCCGGAGAGAGGTGGTGGCCGGTGATATCCAGTATTCCTGACGTGTCGGTTATATCGATCACCGCCGTGATTCGAGATGTGATCTGGTCGGGCTCGCCCGATATGTCAAAGATCGACTTCGTGAACCCTGCCTTCGAACAACTATGGGGTCGCACGCCTGAGGAACTCTACGAATCGGCACAGGTGCTGTTTGATGGCATACACCCTGACGATCGCGACCAGGTACGCGCCGTATTGCAAGAGAATCTCGATGCCGAGTGGATAGTGCGGTGCCGGCTCGTCAGACCCGACGGTTCAGAGATTCGAATCGAGGCCCACGGGTTCGCTCCAGTTGAAGAGAGACGTCACGGTGTCTGTCGCGACATCACGGAACCGGTGACCCGACAGCGAGAGTTGGAGGACAACCTGAAGCTGTCGGCTGAGATGGGCCGAACGGCGAAGATCGGCGGATGGGACCTCGACGCCGAGACATCGCAAGTCAACTGGACCGATCAAGTTTTTGAAATATTCGAAATGCCGGTGGCTGCCGCTCCTCCGCTTGACGGCGCGATCAATCTCTACCATCCGGATGATCGGGAGATCATCAGCGCTGCTGTGCAGGAAGCGCGGGAGAACGGAACTCCATACGATCTAGAGCTTCGTGTTCAGACCGCAAAAGGAAATGAGATTCATGTTCGCACGATGGGCCGAGCCGAAGTTGAGAATGGGCGGACGGTGAAGCTGTGGGGAACCCTTCAAGACATCACTGCCCGGAAGGTGGCTGAGGCGGAACGGTCCCATATGTCGCGGTTGATTTCTGAGATGAGTCAACTCACAAAAACGGGTGTGTGGGAATACATTTTTGAAACCGGAGCTGTCACGTTCAGCGATGAACTCAACAGAATCTTTGAGATACCGGACGGCGAACCCCCGCCCCCGTTCGAAGACCAATTGAGTCTTCATAATCCGGCGGATCATCCCGTCATACGGGAAGCGTTCCAGAGAGCGATCAAACATGGCGAGCCATACGATCTGGAACTACGCGTGATCACCACCAAAGGGAATCATCGGTGGGTCCACACCATTGGTCGGCCTGAAGTCGTTGACGGCAAGACCGTCAGGCTGTGGGGCTCGATGCAAGACATCACCCAGCGCCGACTCAACGAGGAAGCTTTGGCGAAGAGCGAAATTCGTCGCTCGACGGTGGTAGGTGCCGCTCCCGACAGCATCGTGTTGCTGGATCAGGCTGGCATCGTTGAAGAGTGGAATCATGCAGCTGAAGTCATGTTCGGCTACTCAGCTGAGGAGGCCATCGGCAACGCTGTGGCTGACCTGATCATCCCGGAGAAATACCGGAGCGCCCACACCAAGGGCCTTGCGGAGTTCGCACTCACGGGCGACGGTCCGGCATTCGGTTCAATGATCGAAGTGGAAGCGCTCAGGGCTGATGGTTCGACGGTTCCAATTGAGTTGGCCATTCAGGGATCCGAAGATGGAGGCAAGAAGTTTGCTGTGGGGATCATGCGAGACGTGTCCGAGCGGGTCGACAACGAACGGCGTTTGCTCATGGTCTTCGAACAACTCGTTGGTGCAATGGCCCGGACGGTTGAAAACCGTGACCCATACACCGCCGGTCACCAGATGAGAGTGCGCGACCTCAGCGTGGCGCTTGCCGAGCAACTGGGGTTTAGCCCTGATGAGATTCGCGGCATCACCTATGGCGCGATGATTCACGACATTGGAAAGATGGCGGTGCCAGCCGAGATCTTGAATCGGCCGGGAAAGCTCTCCACTCTCGAGTTCGAGATGATCAAGAGCCACCCTGTGGTTGGAGCTGAGATCATCTCCGATGTGGCTTTTCCGTGGCCGGTCGGTTCGGTTGTGCTGCAGCATCATGAACGCCTCGATGGATCTGGCTACCCATACGGGCTGAAGGCCGGCGAAATTTCGAACGAGGCGCAAATCGTGGCCGTGGCAGATGTGGTCGAGGCCATGAGTTCACATCGTCCCTATCGGGCGGCGTTGGGGATTGACGCTGCGTTGGCTGAAATCTCCAAAGGTCGAGGCATCACATTCGACACGGATGCCGTCGACGCCTGCATCGGCTTGTTCCGCGACGGCCAGTTCACGTTCGACAACTAGCAGGCCATCGAGACCTTCACTGCCTCGACATCTCGGCGCGCATCTCAGCCTCTCGAGCTTCGGCGTCGCGGCGTGACAGGAGAGCGATCTCAACTTTGTGGAGCTGGCCCGCGAATCGAAACGGGCTGTCGTACTCCTGGCTGACCGGTGAGCCGGCGTCGTAGCCAACGCTGGTTCCCACCGACGAGATGGTGCCCATCAACCAGGGGATCTTTCCGGTGGCAACGACATCGCCGTCGACCGAGAGCGAAACTGAAGCGCTGCGGTCGTTTTGGCGCAGAACTTCGACGCGGACTGTTTTCACGTCGGACGAGAGTTGCGAGGGCGATTTCACGATCGTGTGGTCATCGAAGGCGTTGTAGTCGAACACCAGATGATCCTGCTTCACGAACAGCGAGATGCCCGAATTCTGGGTGCCGGTGGCGTAGAGAACACCGTCATCCCCGGGTTGCCAAGTGACTTCCGCGGTCATGTTGAAGCTGCGGCCACCGATGGGCGCACCGGCTTGTGCGGGCATTGGAGCCATGGGTGGGCGGTAGACGTAACGACGATCGACCGGATGTGGTGAGTTGGGCCGGAATCTGGTGCCGAACAACTCCACGAGTCGATCGTCGAGAGGCAACACGCCGTGACGGTCGGCTTCGTCCCACCAGAGTTCGATCAACTCGGCCAGCTTCTCGGGATTGACGTCGGCCAGATCGTTGCACTCCGACGGGTCGACATCCACGTGGTAGAGCTCCCACTTGTCGTTCTCAAAATCGGTGCCGCTTTCGTGACGAGTGACAGCCTTCCAACCGTCGTGCCACATGCCCCGATGCCCGACCATCTCGAAATACTGCGACTCCTTACGGGTGGGCTCGTCGGCCCCCTCGAAGGTGTATCCAAATGAAGTGCCGGTCACCGGCATCTGTTCGAGCCCACGAAACACCGTCGGCGCTTCCACGTCGAGCAGCTCGTAGACGGTGGCCACCACGTCGTTCACATGATGGAACTGACTACGCAGTCCACCGGCCTCGGCGATTCCGTCGGGCCAATGGACGATCAGGGGAACATGCACACCGCCCTCGTGGGTATTTTGTTTGTACCACTTGAACGGCGTGTTGCCGGCCTGCGCCCAACCCCACGGATAATTGGAATGGCTGTGAGGTCCGCCAATCTCGTCGAGGTGCTTCACCGCTTCATCGGGTGTCTCCAGAATCCCGTTGAAGAACTTCATCTCGTGGAGGACCCCAAACGGTCCGCCCTCCTGGCTGGCGCCGTTGTCGCCGAGCACTGTGATGATCGTGTTGTCGAGTTGGCCCATCTCTCGCAGCGAGTCGACGAGCCGGCCGATCTGGTCGTCGGTGTGGTCGAGAAACGCGGCGAATGCCTCTTGCAGACGGGCGGCCAACAGGCGTTGGTTCTCGGCCATGTCATCCCACGCGTCGACGCCCGGGTTGCGAGGCGACAGAGCGGTGTCGGCCGGCAACAGACCCATCTCGATCTGACGGGCGAACCACTGCTCGCGTGTCACGTCCCAACCCTGATCGAACATGCCCCGGTATTTGACAAGGTACTCAGAAGGGGCCTGGTGAGGTGCGTGCGTGGCGCCGAATGCGCAATACAGAAAAAACGGCCGATCGGGCCTGACTCCTCTGGAATCGTGGATGAACTCGATGGCCTTGTCGACGAGGTCCTCGCTCACGTGGTAGCCATCGGCCGGGCTGGCCGGTGGATCAACCATGTGGTTGTCGTAGGTGAGCGACGGGCTGAACTGGTCGGTCTCACCGTCGAGAAAGCCGTAGAATCGGTCGAAGCCGCGCTGTAGAGGCCACTGGCCCATCGGCCCGGCCGCCGAACACTGCTCCATCGGAGCCAGGTGCCATTTGCCCACAGCGAGAGTCGCATAACCCTCGGCTTGGAGAACCTCGGCAACGGTGGCCGCATGATTGGAGATGTGTCCGGTCATGTGGGGAAAACCGGTGTTGAAATTCGATACGGCGCGCATCCCGACCGAGTGGTGGTTGCGGCCTGTGAGCAGCGCGGCGCGAGTAGGTGAACACAACGGTGTCACATGGAAGTTGGTGTAACGCAGCCCTCCGCTGGCCAGGGCATCGATATTGAGTGTGTCGATATTCGATCCGTAACACCCGAGCTGAGAGAAGCCGAGGTCGTCGAGCAACACGATCACCACGTTGGGTTTGTCGACCCCGGGATGAGGCAACTCCTCGAACGACGGCTCTGAATCGGCGAGCGTTCGACCGATCTTGCCTGCAAAGTTTCCGAACTGAGTCACATGACCTCCAACCCAACTGGCCGTTTTCGTCACGGCCGGGCATGCTGACCCTACGCAACCCCGAGCGACGAGGTGAAATGTGAAGATCTCGATGGCCATCAACTACATGGGCGACCCTGTAGCCGCCGCGGCTGAGGCCCATGATCTCGAAAGTGCAGGCGTTGATGTTGGCTGGGTGGCCGAGCTCTACAGCTTTGATGCTGTGAGCATCCTCGGGTATCTCGCCGCCAAGACCGACACCATGGAACTCGGTTCAGGAATCTTCCCGGTCTACTCCCGCACGCCAACCCTCACCGCCATGACCGCGGCCGGTCTCGACGCAGTGTCGGGTGGACGATTCATCCTCGGACTTGGCGCTTCAGGGCCTCAGGTCATCGAAGGTTGGCACGGCGTGCCTTACGACCGTCCGCTGGGTCGTCAGCGCGAGATCATCGACATTTGCCGCAAGGTATGGCGTCGTGAAAAGGTCGTTCATCACGGCCCCAGCTACGACCTGCCGTTGCCGGAAGACCAGGGCACGGGCCTCGGCAAACCTCTAAAGCTGATCAACCATCCCGTTCGTGAAGCAATCCCGATCTACATCGCATCGCTCGGGCCCAAGAACGTCGCGATGACAGCCGAACTGGCCGACGGTTGGCTGCCGGTCTTCTACCATCCAGAGAAGGCCGCCGATGTCTGGGGTGACGCCATCGCCGCCGGCAACGCCAAACGTGACGCCTCGCTACCGCCGATGGAAATTGTTGCCGGCGGCACGTTGGCCATCACCAACGACGCCGAGGAAGCCCGCACGATTCGCGATCAGGGTCGCTTCTTCACCGCTCTCTACGTGGGTGGCATGGGCGCCAAGGGCAAAAACTTCTACAACAACATCTTCCGCAAATACGGCTACGAAGATGCTGCCGCCACCATCCAAGATCTTTTCCTGTCGGGAAAGAAGGAAGAGGCAATGGCTGCTGTACCGCAGGAATTCCTCGACTCCACTGCGCTGGTTGGCGACGAAGGCTGGGTACGCGAAAGGGTCGAGGCCTACCGCTCTTCGGGAGTCACCCACCTCTCGGTTCAGCCAGTGGGCGCCAACGGGCTGGAACTAATCGAGAAGGTGAAGGGCTGGATCAGCTGACTTAGCTGCTCAGTACTTGCCCATGATGGGTCGAAATTCAGCGTCGTCAGGGTTGATGAGGCTGAAATCCTTCTCGGTGAAGAGTCGAACGCACGCGTCGACGATTGATGCTTGGTAGAGAGTGCCGCGATGCGAGGTGATCTCTTCCAGCGCGGCCTCGATACCCAGCGCCGGACGGTAGGGGCGATGCGAGCACATCGCTTCGACCACATCGGACACGCCGATAATCATGGCCTCTTCAGAAATGTCGCCGTCACGAAGCCCGTCGGGGTAGCCCGACCCGTCGAGACGTTCATGATGGTGAAGAATCATTTCGCCCACAGGCCACGGGAACTCGATACTTTCCACGGTGTCGTAGCCGGCTCGTGGGTGCTGCTTCACCATGGCAAATTCAACCTCGGTCAACTTCCCACTTCGATTCAGGATCTCGCCCGGGATGCCTGATCGGCCGATGTCGTGGAGCAAACCTCCGAAATAGATCCCCTCGACACGTTCGATGGGGTAGCCCAACTCTTCGGCTATGGCGCGACCTAGCTCTGCGACCCGGTTTTGGTGGCCTGCCATCAAACGATCACTCAGATCAACGCTGATACTGAGCGCTCGCACTGTCCCGACGAGAATCTCTCTGAGATGAAGATCAGCTTCTTGAAGTTCTTCCCGTCTACGGACCGAATCCGTAATGTCGTGAACCGAGCCGACCAAGTGGGTGCAGGTTCCGTCGGGGTCGAAGACGGGCGAAACAGCGACGTGGCCGATTCTCTCCTCGCCTGAATAGACCGACGATTCCTCCCACTCGACCGTCTCGCCGGTGGCGATCGCCTGGAGGTAATTGGCCCGAACCGTCTTGAGCGAGGGCGGAGGAATGACCTCATCGATGGTCTTCCCGACTACCTGGGCCTCGCTCAGGCCGGTTGTGTTGAGGAATGGCTTGTTGACCGACAGGAATCGAAACACGCCATGAGGTTCGACGCCAATGTAAAAGAGGGCATCACCGATCACATCGAAGATCAGAGGTATGTGTTGCCGGTGTTGATCTCGATCTTCAGCGGTGTCGGCACGCTTGGCGCGGCTCCTGCTGAACAAGGTCATACATCACCGATCGGCTAGCGAATGAACTACTTGAAGTTTACCGCAGGCAGTTGGCTGAGCGCGACCAGAGCCTGTTCTAGGTTCTTCTTCAGAAAGCGTTTGCCACCGGCCTTCAACAGCGCGTCGAAAACCGGGCTGGGATCGAAACCCATCGTGTAGGTGACCCGTGTTCTCTCGTCAGAAATGGCCTGAATCTCGACCAACTCGTTGAGTGATCTGAAAGCGCCGATGGAAGCTTCGTAGACGGTGAAGCCCCAAGCTTTGCCGGGCTCCCACACGTTGAATTCCTCGTCGAGGCTTATTCGTCGGTTGACGTGGACCCGGCGACGCGACCCCATGCCATCTCGCTGCTCGCCGAGTCGCTCCACTTTGTGAATGGCGCTAAACCACTCGGGCCACGACTCATGGTCGCAGAGCGCATCGAAGACCTCGGTGGGGGTAGCCAGCATTTCGCGTGCTGCGCTCACCCTCACCGGGGCCCTCTGAATCCATTCCGGGGGCTGGGTTTTCACACTCTTGGCCATCTCTGTGCCTCCGGGCATCTACTGAATCAAACGGGCGCCGAATCAGCCCGCGAAGTTGGCGGCCACGAACTCCCAGTTGATGAGATTCTCGATGAACGTGTCGACGTAGGCCGGACGGGCGTTCTGATAGTCGAGGTAGTAGGCGTGCTCCCACACGTCGATCGTGAGCAGCGGCATCTGGCCATGCTTGATGGGGGTATCGGCATCGTCGGTCTTCACGATCGATAGGCCGTCGTCGCCCTTCACCAGCCAGGTCCAGCCAGACCCGAAGTTGCCGACCGCGCCGGCCTTGAACTGGCTCTTGAACTCGTCGGCCGAACCAAAGCTCGCGTTGATCGCTGCGCCAAAATCACCGGTTGGGTCGCCGCCACCACCGGGGGTCATGCACTTCCAGTAGAAGCTGTGGTTCCAGACCTGAGCGGCGTTGTTGAACAAGCCTCCAGGACCGGCCGCGGCGATGATCTCTTCGAGCGACGAATCAGCCTGAGCGGTGCCCTCGATGAGTCCGTTGAGGTTCTTCACATAACCGGCGTGGTGCTTGCCGTAGTGAAAGCCGATGGTTCGTTCGCTGATGTGGGGAGCGAGCGCGTTGTCGGCGTAGGGAAGAGCGGGAAGTTCGATGGCCATGGTTTCTCCTGGAGTTTTGCTGTCTTGGATTCCGCGGAAAGACCAAACTAACGGGCGCGGCGAGGCAGCGCACTACGCCCTTGGTGTGAGGTGATCAGCCGCCTGCGAGTGATGCGCGCCACCCGATCAAGAATTCGATCAGGTCGTGTTGCGTGAACCCAGGAGCTACCCCTATCAACACAACAACGTTTTCTGTCAGCGAAGCGAACCAGGTGCCTCCACTCAAGCCCTCTGTCGGAGGAGTCACGGTGGCGAGCATGACGGTGCGGCGGAGGTTGGGATCGTCGGCGCTTAACTCCGGATTCCAGCGACTGATTGCCTGGCGCAAATAGTTGCGGCCGTCATTGCTTGCTCCGGCAAATACGAATACGTCGGCGACTGGGGCTCCGTTGGGGCCGATCAATTCCCGAGCACGGAACGGTTGGGTGCTCTCAGCCCAATCGACGTTCATCTCGCCAGCCGGGGTTGGAGTCGTGGCCGAACGGTACGGGCCGAAACTCCATGGAGTTGGCACGGCCGCGGTCGCGTTGTTGATCATCACCACATCGGCAGTGAAATCCACATCGCCGAGAAGTTCGCCGGTCACCACGCTCACGGCCTGGCTCTGCCAAGTGGCGAGGTTCTGCTGAACTGATCGCTCAATTCCGGCGACCGCCTGATCTTCGGCCCTGACTGGCGCTGATTCGGGAGTGGCGGTGATCAGATTCCAAGCAAACATCGCACTGGCGGCGGTGGCAGCCATGGTGATCACGGCCACCATGACAATACGAATCGCCCTCCAAAGCGCGTGATCAGAGCCCACCTGTCCCGATCGGCAAATGTCTACCGGATCATGAGGACAAGTTTCCGAATTTCACTCGACCCGAGCGGCGGGTCAGATCTGTTCGAAGTAGCGGCGCTTTTCCCAGTCGGTGACTGACTGGTCGAAGGCGTCGCATTCCTTGGCGAAGAACCAGCCGTAGTGATCGACAACCTCATCGCCGAGCAGGCGTCGGGCCTCGGTGCTGGCTGAGAACCGCTCACTGGCCTCACGAAGCGTCGATGGAACGGTGGGAACGTCGGCTGAGGTGTAGGCATCGCCGCTGAACTCGGCGGGCGGTTCGATCTTGTTGGCGATGCCATCAAGGCCGCTGGCCAGAGCTGCTGAATAGGCGAGATAGGGGTTGACGTCGGCGCCAGGAATACGGCATTCGATTCGCAGGCTCGGGCCCGATCCAACGATACGAAACCCGGCGGTGCGATTGTCGGTCGACCACGCAATGCCGGTGGGTGCCCACGACTGCGATTGATAGCGCTTGTAGGAGTTGACCGTGGGCGCGTAGCACGGCATCAAATCGGGCGTGTGTCGCATCCAGCCTCCGAGAAACCAACGAAACACGTCGCTTCGCCCGGCCTCTTCGGCGGAGCCGGCGAACACGTTGCCGTTGTCGTCCCACAAGCTGAGATGAATGTGGCAACTGCTTCCCGGCTGGTCGGCGTGAGGCTTGGCCATGAACGTGACGCTCACCCCCTGCGAGTCGGCGAGCTCCTTCATGGCCTGCTTCATCATCACGTGACGGTCGGCCATGTCGAGCACTTCGGAGTATCGAATGTTGAGTTCGTGCTGGCCTATGGCGGCCTCACCCTTGGAGTTCTCGACAGGAATGTCGGAGTCGCGCAACGCCCGTCGGGCCGCTCCCACATAGTCCTCAACGCGTGCCCCCTGAAGCAGGTGATAGTCCTCCACATACCAACCGGCGGCTTCGAGATCTGTATAACCCTTGTCGTGGGCTTCGCGGTAGGTGTCGCGATACAAGAAAAACTCGAGCTCGGAAGCAGCCTTGGCCGTGAAGCCCGACGCCGCGGCGGCATCGAGTTGGCGGCGCAGGATCGACCTCGGTGCGACGCCAACATTGGAATGTGAGCCGTCGTCGACCACATCACACAACACGATGACGGCGCGGTCGGTCCAGCCGCAGCGACGCATGGTGGACAGGTCGGGCACCATGTGGAAGTCGCCGAAGCCGCTCGACCAATTGGAGTAGGCGTAACCGTCGACCGGCGCCATGTCCATGTCGACAGTGAGTAGATAGTCGCAGGCGTGAGTGCCCTCTTGAATCGTGTCGAGAAAGAAGTCGGCGTCGGATCGTTTGCCCAGCAACCGGCCGTAATGGTCGGTGAAGCCGAGGATCACAGTGTCGATCTCGCCCAACTCGACGGCTTGGCGTAGTTCTTCGGGAGTCATCGAATTGTCTTTCCGGAGGAGGCCGCGCCGACATTACCCGCGCACGCTGCGTCGAATACTCGAGTGGCGAACTCCAAGGTAAACTCGATCGGGTTACCGCCGGCCGATGGGTCGATCACTGCGGCTGCGGCAATCTGGGCGGTGGAGGCTGCATCGACCCCGAGTTCGACCAGCGTGTGGGGAACGTCCATCGACTCGCGCATGGCAAGCACGTGGGCCAGGAAGCCGTCGAAACCTCCAGCGAAACCGACGTAGCGGGCGAGTGACTCGATCACCGGCTCGATTGCTGACCGGTTGGCGGTGAGCACGTATGGCATCACCACCGCGTTGGTCATGCCGTGATGGGTATTGAACACGGCACCAATCGGATGGGCCAGCGCGTGCATCCCGCCGAGACCCTTTTGGAATGCCACGGCGCCCATGGCCGCAGCGGCCATCATGTGGCCGCGGGCCACGATGTCGGTGGGATCCTCCACCACCTTCGGCAGATTCTCGATGACCAAGCGAGCCCCTTCGAGGCCAATGCCATGCGACATCGGGTGATAGCTCGGAGCACACAACGCTTCGAGCGAATGTGACAACGCATCGATGCCGGTGCCCACCGTGAGCATTCGGGGGAGGCCGACCGTGAGTTCCGGGTCGCAGATAACCGCCACCGGCAACATCTTGGGATGGAACACGATCACTTTGCGGTGAGTCGACTCGTCGATCACCACACCCGCTCGACCGACCTCGCTGCCGGTGCCGGCCGTTGTGGGCACGGCGATCACGGGAGCGATCGCATCGGCATCGGCACGGGTCCAGTTGTCGCCGATGTCCTCGAAATCCCACACCGGACGGGTCTGGCCGACCATCAACGCGATGGTTTTGCCGACATCGAGAGCGGAGCCACCGCCGACCGCGATCACGCCGTCGTGCCCGCCCTCTCGATACATCTCAACCCCAGCGGTCACGTTGGCCTCGACCGGGTTGGGCTTCACCTCGCTGAACAGGCCGTGCGCTACACCCGCGGCGGTCAGCACCGCACGGATGTCGACAATCGCGGGCAGTTCGACCATGCCGGGGTCGGTCACGATCAGCGGACGCTTGATCGGCACTCCGGCACACACCTCGGCCAGTTCTGAAATGCGACCGGCGCCGAAACGGATCGGAGTGGGATAGCCCCAATTGGCAATGGGAGCAGTGGTCATGATTGACCTCCGGTTGGGTCGAGTCGAAGATGGTACGACTTGACGCGAGTGAGCATTCCGTAGCCGAGCGACGAGAGCGTGATGCCTTTGCCGGTGTCTTTCACACCGGTCCAGGCGAGCGATGGATCGAGGTAGTCGGCTCGGTTCATGAACACGGTGCCGGTCTGCAGGCGTGCGCCGATGGAACGAACGGCGTCAGCGTCGGCCGTCCAGATCGAGGCAGACAATCCGTAGACGCTGTCGTTCATCATCTCGACCGCCTCGTCATCTGAGTCGACCGGCATTACACCGACAATCGGCCCGAACGTCTCTTGCGTCATCACCGACATTTGGTGGTCGACATCAACGAGGATCTCAGGAGAGAGGTAAGGCGAACCTTGGCTGTCGGCCCAATCACCGGTTTCGCCCACAAGGCACCGTGCCCCGGCGGCCGTGGCATCGCCGAGTTGGCGACGCACGTTGTCGGCAGCGTGGCCCGACACCATTGGTCCGATGGTGGTTGTGGCGTCGGTCGGGTCTCCCAACGTGAGGGCCCGGCCCTCGGCCACCATGGCATCGACGAACTCGGTGTAGATCGGGCGTGCCACGTAGACCCGTTCGATTCCGCAGCACGACTGGCCGGAATTGAAGAAGGCGCCGTCGGCCACGTTGGCGGCAGCAAATGCGATATTCGCGTCGGCGCGAACGTAGGCCGGGTCCTTGCCCCCCAACTCGAGCCCGACATCGGTGAAGCTGCCGGCAGCGGCGCGCTCGATGGTGCGACCACCCTCCACCGAGCCTGTGAAGTTCACCCGGTCGAACCGTTTGTCGGCGAGCGCCCGCCCGACCTGATCGTGGCTGAGGACCAGGTTGGTGAACACCCCGGACGGGATCCCGGCCGCGTCGGCGGCCTGCTGAAGACGCTCGCCGACCACAAGTGTCTGGCTCGCGTGTTTCAGGACCACGGCATTGCCGGCCATCAATGCCGGGACGATCGAGTTGACGGCCGTGAGGAGCGGATAATTCCACGGGGCAATCACCAAGACAAGCCCGAGCGGCTCGCGGGAAATCCAGCGGTCGAACCCGTCGAGAGGGTCGCTCACCACAGGAGCGAGGCTCGATTCGGCGATAGAGATCATGTGATGGCCACGCTCGGCGAAGCCCTGGAGTTCGCCGGCACCGAACTTCACGGGCCGGCCCATCTGCCAAGCCAACTCGGTCACGATCTCGTCGTTCATGTCAGTGAGCGCGTTCACTAACGCTGTGCACGCGACAGCACGCTCGGCAATGGTCGCTGCTGCCCAACTCTGCTGAGCGGCGCGGGCCGACACCAATGCGGCATCGAAGTTCGAGTCGGTGCAAACGGCGCGTGTGGTCCAGATCGATCCGTCTACGGGGGTGGTGATCGAGACTTCAGTCATGACAGTCGCTTTCGTTCAGGCAGAGAGAAGCTACTCCCGGTTGCCGTGATGAACCTGAGTCGGAGGGGCGGCACGTATGCGTCGTTTAGAATCGGCCACGATGACTGACTCGTCCAATCCGCAGCCCCTCGGCGGCAACGAGATGCCCAGGTTCGCCGGGCCCGGCACGTTCATGCGCCTGCCAGGCCGTGCCGATCCCGCCGACCTAGACGTGACAGTGGTTGGCGTGCCCCTCGACATCGGCGCGTCCAACCGGCCCGGGGCTCGCTATGGCCCGCGGTCCATCCGCTCAGAGTCGGTGTTGATCCGTCCTTACAACATGGCGACGCGTGCGGCTCCGTTCGACAGTCTTCGCATCGACGACTGCGGCGACGTGGCCATCAACACGTTCAACCTCCTCGATTCTGTGGCTCGAATCGAAGCCCACTACGACGCGCTTCTGACCGACGACGTGATCACCGCCACGATGGGGGGCGACCACACGATCGTGCTGCCGATACTGCGGGCCATGGCTCGCAAGCACGGACCGGTCGGGGTTGTCCACGTCGATGCCCACACCGACATCAACGACTCGATGTTCGGCGAGCAAATTGCCCATGGAACACCGTTCCGCAGGGCGGTCGAAGAAGGGCTACTCGACTGCCAACGAGTAGTGCAGATCGGGGTGCGAGGCACCGGCTACGAGGCCGACGATTTCGACTGGTCTCGACGGCAGGGGTTTCGGGTGGTGCAGGCCGAGGAATGCTGGCACCAGTCGCTTGATCCGCTGATGGCGGAAGTTCGCGAACAAGTCGGCGGAGGGCCGGTCTACCTGAGCTTCGATATCGATGGCCTCGACCCGGCCTACGCGCCTGGCACCGGCACCCCGGAAATCGGCGGGCTCACAACCATTCAGGGCATGGAAATCATTCGTGGCTGCCGTGGACTCGATCTGGTGGGAGCCGACCTTGTAGAGGTGTCACCCGCATATGACACGTCGGGCAACACGTCGCTCTTGGCAGCCAACCTGCTCTACGAAATGCTGTGCGTGCTACCCGGCGTCGACTGATCAGCGGAGCTGGTCGCCCCACACCGTCTCGTCGCGAATCTGGCCTTTGAGCACCTTGCCTCCGGCGTTGCGGGGGAGAGGCTCTGTTCGAAATGAGATGAACTGAGGGACTTTGAAATCGGCGATCTCGCCGAGCGTCCATTGGCGAATCTCGCTGGCATCGGGCGTTGAGCCAGGGGCCGGCACGATCACCGCACCAACCTTCTCGCCCATCATCGTGTCGGGAACCGCGATCACCGCCACCTCGAACACGTCAGGGTGGCCGACCAGCGCATTCTCCACCTCGACCGAATAGACGTTCTCGCCGCCACGATTGACCATGTCTTTCTTGCGGTCGACGATCTGAACGAAGCCGTCGTCGTCTATGCGTGCCAAGTCGCCGGTGTGGAGCCAACAATCGACGAAAGTATCGGCCGACTGCTCGGCCTTGTTCCAATATCCCGACACCACGTTCTGGCCCCTCACCAGAAGCTCACCGACGCCGGTCTCGGGGTCGGGCTCGTCCAGGTCGAGTTCCACCACGGGTGCACTGAACCCGACGGTCTCGGGGCGGGCGTCGCAGAACGTGTCCGGCAAAAACGTGGAGACAGACGAGGTCTCCGTCAGCCCGAATCCGTTGCCGAGCAGCGCTCCCGGGAACTCTTCGCGCAGGCGCTCGATGATCTCAGGAGCCATCGGCGCGCCGCCATAGGTGACGCATCGCACGTTGCTCACGTCGAACTCGCCGAAGTTGGGCTGGTTCATCGCCAGCCAGAAGATCGCCGGCACCGATGTGACCATGTTGATGCGCTCGTCGACAATGGCGTGCAGAAATGCCTGCACCTCGAACTCGGGCATGATCACCGTGGTACCACCCGAATAGATGGTGGCGAGAAGCTGGCTGTTGCAACCGGTGGCGTGAAACAACGGTACGGAAACGAGGTTGCGCTGCGGAAGTTCGGCCTCGGCACCGATCACACGCTGGCAAGACTCACAATTGGCCAAGAAGTTCTCGTGGGTGGTGATAGCGCCTTTGGGGAACCCCGTTGTGCCGCTGGTGTAGAAGATCCCGGCGAGCTCAGTGATGCGAAGATCATCGACTGCCATTGGCCCGCCATCGGGTAGCCCGCTACCGGCGTCGATCACGACCTTGGCGCCAGAGTCGGTCACCACATAGTCGATTTCGGGTTCACTGAAACGGGTGTTGACGGGCACGCACGCCGCCCCCGCCATCAATATGCCGAAGAACGCGTAAGCCCAGTCATTTCCGTTCACAAGATTCAGCGCTACACGATCGCCACGCTCAATTCCGGCATCACGGAGACCGCCGGCCACGCGGCTGCTGCGATCCCAGAAGTCCTGATACGACACCCGCTCGCCGCCCAATTCGACGAGAGCCTCCCCGGTGGGGTCGGCATCCACCTTTGATTTCAGCATCGCAACGAGCGAGTCGGGGAGATTGCTGTAGCCGAGGGTGCCGTCGGAACGACGCTCGACGCCCTCCATATCGAACGGCATCAACCGCGGCGTATGGCCCTGTTTCACGATCATCTGTCGACCTCCAGTCGAAGGACTTCTACCGCTGGCTGGAGGCGAGCGCCAACTCAGTCGGGCTTCGTGGCCCAACGCTGGGTCAGCTCGAGCGCAACGTCAACTCCAATGCAAGGTCAACTCCAGCGCAAAGTCAGTGGCAGTGACATCGTCTCGCCGGGTTGCAGTATTTTGCAGCCATCGTGATTGAAGGCATTAGGGATGCCGGTCTGGGGCTCCACGCACAAGGCGTGTGATGTCTCGTCGTAGACGACCCAAGTCTGGGTGGGCGACTCGAAGGTGAGCGAGAAACCGTCGCTCCATGTGACGACTGGGGGAGAGGCGACGCCGTCGAAGCAGTCGTCCCACGGTCCCGGCGGCACGTCGACCCGCTCGCCGGTTGGCAGCCCGTTGGCCCCTCGTTGCCAGATGGCCTTGGGGCTGAACGAGAGCTCGGCGTCGTCGCCGTCGATCGTCTTACGGATCACGGGATGCCACCCGACCGCCGCTGGCATCGCCACGTCGCCCGCGGTCACCGACACTGTGATGGTGAGGTGGTCCGACCGGAGATCGGCCTCGACGCGAGCAGTGCCGCCGAAGGGCCACGGATCACTCAGGTTCAGTGTCAGCGCGCCGTCGCCCGTGATGGTCCAGTCTCTTTGGATGCCCACGCCATGGATGGCGTGCTGGCCGAAGTTGATCGGCATCGCGTAGTCGGCTCCGTTAAAGCTGAACTTGCCACGTCCGAGCCTGCCCACCCACGGCACCATCGGAAAACACCCGTACAGCAGAGGAACATCTGTTTCGGGAACCAGAAGCTCGCGTCCGTCGACACACAGCGAACGCAGCCACGCCCCCCGCCGATCAAACCTGGCCGTAACCCCGTCAGCCACAAGATCAAGTCCTCGTTGGTCCATACAGATGGTCTAGCTTCATCACCACACAAACACCCCTCCTGTTTTTGTGAACCCTCGATGCTGCCCACGCAGCACTCAGGGTTCACAAAAACAGTTGGAGGGGGGAGAGGCGAGCGATGAAACTGCGATGGGGAGTCATGTCGACGGCGAAGATTGCTCGGGAGATGGTGATCCCGGGGATTCGGTCGGCCGCGAATGCTGAGTTGAGAGGCATCGCATCGCGTGACGCCACGTTGGCTCGTCGAGTGGCGGATGAAATGAACATCCCAAACGCGTATGGCAGCTACGAGGATCTCTTGGGTGATCCCGAGATCGACGCCGTCTACATTCCGTTGCCGAATCACATGCATCTCGAATGGACCGAGCGCGCCGCCCGGGCAGGCAAGCACGTCTTGTGTGAGAAGCCGCTGGGGCTCACCGCTGCCGAGGCTGCTCATATGCATGAGGTTTGTGACGCAGAGGGTGTCGTCCTGATGGAGGCGTTCATGTATCAGTTCCATCCCCAGTGGCAGATGGTGCTTGAGATGGTGAAGTCGGGCAGGATCGGTGAGGTTCGGTCGGTCCAGTCATGGTTCTCGTACTTCAATGACGACCCGGCCAATATTCGCAACGTGGCTGCCTGTGGTGGCGGCGCGCTGATGGACGTCGGCTGCTACTGCATCCACTTGTCCCGTCGGGTATTTGGCGGCGACCCCGTCAGCGCGGTCGGGACCATGCAGCGTGATCCAGATAGTGGCGTCGACGTGCTCACTTCCGCGATGCTCGAGTTTGAGGGTGGAATGGCAGATTTCACCGTAGGAACGAGGATCGAGCCAGACCAGCGTGTCCACATATATGGCTCCGAGGGTCGTATCGAGATCGAAATCCCGTTCAACATCCCAGCCGACCGACAAGGCAAGATCAGGGTGACTTCTGGTCGAACCTCACCGTCGGATCCTCAGACCGAGACCGTCATGACCTCGGCCGCGGATCACTATGGCCTCGAAGTCGAGGCATTCGGCCGCACCGTTCTCGGCTCGGAACCGTTGATCCAGACCACTGCCGACAGCATTGCCAACATGAAAGTGATCGAGTCGATCGCCGCCGGTTGATTGACCTCAGCCGTCGACGGCCTCAAGCCAGCGGATCAGGTCGGTGGTGACCTCGTCGCGGTTGGTCTCGTTGAGTGTCTCGTGGCGAGCTTCGGGGTAGAGGTTGGCGGTGACTCGCTCCACGCCAAGTGCGGCGAGATTGGTTGCGAGGGCGCTAACGGTCTCCCCAAACCCGCCGACTGGATCTTGCAGGCCCGACATCACCAGCACCGGCACGTTGGTCGGGATTTTGGCCTCCGACTCAGGGTCCCATGCGTCGACCATGCCGTGGATCATGTCGGCCACGAACCCGTTGGAGAGGGGTACATCTGAACCACACCAGGGGTCATCCATGTATTTGCGCACCTCTTCGGCATCGCGGCTCAGCCATTCGAAGCCGGTCGCATCATCGCCGGTGAATGGCTCGTTGAAGCCCGCAAACATGGCGTCGAACAGTTCGCTCGGTGAATCAGGGTCGGCATCGGCGATCGAATCGAGTAGCGGGAGCAACTCGTCGGATCCCTCGAGCCCGTGGGAACTGCCACTCAGGACCACGCCGCTCAGATCGGTTCCCCAGCGTTCGATGTAGCCCTGCGCCACCATCGATCCCATGCTGTGTCCGAACAAGACGATTCTGGCATCGGGATGCTGATCGTGGATCAGGTCGGTGACAACCGACGCGTCTCCGATCATCTCGGTCCATCCGCCAGGCCGGGCGATGCCGAATTTTCCGTGACGTTCGGCGGTACGGCCGTGGCCGCGGTGGTCGTGGATGTAGACCCCGTATCCAGCGTCGTTCAGGGCGTCGGCCACTCTTGCGTAGCGCTCTAGGTGTTCGCTGGCTCCGTGCATCATTTGCACGACCAGCGTGGGATCGGCCTCGGGAAGCCAACTCGTTGCCTCGAATTTTTGACCGTCACGTCCTTCGAGTGTGATGTCGGTGCGGTTGGCCATGGTCGTACCTCTGGTGCGGAAGTGGTCTCGTGCATCGCCAACCTACATCTACGACCCACAACCCCCCACCACCGGTTTTTGTGAACGTTAAG
>JBDNJK010000085.1:0-29327 GCA_041687805.1 Acidimicrobiales bacterium
CCTTCGCCGGGATCCGCACAGCTGGCTACACGACGTTTGGTGCCACTGGATCAAACCCGAGAAGGTCCTCCGCCCACGCTGTGATCTCGAGCACACGGGCGTCGGCCAGCTGGTGGCCAACAACTTGCAGCCCCACCGGCATTCCGTCGGCGGTGAACCCGGCGCATGTAGTAGCTGCCGGGCGGCGGGTCAGGTTGAACGGGTAGGTGAAGCTCACCCAGTTCTCGGTCTTCTCTCCGTTGACAGAGCCCTCCTGCATCGACAGCGGCGTTTGACCGGCGACGGTCGGGCTGATGATGGCGTCGAACCCGTCCATCACCTCTGCCAGCTGCAGCGACATTGCCTGAGCAGCCACCCTCGCTCCCTCGACCGCGTCGAACGTCACGAAGTCGCATGACAGTTCGAGAATCTCCGCCAACCTTGGAGTGACATTGGCCCAGGCAGGCGTGTCCATGAGAGGCCGAAACGTCGGCAACGATCCGCCGAAGAATAGAAGTGCGAACGGACCGATCGGCTCAGAGAAAATCGGCCCGGATTCCACGACCTCGACGCCGGCGTCGGCCAGTCGGTCGACGGCGCCTCTGCACACTGATCCGATCTCTCGGTCCGGTCCGAAACCGTCGATCGTGGGTACCCAGAGCACTCGGGCAGGTGCCGCCGGCGAATCGAGTGCACTACGCCATGGCGACGCGGGACGATCGAGCGAGCGCAGGTCACCCGGCGACGGCCCGACCACTACATCCAGCGCCGTGGCGACATCGCGGATTCGGCGGGCCATCGGTCCCTGTGTTGACAGGTCGGCGGCGCCCATCGGGGCCGGCCCGGAGGGGACTCTCCCTTGCGATGGCTTGAAGCCCGACATTCCGGTCAGCGCCGATGGGATGCGGATCGAGCCTCCACCATCAGAGCCCGTACCGAGGGGCACCATGCCGGATGCCACTGCCGCGCTCGTGCCACCTGACGATCCGCCGGGCGAGCGCGCCAGATTCCATGGGTTGAGGGTGGGGCCGAACACTGAGTTGTAGGTGTCGCCGGCCCATCCGAACTCAGGGGTGTTGGTCTTGCCGATGACCACGCAACCAGCGGCGCGAAGGCGTGCCACTTCGGTTGAGTCCTGGTCGCAGGGCTCGATGTCGCGCAGGTGCATCGCCCCTCGAACAGTCTGGAATCCCTCGGCATCTTCGAGATCCTTGACCCCGATTGGCACGCCTGCAAGGACGCCGACTTCCGCGCCTGCGTCAAGCTGCAGATCTATGGCACGAGCCTGAGCCCGGGCCGAGTCAGCATCGACCGACACGAACGCGTTGACCGCAGGATTCATGCTCTCGATCCGCTCGAGCGCGGCATCGGTAACTGCCTCGGCGGTCAACTCGCGCTCACGCACCCGTCGTGCCAGTTCCTCCACAGTTATCGATCGAAAGTCGGGAACGTTCATGATGACCTTTCGCTATTCGTCGTCTCGCAATGCACGTTTGAGTTCCACCATGTTGCCGTCGGGGTCTGACACGTAGAGCCCTATCCCCCATCCGGTCGCGCCCCAGATCAAGTTGGGTCCGTCGACCACGTCGAATCGGCCGGACTTGGCAATTTTGTCCAAGTCGCAGTCGTCGACACGCAGTGAGAAATGGTCGACGTTGGTGCCGTCGGCAGGTGACTCGAAGAGGTCGATGAGAGTGGTGGCATCGATCCGAAGCGACGGGAACGGCACCTCTTTCGCGCGCCACTCGACCTCGCGTTCGGGCGTGAGGCCGAGGTTGTCGCGATACCACGCCAGCGACGCTGCCGAATCGGACACTTTGAGGACGATGTGATCGAGGCCCTGCACTGAGACGGCTGGTGTGGCGGGCGGCTGATTGTCAGACATTGGCGCGAGAGTAGCCCGACGGCTCGGATATGACCTGATCGAACTTTTGTGTGACTCATGTTGAAAAGCGAACGTATGTTCGCTACACTCAATCCATGCTCACAGCAGCCCGCTACCAACTCAGGTGCATCAACCCATTGGGTATGACGCGCCACGAGTTGGTCGATTTGGTCGAGCAGTTGCGGCGTCTGAAAGGTGCGGCCGCTGCGCTTGAAGGGCGCGTCACCACCACCATCAATTCATTGGACGACAGCGGCCTTGATGGTGCTGGCGTCCTACGCTTGGTTGGCCGCATATCAGGCAGAGCTGCGGCTCGAGTATCTGCCACCGCTGAGATGCTCACCGACATGCCGCTCACCGCCGCCGCGCTGGATTCAGGCGAAATCACGGCCACTCACGCCGACTTGATCGCATCGGCAGCCAAGCAGGTCTCGCCCGTTCTTGCCGATTTGCCACTGTCAGCCCGAGCCGCCAAGTGCTCGGCCGACAAGTTCGCCAAGGACTGCCGAGCGTGGGTCATCGACAATCGTCCCAGCGACGAGCCCCCGGAATCGCTCCGTGCTCAGCGAAGTGTCACCGACTGGATCGGCAGAGACGGCATGTTCCACCTACACGCGAAACTCGATCCTGCGGCGGGAGCTGTACTTCGATCGCGGATCGATGATCGCACCAACCAATTGTTCAAGGACGACGGCGGACGCGACGCTTCACCCAGCGAGATGCGAACGACAGTCCAGCGACGCGCCGATGCTCTGTGCGGATTAGTTGAAGCAACGGGGGCCGGGCCACGACATCCGAAGCATCAGATCACCGTCGTCGCCGACATACGACGGCTGAGGTCAGACGACCCCACCGGCGCGGCCGAAATGATCGGCTCTACGGAATCGGTTTCCCAGTCGCTGCTCGAGCGTTTGGCTTGCGACTCGACGTTCACGGCTGTGTTGTTCGACGGACCAGGTCGCCCGCTGTTTGTGGGCCGAAGCCATCGGTCGACCACTACGGCGCAGTGGACCGCACTCACCGCCCGCGACAAGGGATGCGTCGGATGCGGGGCAGACCCCAACCGGTGCGAGGCCCATCACATCCAGTCTTGGCAGTCCAATGGCCCCACCGACATCACCAACCTGGTGCTTTTGTGCAGCCGATGTCACCACGATGTTCATGATCGAGGGGTCGAACTTGTCCGCTTGGATGGCCGATGGCAGGTGCGGTTGCGCGGCCGACGAGGTCCATCATCGACTGGCGCTTGTCATTCTCCAGCGGCAGCCCGCAACCGTTCCACTAACCGTTCGAGTCCGGCCACCCGAGAGCCTTTCACGAGAATCGCCGAGCCTGCGAATGCTCCAGCCAGAGTCTCGCCGGCCAGGGTCTCGAGTGCTTCACCGATGTTCGCCACATCATGTCCGCCGTAGCCTGGTGCGTCCACCGCGACGACCTCTATGCCGAGAGCAGAGGCGAGCTCGCCAATGCGGGCATGCTCAGAATCGCTTTCTTCGCCGAGTTCGGCCATCACTCCGAGCACCGCTACTCGGTGGTCGGCGGGCAAGGCAGCGAGAGACCTGAGCGCGGCTTCGGTCGACATTGGATTGGCGTTGTACGAGTCGTCGATCACCGTCACACCGTCGCTCAGGCTCACCAAGTCCATACGCATTGGAGACATCACCGGAGTGGTCAGGCCAGCGGCGATTTGGTCGAGCGAGAGCCCCAGATGGAGTCCCACAGCAGCAGCAGCGGTGGCATTACTCACCAGGTGAGTGCCTCGGGCTCCGAGCCTCACCCGCACCTCACCCTCGGCCGCCACGATTGTGAACGACGGCGCCAGATGATCGTCGAGTTCGATTCTCTCGGCTCTCACATCGGCTGGTGCCCCGGCGACACCAAACAGCACGACATCAGCATCGGTGCGCTCTGCCATGCCGGCTACCAGATCCACATCTGCATTGAGCACGGCCAGACCATCCGCAGGGAGGGCCTCTACCAGCTCGGCTTTCGCACGGGCCACCGACTCGATGTCCCCGAACTCGGAGGTGTGAGCCGTGCCCACAGTGGTGACCACCCCGATGGTCGGGCGGGCGATCTCACAGAGCCGGGTGATATCCCCGATGCCACGCGATCCCATTTCGATGATCATGACCTCGGCGTCCTCGGGAGCGCCAAGCAGGGTGAGTGGCACCCCGATTTCGTTGTTGAACGAACGCATGTTGGCGTGGGTGATTCGACCGGTGGCCGCGACCGCGGCCAGGAAATCCTTTGTGGTCGTCTTGCCCACCGACCCGGTCACACCAATCACCGTTGCTCTAGCGAGGCGGTTGCGAGCCGCTCTGCCGAGGTCACGCAGTGCGGCGGATGTGTCGTCGACTTCAATGGCGGCGAGATCTCTGATCGCCTCGAATTCTCGGCCGGCCGGCCTCGAGGTCAGGTAGGCAACAGCTCCAGCCTCGATTGCCGCGTCGACGAAGTCGTGGCCATCACGGTCGGCCACGATCGGCACAAACAAACAGCGGCTCGACGGAGTGATTTCTCTGGTGTCCTGAGTCACCATCTCGATCGCTGTGTCGGGTCCGCGAAGGGTTCCGCTCACGGCATCGGCAACGGCGGCGGCGGTCCAGTGCATGCGAGCAGTGTTACACCGACCGACCGTGGCGCCGCGCACCGCATGGAAGCGGCTCGTCATATTGGAGAGGTCCGGCCGTGAAGCCCAGTCGGGGTAGCGTCGAGACGATGCCAGATACTCCGAGTCCAGCACCCGAGTTGCCAGTGTCCTCCGCCAGCGAGATGGTCCGGCTGGTCGTGCTGTTCGGTGGTAAGTCCGCCGAGCACGACGTCTCGTGCGTGTCGGCACGCCATGTGATTGCCGCCGCCAACCGCGAGAAATACTTGATCGAGCCGATCGGCATCGACCGAGACGGCGTCTGGCACCGCGACACGAAGTCGATCTCAGCGACCTCAGCGACCGCGGCAGGATCGGCGAACTCGGCAGGACCGGATCACCTGCCGGAGCGGCTCACCGTGCAAGGAGAGGCAATCGACGCGTTGCCGGTGCTGACCAATGCCGACATGCCGACGGTGGTGTTTCCGGTGCTCCACGGTCCGATGGGCGAAGACGGCACTGTGCAAGGAATGCTGGAGTTGGCCGACGTTGCATACGTCGGCGCTGGAGTTCTCGCCTCCGCATTGTGCATGGACAAAGTGGCGGCCAAGGCACACCTCTCTGCGCACGGGGTAACCCAGGGCGATTATGTATGGATGACCGTCGATCGGCGATCTGAGTCTGGATCCGAATCCGACTCCGACCTGGTCACTTTCCCCGACGGCACCGGAGGATCGATCGACGAAGCGTGCCACCGAACGATCGGCCAACTCGGGCTGCCGCTGTTTGTGAAACCGGCCAACATGGGGTCATCGGTAGGTGTGTCTCGAGCCACCAACGCCGCTGAGGTTGCTGCAGCCATCGAACTCGCTGCGGGCTACGACCGCATCGTGATAATCGAGGAAGAGATTCGCGGCCGCGAGATCGAAGTGGCCGTGCTGGGCAATGAGAATCCGGTTGCGAGCGTCGCCGGCGAAATCGTGCCCGGCGCCGAGTTCTACGACTACGCCGACAAATACGAAGGCGGCGCAGATTTACGTATCCCGGCCGACCTGACGCCCGACGAATTAGAAGCAGCCCAGACTGTCGCGGTGGGCGCGTATAGAGCCCTGCGAGTCGAGGGACTGGCCCGAGTCGATTTCTTCTACGAGGAGTCTCGCCGGGATGATGGGACTGGCCGGGGGTGGCTGGTGAATGAGCTCAACACGATGCCGGGGTTCACGCCGATATCGATGTATCCGAAGTTGTGGGCCGAATCCGGGGTTCCCTACAGCGAACTGATCGACCGGCTCGTCGTGCTGGCCCAAGAGCGACACTCTCGAAAGCTCCGGCATCGGCGAACCGACCGCTGAGGAGCCGAACCTGAAGCGACATTCAGGAAGCTTTACGCAACTTTGCTCACAGTCTTACGTTTCTTTGACAACAGATGGGGAAGATGGTCGATGTGACCACAATCACCGCCGCCCCACCTGCGAAAATCATGTCTCCCAAAGCCACGCCCAGACCAGTACGCCGGAGCCAACTCCGCCCGACACCGTTGGCCCGGGTCGATATTGAGGCGTTCGTGGTCATCAACTTGGTTGTGATCACCGCCATGTGGATCCGCCACGGTGCATTCGATCTGTGGGGCACGTCATTCGGCAAGCTCGAGGGTCTGGGCCAAATCACCGCGCTGTGGGGGTCATTCTTCATATTGGCCGAGCTGGTTCTGATCGCACGAGTTCCGTGGATTGAACGTCGCTACGGGATGGACCACCTGCTCAAGTGGCACCGGCTCACCGGATTCGCGTCGGTCACTCTTCTGAGCGCACATGTGTTGTTCACCACGCTTGGGTACGCGATTCCTCGAGAGGCCGGCCCTGCCGATCAATTCGGGAACTTCATCCTCTACTGGCCCAACATGCTCACCGCCACCGTGGGATTTGTCCTCATCTTTGGTGTGGCCGCCACCTCGATTCGAGCGGCGCGACGATCGCTCAGTTATGAGACGTGGCACTTCATCCACCTCTACGCCTACGTCGGGGTAGCGCTGGCCTTCGCCCATCAACTCACAGGCGGGGCCGACTTCGCCACAGATCATGTGGCGGTCGTCTACTGGGTCAGTCTCAACCTCGCCACGGTTTTCGTTGTCATCGGATTCCGTTGGATATCGCCGATTTGGCGAGCTCTCCGACACCGGCTCGTGATCGCCGCCGTTGAGCAAGAAGGACCCGGGGTTGTCTCCATCAGGTTGAAAGGCCGTCACCTCGACCGCCTGACCACAGCATCAGGCCAATTTTTCATTCTCAGAGTGCTTCGACGTGATCGATGGTGGAAGGCCCATCCGCTGTCTCTGTCCGCCGCGCCCGATGGGAAAAGTCTCCGATTCACCATCAAGGCCCTCGGCGACGACAGCACCTGGATGCAGCAAGTTCCCGTAGGCACAAGAGTGATGGCTGAGGGGCCCTACGGAGTGTTCCACACCGAAAATGATCCCGTCGACAAGGTCCTGCTCATCGGCGGCGGCATCGGGGTCACTCCACTTCGAGCGATCTTGGAAGACATCGAGCGCCCACCCGGTCATGTCACGATGCTCTACCGAGCTCACAGCGACGCCGATGCGATTCTGCTCGACGAACTAGAGGAAATTGCCACCCGCCGTGGCTTCAAGCTGAGAGTGAGCCGAAGCCAGACGGGTCGGCACCGAAGCGAACCGTTCAGCGCTGCCTCGCTCCGTCATGCCGTGCCCGACATTGCAGACCGATCGGTCTATGTCTGTGGCCCCCCCGCGCTGATTTCAGCAGCTTGCAACGGCGCCAAGCGAGCTGGAACCCAGCCACGCAATCTCCATTACGAACGATTCGATTACTGAAAGCACATTGCCAGACATGAAACGGGTACTACCAACTCTCGGGCTCACCGTCGCCGGCTTGGCGACGATCTTCAACTTCAACACTCGGGCTGCCACATCGATCGAGCTCTCCGGGGCCGCAACCGTGGCCCCGCAGTCCAGGTCGTCTGCGACCTCGAATGATTCAGCGGCCGGCAGCGGCACGGCCCAGCCGCAACAGCCTCAGGATCAGACCCAGACCCAGACCCAGACCCAGACCCAGACCCAAACCCAAACCAGCGTCGACCCTGGAGCGCCCGAGCGCGACCAGATCATGTCGCAACTTCCCGACTGGGTCATCCCACCCATTGACGAACAGTTCCCCGATGGCATACCGCTCAATCTTCTCGAGCAGGTGGCGACCGAACTCGGGATCCCGTTTGACTCCTCGGGCAACGGCGGATCTAGTGCCAACTCGTCCGGCTCTTCGAACGACTCCACAGCACCGGCCACGCCACTGTCATCCACCGCACAGGTGGTCGACGGTCCAACTGCCAACACGCCTTGGGGTCCCTATCAGGTAGAAGTCACGATTGATGGCGGTGCGATCGTCGACGCCAAGTTCATCCGTACCCCGCGCGACATGCAGTCGATGGCAATTCAGCGTTACGCAATTCCCAGACTCACCGAGCAAACTCTCGCCAACCAGTCGGGCGAGGTGCAGTTCATCAGCGGCGCCACCTACACATCTTGGTCTTACCAACAGTCTCTGCAGGCAGCCCTCGACGCTGCTGGATTCTGATCCAACCATGAGCCCGCGATGAGTCGGCATATCGAGAAGGTGATGGGCACGGTGGTGAGCATCGACGTTCCCGCCGGCACCCCGACTGATTTGCTTGACAAGACTTGGACTTGGTTTCACCAGGTCGAGTCCTTGCTGAGTGTTTTCATTGCCGACAGCGAAATCTCGCGAATCGGGCGTCTGGAACTTTCAGTCGATGCCGCGGATCCGGCAGTTCGCCACGTGCTTACTCGCTGCGACGAACTCGTTCGGCTCACCGAAGGTGCGTTCCAGCACCGTGACCGGACTCCCGATCTGCCCTTGGATCCTTCCGGCTATGTCAAGGGCTGGGCGGTTGAACGTGCGCTTCTCAACCTGCGCATGGCAGGGCTCGACCGAGCATGCATCGGAGCCGGCGGCGACATTGCCGGGTTCACATCCGATGGAGGCGACCCATGGAAAGTCGGCATCCGCAATCCTCAAGACTCCGACGGGGTCGCGGCCATCGTCGATCTTGCGGATGGAGCAGTAGCCACCTCCGGCGAATACGAACGAGGCCGTCATATCCAAGCTCAGCGCGATGCCCCAGCACGAAGGGACGGCGATGACGTCAGGTCGGAGGTACACCAAGGCCAGCCGCCGTTGACGAGCGTGAGCGTGATCGGGCCCGACCTTGGCACCTGCGACGCACTGGCCACCGCCATCTGGTCATACGGAGCATCAACCGGGCGGGCTGCACCTGCTTGGCTTGCCAACTTTCCCAACCATGACGTGCTGGCATGCACCGCCGATGGACACGTCAAGTACTCCGACCGCCTTGAGTCGCTGATTCAAGTCGGCTAGATCGGACCGCTATCACCCCGCCGTCAGTCGACCACCCAGCCATCAGTCGACCACCCAGCCGTCAGTCGACGGGAACCAGCGCTGCGGCGAGAAACCGCATCAACTCTCGTCGGCGCGCCACAGCGACGCGCAATGTCGATTCGAGGCCGATAGCTCTCTGCACCTCGAACTCGCCGGCAACGCCGACCACCGTCGAGTAGAGGCTGAGCAACAGCATCGACGGGTCGCTACGACGAAACCGACCTGCATCCATTTCCCGTTGGAGGAAATCTGCGGCCCGGGCGAAAACTGGGGCGACACGATCAGCCAGTCGTTCCGCCGATAATGATCCCGGCCTGCTCACCTCGCGTACCAATCCGAGTAGTTGTGGTCGCCGAGCCGCTAGTCGGAACACCCGCCTGATGATGGCTTCGACCTGGTCCATACCTTGACGACCCGACGATGCAGCGACGTCGAACGCCGCGATGAGGTCGAGCGCTGCACTGTCGATGACAGCTTCGAACAGTGCCTGTTTGGACGGGAACCAATAAAGAATCGTCTGCTTGCGGATGCCGAGCTGCTCGGCAAGAGCATCGAGCGATGTCGCAGCAAAGCCATCTGTGCCGTAGGCAGCCAGCGCAGCGTCGAGGATTCGCTCGCGGGTTGTTGCGTTTCGGGTCACTGTCACTTCTGGCACTTCCATGACGTTAGAGCCATGGGATGGCTCTCTACCACTTGGTAGAGAGATTTTCCGGTGGTAGACATATGCGGTGATCAGGGAGTCTCTAAGCGGCAAACGAATCGCCATCACCGGAGCCACTGGCTTCCTTGGCACGGCGTTGGTGGAACGTCTGCTACGAGCGGTGCCCGATTGCGAACTTGTGCTCGTCGTGCGACCTGGTCGCCGCGGCGCTCAAAACCGAGTCGATCGCGACATCCTCAAGAACGATGCCTTCGACACTCTCAAAGCGGCCTACGCGGAAGATCCGGTAGCGGCGGGTGGCCTCCCCGACGAGTCGTTTGCCGACATGTGCAAGCGCCGAATCAGCGCGATGGCCGGAGATGTTGCCACTGACGGCATGAACTTCGACGACGAGAGCCTGGCCCTCTTGTCCACATGCGATATCACCATCCATTCGGCTGCCGCGGTGAGTTTCGATTCCGCTCTCGACGACGCCATCGAAGTCAATCTGCTCGGCCCCCATCGTGTCGCCGCCGCGTTGCGAGACGCCGCCGCCATTCGCACCAAACCAACCGCAGCTGGCCGCGAACCCGGAACACCAGCCCACCTGGTGGCCGTCTCCACCTGCTATGTCGCTGGCAGTCGCCGCGGCAACGCTCCAGAACAGTTGGTCGACGAGTCGCCGTTCTTCGTCGACGTCGACTGGCGGGCTGAGGTCGCCAACGCACGTCGAGCGAGAGTGCGCTCCGAAGCCGACAGTCGCACCCCCGATCGACTATCCGCGCTTAAGAAAGAGGCCTACGACAGCCTCGGTCCCGCCGGTGCCCCGGCCATCGCCGAACGCACCGAGCAACTTCGTCAGCGTTGGGTCGGCAAACAGATGACCGCCGCTGGCAGATCGCGTGCGTCATCGCTCGGATATCCCGATGCCTACGCATTCACCAAAGCTCTTGGAGAACGAGCGCTTGTGGAGACCAGAGGTGACGTGCCGGTGAGCATCGTTCGCCCCTCGATCATCGAGTCTGCGCTATCGGAGCCCGCCCCCGGTTGGATCCGTGGCTTTCGGATGGCCGAGCCTGTGATCGCGGCGTATGCCCGCGGTCTGCTCAAAGAGTTCCCGGGGGTGCCCGAGGGCGTAATCGATGTGATCCCGTGCGATCTCGTTGTCGCCACAATCATCGCCGTCGCAGCACGCGGCCCGAAGGTTGACGACGATGGGATCGACCATCCCGATGTCACCCAGATCGCCAGCGGATCGGCCAACCCACTCGAATACGGCCAACTGGTCGACCTGGTGCGGTCGTGGTTCACCGAGCACCCCGTCTACGACGAAAAGAATCAACCGATATCGGTGCCCGAGTGGTCGTTCCCAGGGCGCGGTCGCGTTTCTCGTCAGTTGGGTCGGGCCCGCAAGGGCCTCAACATCGCCGAGAAGGTGCTCGACGCGTTGCCGTTGCGTGGCCACCAAGCCGAATTCGGTGCCAAACTCGAGGAACGCAAGGACCAACTCGAACGGGCCAACGGTTATGTGGAGCTATACGGCGCCTACACCGAATGCGAAGCGATCTACGAGCTAGATCACATGTACGAGCTATGGAATTCACTCGACGCTGATGACCAAGCTACTTTCGGTATGGACCCGAATCTGGTCCACTGGCCTACCTACGTCCACACCGTTCACTTACCGTCGATGGTCAAGCAGGCCCGCCTCAAGATGTCTCCTGGCAGGCGCCAGTCGAGCTCACGCAACGATCGCCTTCGAAAGCAGGTCCTGGAACCGCAGCGTCAGCTCGCAGTGTTCGACCTCGAAAACACGCTGATCGCCAGCAATGTTGTGTCGAGTTACGCCTGGCTCGCAACACGTCACCTCGATAGGCCGGATCGGGCTCGTTTCGTGGCCAAGACGCTGCGCGAGATTCCCACCCTGCTGGCTCTCGACCGGGCCGACCGCAGCGACTTCCTGCGCTACTTCTACCGCCGCTTCGAAGACGCCCCGGTAGACCGTCTGGCCGCCGATTCTGCGGAAATGTTGTCTGACCTGCTGATCACGAAATCGTTCCCGGCCGGGATTCGTCGAGTGCGCGAGCATCGCCGTCTCGGGCACCGGACTCTCTTGATCACTGGCGCACTTGAGTTGGTCACCGAACCGCTTCGGCCGCTCTTCGACGACATCGTCGCCGCGGAGATGTCTGTCACCAACGGCACCTACGATGGCCGCCTCACCGGCGTGCCTCCAACCGGCGAGGCCCGCTACCAGACACTCGTCGATTACGCGGCCCTTCACAACATCGATCTACAACAAGCGGTGGCCTACGCCGATTCCAGCTCCGACCTTCCAATGCTCGAGGTGGTCGGCTTCCCCGTCGCTGTCAATCCCGAGACCAAGTTGGCGTCTATCGCCCGAAAACGAGCTTGGCTGATCGAGCACTGGGACAAATCGCAGGGCGCCCCATCGCGCGTCCTGCCGATCGGCCCGCTATCTCACTCCGCAGGGCGGAAACTCTTCAACAGGAGCACAGCCTGACCATGGCAACAGATCCACGCCGCAAGGCTCCAAGACCCGGTTTTGTACTCGATGTAGATCGTTCGACCCCGCCGATCATGTTCCACCACGGTGAGAACTTCAAGCTCGAGAAGCTCCCGGCCGGACGCAGCCGTGTCATCTACCCGGCGGAGCCTCTTCCCGGCCTACCCGATCCCGACGAATCGATACGCCAGGCGCTGCTCAACCCGCTCGACGACGATCCGTTGCCGAGTCTGATGAAGCCAGGCATGAAGCTCACGATCGCCTTCGACGATCTTTCACTGCCGCTCCCCCAGATGCAACGGCCCGATATTCGCCAACGCGTGATCGAGCAGGTGCTCGACATTGCCGCGGCGGCCGGTGTCGAAGATGTTCACCTCATTGCCGCGTTGGCGCTTCACCGGCGCATGACCGAGGCCGAACTTCGTCACGCGCTGGGCGATCGAATCTACGACGCGTTCGCTCCTCAGGGTGCTCTCTACAACCACGATGCCGAGGACCCCGACGGCATGGTCGAGTTGGGTCAGACCCGTCACGACGAAGACGTCACAATGAACAAGCGGGCCGCCGAATCCGATCTACTCGTCTACGTCAACATCAATATCGTGTCGATGGACGGTGGCTGGAAGTCCACCGCCACCGGACTGTCGAGCTACACCGGCATTCGCCATCACCACAACGTCGACACCATGCAGAAGTCGCGTTCCTTCATGGACCGCCACGCATCCGAACTCCACAAGAGCAACTGGCGTCAGGGCGAAGTGATCAAGAAACACGGTCCCCGCGTGTTCCAGATCGAGACGACGATCAACAACAACACTTTTGGCTACGACGGGCCGCTGTCGGTGCTGCAAAAGCGTGAGTGGGAATGGTCGGCGCGTGACCGAGCCACATTCCTCGCCATGAAGACCGGTCTCAACGCCATGCCATCGTCGGCACGGCGGAAGATCTTCCAGTCATGGAAGGCGCCATATGAGATGACATCGGTACAGGCCGGTGAGGTCGAGGCAGTCCACGAAGCCACTCTCGAAAACTGCTTCAAGCAGCACATCGTTCCGGTGGAGGGCCAGACCGACATTCTCACGCTGGGTCTTCCCTACATCAGCCCCTACAACGTCAACTCGGTGATGAATCCGATTCTGGTGATGTGTCTCGGGCTCGGCTACTTCTTCAACATGTACCGCGGCCAGCCCCTGGTGCGTGAAGGTGGTGTGTTGATCGTGAGCCATCCCACCCCATGGGAGTTCCACCCGGTTCATCACCCGAGCTACATCGATTTCTTCGAACAGGTCCTCACCGACACCACCGACCCGGCGGAGATCGAGCGAAAGTACGAAAAGCAATTCGCAGAAGACGAGTGGTATCGCCATCTCTACCGGACCAGCTACGCCTACCACGGCGTGCATCCGTTCTACATGTGGTACTGGGGTGCACATGCCCTGCAATGGCTGGGACGAGTGATCATCGTCGGCGGCGATCCCAGATCTGTTCGCAGGCTTGGTTTCCAGCCGGCTTCCACCCTTCAGGACGCCCTTGAGATGGCCTCCGATGTGGTGGGTCCGCAGGCCACGATCACCCACATGCACAATCCCCCGATCCTGATGGCCGACGTGTCATGAGCGCTCGAACATGAAACTGGTGAGACAGCTTGGACTCCCGCGGCTACCGCGAGTGCTCTCGCCGATTCGCCGCGTCCGAGCATTGGAGTTTCCGTTTCGATCGCCGTCCACACCTCGCGGGGTGGAACCAGTCCACAGGGTCCCGACCACGGGCGCCCGCTACGACACATCGTGGGCTCGCAGCAAACCGGCCCGGCTGGCGCGCGCCGCCATCGTCGACGGCCCAATGAAGCTCGCCGTGTCGGCCATTGCATCACCGGATCGCCGTGGCGAGGATCGCCTGCTCTCCATGGAAGGGCCGGCCATATTTGCGGCCAACCATCACAGCCACCTCGACACCCCGCTAATGCTCACCTCCATTCCCGAGCCGTGGCGCCACAAGATCGTTGTGGGTGCCGCCGCCGACTACTTCTTCAGCAGCAAAATCACCTCCGCGCTCTCGGCTCTCGCCATCGGTGCCATACCCATCGAACGCACCAAGGTCGGTCGCCGGTCAGCGGACCTTGCCGCGGAACTTCTCGAAGACGGCTGGAGTCTGCTGCTATTTCCCGAGGGCGGAAGAAGCCCCGATGGATGGGGACAGCCCTTCCGGGGTGGTGCGGCATATCTGGCTCAGCGCTGCGATGTCCCTGTCGTGCCCATCCATATTGAAGGCACGGGACGGATCTTGCGTAAGGGCCGTTCGACACCCCGGCCCAGCACCACATCGGTCACAATCGGTTCGCCGATTCGGCCGGCCGACACTGACAACGCCAACAGGTTCGCCGCCCGTATCGAAGCCGAGATCGCCGCCTTGGCCGATGAGGCGTCCTCTGACTGGTACAGCGCCAGAATTCGCGCTCACGCCAACGACACCCCGTCCCTCACCGGTCCACACACCGGTTCGTGGCGGCGGGCGTGGGCGCTAGGTGACCGTTCCCGAAGCGCCAAGAAGCGCTCTCGACGGTGGCCCGACCTGTAAGCCGTAGCCCAGGTTCCAAGTCGTAGCCCCCGGTCCCGTAGACTCCATCGCTGTGACACATAGCGACCGCATTCTGATGGGCCCTGGCCCGTGTAACCCATACCCCGAGGTCATCGAGGCTTTCACCAGGCCGGTGCTCGGCCATCTCGACCCCGAATTCATCACACTGCTCGACGAGACCGGCGGTCGCCTGAGGTTGGCATTCCAGACTTCCAATCCTCTGACATTCCCGATTTCGGGTACCGGTTCGGCTGGGATGGAAGCGGCATTCGTAAACTTCGTCGAGCCCGGTGATGTGGTGGTTATCGGGGTCAATGGCGTGTTCGGCGGGCGCATGTGCGATGTGGCCGCTCGCGCCGGCGCGGAGGTGGTGAGAGTCGATGCCCCGTGGGGCACCGCCATCGACCCCCAGCGGTTGATTGATGCTCACCCCAACCCCAAGATCATCGCAGTGGTCCATGCCGAGACATCCACCGGTGTGCGCAACGACATCGCCGAACTCGGAGCCAATAAGGGTGACGCCCTGCTGCTTATCGACTGCGTCACGTCCGTCGGTGGTATCCCGGTCAAACTCGATGAGTGGGGTGTCGACATCGCCTACTCAGGCACCCAAAAGTGCATCGGAGTGCCGCCCGGCTTGGCCCCGCTCAGTGTGTCGCCACGAGGCGTCGAACAGATCGTCGAGCGCCCTCAGAGCTGGTATCTCGATCTCAACATGATCGCGAAGTACGTCACTGGTGGTAGCGCCAGGGCATATCACCACACGGCCCCCATCTCGATGGTCTATGCACTCCATGCCGGGCTTGGCGTGCTGCTCGATGAGGGGCTCGAAGCGTCGTTTGCCCGTCATCAGGCCTGCGGAGACGCTCTGCAACACGGCATGGTCGAGATGGGCTTCGACCTGTTCGCTCAAGCCGGACATCGCCTACCCGAGCTGACCACAGTGGTGATCCCCACGGATCGCCTCCCGGCTGGAGTCGACGAGGCTGGCGTGCGCAAGCAGCTCCTTGAGCACTACGGAATCGAGATCGGTGGCGGGCTTGGTGAGTTCGCCGGCAAGGTCTGGCGCATCGGTCTCATGGGCCACACAGCAAGGTTGCGCAACGTCACGCTGCTGCTTGGTGCGCTCGACGAGATTCTCTCCAGCTGAGGTAGGCGCGACCGGGCAAGACTTGCCGAACCTGGCCTATTCGACGAGCCTCAGCCCACCGAACGCTCCAGTGTCCGACGCGACACCGTGCACTCCGTGCAGCCCCTGCTGTGGCAGATCCAAGGCAAAGACGGTTCGGTGCCCGGGATAAACCTGTTCGCTGACCAGAACTGCGTCGCCTTCGAGTGTGCGGGTGATGCGTTCACATACGAGCACCGGCGAGCCGGCAGGCACACCAAGCAGTTCGGCATCGGCAGCGGACGCTGCAGCGGCTCCGACAGTCTGCTCGGCCCCGCCCAACTGGGCATTGATCAATTCATTGAACGGCTTTACCTCAACGTCGTTGCGCGAGAGCTCGGATCCCAGCTCTTCACGGCACCAGACCGTGACCCTGGCGAAGGGTTGACCATCGGCCAGATTGATTCGGCGAACTTCGAGGACCCGATCCTCGCCCAGAATCTTCCGCACACGCTCAGTGCCCCGTGTGAAGGCGAAGTCGATGATCCGGCGCTCCGAAACAACGCCTGCCTCTCGTAGTTGCTGTTCGATCGTGTCGAGCTGATCAAGCGACTGTCGAAGCGGGCCAGCCGAGACATACCAACCAAGACCCTGGCGGGCCTCCACGAGGCGATGGTCGCGAACCTGCTCGAGTGCCCGCCGAACCGTCACACGGCTGACACCAAATTCGCTCGAGAGTCCCGACTCGCTCGGAAGAAGTCCGCCGGCGGTGTATTCGTCGGCCGCGATCCGCCTCTCTATTTCGGTGGCGATCGCTTGATACTTAGGATTTCTCACTGCTGCACCGACGGACGTAGACTTGTATAGTACTTGTATGTAGAACTTGTATATACTTCTACACGGTAGTCGACAATGCAGAGCCCTCCAATGCTCCCTAGGCTGCCGAGAAAACCACCGAATTCATCAACACCGAGAGGCAACCTGCCATGGCCGTTGCAGCCAGCACTCCGATCGAGCTCATCAATGGCGTATACGCCAACTTTGATGAACGGCTCGCCGCTGCCAGATCCCGCTTCGGCCGAGGTCTCACCCTCGCAGAGAAGATCCTCGTCAACCACCTCGACACCGCCGATCAAGAACTCGAACGCGGCGAGTCATATGTCGACCTCCGCCCCGACCGCGTGGCCATGCAAGACGCCACCGCGCAGATGGCCTGGTTGCAGTTCATCACCGCCGGCCTTACCGAGGTGCAGGTGCCAGCCACCACCCATTGTGACCACCTGATTCAGGCAAAGGTCAATGGCAGGCGCGATCTTCTTACCGCCGTCGACACCAACGAAGAGGTCTACGACTTCCTGGAAAGCGCGTGTGTCAAGTTCGGCGCCGGATTCTGGAAGCCGGGTAGCGGCATCATCCACCAGGTTGTGCTCGAGCAGTACGCCTTCCCGGGCGGGATGATGCTCGGCACCGACAGCCACACCCCCAACGCCGGTGGTCTAGGCATGATCGCCGTGGGCGTTGGCGGTGCCGACGCCGTCGACATCATGACCGGTTTCCCATGGAATGTCCGCTGGCCAAAGCTAATTGCGGTGAAGCTCACCGGTTCGCTCAGCGGTTGGACCGCTCCCAAGGACATCATTCTCAAGGTCGCCGGCATCCTCACGGTAAAGGGCGGCACTGGTGCCATCGTCGAATACATCGGGGAGGGCGCCAACAGCCTCAGCTGCACCGGCAAGGCCACCATCTGCAACATGGGCGCCGAGATTGGTGCCACCACGTCACTGTTTGCCTACGACGACGCCATGGCCCGCTACCTCAGGTCGACCGGCCGCGAAGAGATCGCTGACGCCGCCAACGCGGTTGCCCACCACCTCCGCGCTGACGACGAAGTTCTCGCCGATCCGGGTGCCTATTATGACCAGGTCATCGAGATCGACCTCAACACACTCACCCCGCACATCAACGGCCCGCACACGCCCGATCGTGCCCGCGAGGTCAAGGACCTGGGGGCCGAAGCTCGCTCCGAGGGTTGGCCCACCGCTATCAGCGCCGCTCTCATCGGTAGCTGCACCAACTCAAGCTACGAAGACATCACTCGTGCGGCATCGATTGCCCGTGAGGCCGTGGCCAAGGGGCTCACCGTAAAGTCGAAGCTGATGATCACCCCCGGGTCGGAGCAGGTTCGCGCCACCATCGAGCGCGATGGTCTCCTCGCCGATTTCGAGGCACTCGGTGCAACCGTGTTGGCCAACGCTTGCGGGCCTTGCATCGGACAGTGGGATCGTTCAGAAGAGACCGAACACGCATCCGGCGAGCCAAACATCATCGTCACTTCCTACAATCGCAACTTCCCCAAGCGCAATGACGGCGATCCGGCAACGTTGGCGTTCGTGACCTCGCCCGAGACCGTGATGGCGCTCGCACTTGCCGGTTCGGTCGACTTCGATCCGATCAACGGCACCCTCATCAACGACGCCGGTGAAGAAGTGAGCCTCTCTGTACCCGTTGGGGTCGAGCTGCCTCCCGCCGGTTTCATACCCGGTGAGAACGGATTCGTGGCTCCGCCCGAAGATTCCTCCGCCGCCAGCGTGTCGGTGTCCCCCACGTCAGACCGATTGCAGCTCCTCACCCCGTTCCCGTCGTGGGACGGCAACGACTACGAAAACCTACCGGTGCTTGTAAAGGCCCAGGGGAAGTTCACAACCGACCACATTTCGATGGCCGGACCATGGCTGAAGTATCGCGGCCACCTCGAAAACATCAGCGGCAACCTCTACCTCGGTGCGGTAAACGCCTACGACGGCTACGAGGTCGGCTACGGCAAGAGCCAGCTCACCGGAGAGACGGCAACGTTCCCTGACCTGGCCAAGCAATACCACGAGGCCGGCCAGCCGTGGGTCGTGATCGGCGACGAAAACATGGGCGAGGGTTCAAGTCGCGAGCATGCTGCAATGGAACCTCGGTTCCGCCTCGGTCTGGTTGCCATCGCCCGAAGCTTCGCTCGCATCCACGAGACCAACCTCAAGAAACAGGGCATGCTGCCGCTCACCTTCTCCGACCCGGCCGACTACGACCGCATCGGCGAGGACGACCGCATCGCTGTGCGAGGGATCGCCGATATCGAGCCCGGTAGTCAGGTCACGATCGAGGTCACCACTCCGGCCGGCGATAAGTGGACGTTCCTTGCCGACCACACGTTCAGCAACGATCAGATCCTGTGGTTCAAGGCCGGCTCTGCCCTCAACATCATCCGGGCACAAACCGCAGGCTGAATCAGGTGTAGATGCGGGTGCAACTGTCGCCCGCCCACATCGATTCGACCAACCCGTCGGCATCCCGGCTATTGGTGGTGCCGAGCAGGACGCCTCCACTGGCCGGGTTGGTCACCGCGAACAACCCAGTGGGGTCGCCCGGTATCGCTTCCACGATGGTGAGGGCTGACCCGTAGGTCGCGTCCAGAAACCCCACGGTTGCGCCAAAACCCAACCCGTCGACAGTGACCAAGCCGACGGGATTGTCGATTCCGTCGACGAACCACTGGCTGAACGTGCCGATGCCCGAATCGAGGACATCTTCGGTAAAGACGACCTCAAGGTCACCCCAATTGAGAATTCTTGTTCTGGTGCCGAGACAGAACGCCGTCTCGAACCAACCCGAGTCGAGATCGGCAGCGCCCAGCGCCGAGACGAGAGAATTAATGATTGCCGTGTCGTCCTGACCAAAATTGAGGACGACGTCGGTGTCGAGTTGCAACCCTGTCTCCACCAGCGTCACCACACCAGGCACTCCAACCGGCACTGGAACAGTTGTCGTCGATGTGGTGGTGGTTGAGCTCGTGGTGGTGGATGTGGTTGACGTAGACGTAGACGTGGTGGACGTCGAGGATGTCTGCGCCGGGACGGTGGTCGTCGGGGCAGTTGTGGTGGGCGCAACGATGGTGGCCGGTGTGGTGGTGGTGGCAGGTGCCGTCGTGGACGAGCCACCTCCGATGACGGCAATTACACCCGCCCCGATCCCGGCGATGACGAGTGCAACCAACACCAAGATCAGCCCGATCGGGCGACGTTTCCTCGGCGGAGCGGACTTGAGAGGCAACGACACAGGCGCTGTGGCGGGAATCTCCCGAGTGGGTTCCGCCGTCGATTCGATACCGGCAGCGATATTTGGGCGAGGAGTCGCCACAGCGGGCGGCGGTTGGGCCGATTCGTCGAATACAGAGCGCGGTCCGGCTGGGGTCTGGGGTGATCGAACCGGCGGCCTGACGATCGGACCAGCCGCTGAGCCGCCAAGATCCTCGCGGGTGACAATCGGAGGCGGGCGATCCCCCGACTTGGCGACCAAAGCAGCCGCGGCAGCAACCCGGACAATCGGGTCGACGCTCGGTTGTAAGGGCTGAGTCGCAGTGACCGGGACAAGAATCACGTCGGTGATTCCTGCGGCTGTCCCCGACTCGGCAAATCGATCTCGTTCCTCCCGGTTGGAGTCGTCGGGCACCACCAAAGCAAGCCGTTGTGGCGTCGATCCGATCAATGCCGCCGATCGACCCACAACATGGGCAAGAACGGCGGTGAGGGCCCCGCCCCGGCCCTTGCGCGCTCGATCGATTGGGTCGGTGACGATCGGGCCTGCGGAGCGCAGGGCCGAGTCCCCTACCAGAACCGCCCCATCTGGACTCTGGGCCACGGCCGCTGCGGTGGCCGGGCCCGACGAACCGAGCTGAACGGCGATCAACGAACCGTCGGATCCGAGCAGAGCAGCGGTGACCGAGGCAGAGTCGATGAAAACCCCAAGCGTGGCCGATGGCTCAGGAGTCGGGTCTGATGTGTCGGCCATTCGAGAACCTCCGTCGGCTCAGGGGTGCCGGTGACTACGAGGGGATACTAACTCCGCCCAAGCAACCAGCCGACAGGCCGTGCTGATCACATGGCGTCGGGACTGTGCTCGAGCGGACGCGAACAAGTGACCGGCGATCTTGGGGGAGTCGCTGGCCACCTGTTGGCAGTCGACGGGTCGCGCTACTTCATGCACGACCCGGACTGTGGTCGCCGGCGCACTGGGGGGAGCGGCCGACGGCGGTTCTCTGTTGATTAACGCGCCTATCGAACGATCTTTCCAACAGTTTCCACAAATATGTGGCATCATTATCAGCGATGGATCTTCGCCAACTCCAAGCACTACTAGCCGTAGCCGAGCACCAGTCGTTCTCGGCAGCCGCACGGTCGTTGCACACAGTCCAATCCAACGTCTCAACCCACGTCGCCAGACTGGAACGGGAACTCGGATCGCAGCTCATAGATCGATCCCGTGGCGCACTCACGCCAGAGGGGCAGATAGTCGCCGACCGTGCCAGACACGTCATTGCCGAGATCCGGTCGATTCAGGACGACCTCAACTCGATTCGTGAAGAAGTGGTCGGAGCCGCACGGATCGGCGTCATTGGTACCACAGCTCGATGGCTGATTCCCCCCCTGCTGATGGCAATGCAGCGAGAGCATCCAATGGTCGACATGAAGGTCATCGAAGCGACCACCACCTCGCTTATTCCCATGATCATCTCCGACCGGCTCGATGCCGCGATCATCAACCTCCCAGTCGACGACCCCGACATCGAAACCAGGACTCTCTTCGCAGAAGATCACATCGTGGTAGTTCCTCTCCGCCACCCTCTGGCCAACTTCGATGTTGTGTCCTTGGCCGAACTTGCTCAACATGAGGTGTTGCTTCCCCCGCCGGGCACAGCATTTCGTGACGCCATCGACACTGACGCCCACAACAATGGGGTCGAGTTGAAAGTTCTGGCCGAGGTCGACGGGCTACGCCTTCTCACATCGCTGGCATTCCAAGGCTTCGGACCAGCGATCGTTCCATCGGGCGCAACCCCACAATGGTTGAGCGGCGACTGGAAACGCGTTCGCGTCGACGGCCTCTCCAAGCGCCTGGTAGGGCTTGCGCTACCAAGCCGAACCGTGCCGTCGGCCCCAACTCGCGCCACCATAGATGTCGTGTGCGAAGTGATTTCCCACGGCAGTAATTCATCCGTCGAGATCGATCCAGATCCGGCCCTACTGGCCTTGTTTGAAGCCCCGGCCATCTCATCTGAGACGTAACCGAGCACCGCTCGAGAAGGTCCGAACGCAGTGACTCACACGTCTTCCGTAGATTCGTTGCACATCCGTGCACTTGCCGCTGGATTCGTGCGCACGCGCTCAAGATTCCTCGGTGATCGCAGAGTCGTCGAAATCGATGCCCGCGGCGACACGAAGGCAGGTTCACTATCGCCCGAAGACGGACACACGATCGCCTGCGGTGCCATGCTCGCCCTCGAACAACGGATTCCGTTGGTCCTTCGGCTCGCCTCCAGCGGTGCCGACATCTCCGAAGGTGTCGCTGCGTTAGCCGGTTGGGGGCATGCAGCACGTGTTCTCACCAAGTGCTCAGGGGTCGTGCCCATTGTGGTCATTGCCTCAGGGGCCACCGTCTCGGGGCCGGCGCTGATGCTCGGACTAGCCGACATAGTCATCATGACGCCCGACGCCTATGCGTTCGTATCCGGCCCGATGATGGTCACTCAATTCACCGGAGTTCCGATCGACAACGCCGAATTGGGCGGCGCATCGGTTCACCTCACATCGTCGGGAGTCACATCGTTTCTCGCCGCTGACGACGATGAGGCCGTCGAAATAGCGGCCGAAGTGCTGGCCTTCTTCCCAGATAACACCGATTCACCCGCGCCAGCCGTTGCGTGCACCGACCCGGTCACCCGACCGACCCCGGAGGCATTCGACATACTCCCTGAGACCGCCAACGGTTCATACGATGTGCGCGAGGTGATCGAAACGATCGTCGACGACGGCTATTTCATGGAGCCTCATGCAGACTGGGCTGCCAACCTCGTCACCGGGTTCAGTCGCATCGGCGGACGAGCAGTGGGAATAGTGGCCAATCAGCCCCAGACCGTCGCCGGCACTCTCGACATTGAGGCCTCACGCAAGGGAGCGGCGTTCGTGTCACTGTGTGATTCGTTCAACCTTGCGCTCGTCACGTTAGTCGACACCTCGGGCTTCTACCCCGGCAAGGATCTCGAATGGCGGGGCATGATTCGCTACGGCGCCCAGATGGCTTTCGCCTATGCCCGAGCCACCGTTCCCAGGGTCAACCTCACCACCCGAAAGTCCTACGGAGGTGCCTACATCGTGATGGACTCCAAGGAAATGGGAAACGACATGGCCTTCGCGTGGCCGTCGGCGGAGATAGCCGTGATGGGTGCCAAGGGTGCCGTCGAGATCCTCTACCGGCGCGAGACGCCGCAACGACGAGAGGAGCTTCAGATGGCATACGAGAAGCGTTTGCTCAACCCTTACATCGCGGCCGAGCGAGGCACGATCGATGCCGTGATCGAACCCACCGATACCCGCAGCGAGATCAGCGCTGCTCTCGAAATGCTCGCCTCCAAACGCGAACGTCTCCCCCGGCGCCGCCACGACAACTCGCCGCTCTAGAGCACTGCCGGTGGGATTTGCCCACTTCACCACGATCAATCAGGGTTCGAACCTCCCGCATGTGGGACAACGGTGCGATTCCGTCTACGATCCGGACACTGCCCCGAAGGTGGGCGGTCCGCGACGACTGGGAGCTGGCAGGTGGCTGAGAGCATCACTATCACTGATAACCGCACAGGTGAATCGATAGAGATACCGATAACCAACGGTGGTGTTGAGTCATCCGAGTGGCGCAAATTGCTACCTGGCATCTGGTTCTCTGATCCGGGAATCGCCACCACGGCGGCCACGTCGAGCGCCATCACCTATCTCGATGGCGAAAACGGCATTCTCCGGTATCGCGGATATCCGATCGAGCAATTGGCAGAAAACAGCACCTTCCTCGAGGTTGCGTATCTGCTGGTCAACGGTGAACTCCCCAACGCACAGCAGCACCAGGCTTGGGTCGACGACATCACTCACCACACCTACATTCACGAAAATTTCCGCAAGCGGGTCTACGACGCCTACCACTACGACGCCCATCCAATGGGGCTCATCACGTCGGGGGTAGCCGGACTGTCCACGTTCTACCCAGGATCAAAGGACATCGAGGACCCTGAGAATCGCAGGGCCCAGATCGTTCGCCTCATCGCCAAGATGCCAACTCTTGCCGCTGCCGCCTTCCGGTTCTCGAAGGGACTCCCGTTCGTCTACCCCGACAACGACCTCGACTACCCGAGCAACTTCCTACACATGATGTTCCAGGTCGGCGATACCTATGAAGCCGATCCGGCACTGCGTCGCGCCATGCAGATCCTGTTCATTCTCCATGCCGATCACGAGCAGAACTGCTCCACGACCGCGGCACGTGTCGTCGGTTCCTCACACGCCGACCCCTACTCATCGGTGGCAGCTGCTTGTGCTGCGCTGTATGGCCCCCGCCACGGTGGGGCCAACGAGGCGGTGCTCAAGATGCTGGGCGACATCGGCAGCTACGACCGGGTCGACGATTTCATCGACAGCGTCAAAGCCGGCGAGGGTCGTCTGATGGGCTTTGGCCATCGCGTCTACAAGAACTACGACCCAAGGGCCCGCATCATCAAGGATGCGGCTCATGAAGTGTTCGCCGTCACCGGCAAGAATCCGCTGCTCGACATTGCGCTCAAGCTGGAGGACGCTGCCCTCCACGACGACTATTTCGTGAGCCGCAAGCTCTACCCCAATGTCGACTTCTACTCCGGGCTGATCTACCAGTCGTTGGGATTCCCGACCGAGATGTTCACTGTGTTGTTTGCCATCGGCCGTACGCCGGGCTGGCTCTCGCACTGGGATGAGATGCTCGAACAAAACAGTCGGATCGCCCGCCCCCGTCAGCTCTATACAGGAGCCGACGAGCGCTCCTACGTACCTATGGCTGAGCGATAGTTCTGTCGGGTTCGACGCCGCTCAGTGTTGGGCCGGCGATTCGAGGAGACTCGTGATCGTAGATGCCGGTGCCGGCTTGGCCATGTGGAATCCTTGGCCGCGTCGGCATCCGAGTTTCACTAGGTCGTCGAGCTGTTGAGAATTTTCAATTCCCTCGGCCACAACGTCGAGACCAAGCGCCCGACCTAGTCGGATCACAGTGTCGACGATTCCGGTGTCCTGGTCGTTGAGACCCACGCCGCCGACGAATGCCTTGTCGATCTTCAGGATGTCGACCGGGAATCGCTTGAGATAAGCGAGCGACGAATACCCGGTGCCAAAGTCGTCGATAGCCAACTTCACCCCGAGATCGCTTATCTGGTGGAGCAGCCGCACCGACTCCTCGACATCATCCATGATGGCGGTCTCTGTAATTTCTAGACAGAGGTGCTCTGGGCGGAGCCCCGCCGCCAACAACGAATCTCTGATCTCTGCGATCACCGCTGGTCGAAGCTGGCGGGTGGAGAGGTTGACTCGCATCATCAAGTCATGCCCGGCCTGGCGCCACATTGCGGCCTGTCGGGTGGCCTCACGAAGGACCCAGCTACCCAACTCAACTATCAGGCCGACCTCCTCGGCGACTTCAATGAACGACACCGCGGTCTGGATCCCACGTTCGGGATGGTTCCATCGCAAGAGCGCCTCGGTGCCCAGGACCTGACCGGTTGAGAGGTCGACCTCTGGTTGGTAGTACACAACAAACTGACCGGAGCCAAATGCCACGCGCAATTCGGATTCGAGATTGAGTCGATCAGCAAGCTCTCGGCGGAGCTCATCGTCGAACATCACATATCTGTCTCGACCGTGTTTCTTGGCTTGATACATGGCCGTGTCTGCGAATCGCACCAGCTCTGGCACGGTGTGGGATTCTGATCCCATCACGGCACCGATACTCAAAGTGTTGCTCACATTTCGTCCACCCAACCTCATTGGTTCCTGCATCATGGCCAGCAAGCGTGTGGCTACTGCAGCGACTTCCCTTTCGGTGACACCGTCGACCATGTAGATGGCGAACTCATCACCGCCGAGTCGACAGATCTGATCCTCAGGGCGAAGAGTGAGCCTCATCCGATCAGATGCCGTCACAAGCGCCATATCGCCAATGTGGTGACCGAGTGTGTCGTTGATGGCTCCGAAATGGTCGAGGTCTACGACCATCACCGCGCCGCCGGCAGTTGACCCTTGGGTTTCGGGCGAACCAAAGAATCCGTCACGGTTGGGTAATTCCGTCAGCGAATCATGGGTGGCGCGATGCAGGACCAGTTTCTCTGCCTGACGCGACTCGGTGATGTCTTCGATATGGGACAACAGCACCGGCTCGGACCGGCCAGCGAGGGTAACGGAATTGAATTGAACGCGACCCCATCTGATTCCGCCACCGGGCCTCCGGTATGGAAGCTCCACGGTCTGGCCAACTCTCGGGTGTTGGACGTCACCTCCACCATCCACCAGCAATTGATCGACCCGCGTGTCCATAACCTCGGCCTTGGTCTTGCCTGTGAAAGCAAGGTATGCCTGATTACAGGCGATGAGTGCCCCATCAGCATCACGAATAGTGATAGCCGTAGGGGCTGACTCGAACGCCGCTGCGAAGGTGTCTTCGGCTGCCAATCGTGCTTGGTGTTGTGCGAGCATGGCCGTGGCGCGCACCAGCGTTTGCTGTTGAATTTCACTCGCCAGATTACTGCCGTTGGACACAGCGAACAAACCGATTACTTCGTCGGCATCTATCTGGGTGACGGCGATCGATACGACCCGTGCCGCCGGTTCGAGAGCGTGGCCGACCACGGACTCGAGCCATTTGGGTACGACCTCGAGTGGATATTCGAGAATGTCTCCCGGCTCGGGATATGAAGCCGCCACAGACGCCGGTAAGTACGCATGGGTTCGACCGGCGACATCGCCAGCGCGTGCCATGCAATCGATTCGAGCTCGACCCACTGACCGGGAGCTACTGGCATCGCGCCAAAGCGAAATGTGGGCCACATCCATGCCATCTGCGAGTCGGTCGAGAGCCCGCTTGATGTCCGCATGAACGCCGATCAAATCTGAGGCGACCTCCCTGAGCACGAGGTCGGCAGCATGATGCCTGGCGATGGATCGTTCGGCATCAGTACGCCGACGGAACTGCGACAGCAGAGTCGCTGCGGTATTGGTCGCTCCCCGGAGCTCAAAGCTGTCGCTCAGTGAATCACTGAGGTTGCAAACCAACTCACCCACTACCGCCCCATCGGCCTCGACAGTGGTGACGTATCTACCGCATTCGGGACAAACGTCTCCCGGGTCGCTGCACGGGCACTCGATACTCAAGGGCACGTCTTCGGATGGATCAGTGACCCATGATGCCTCCAAATGCGTGTCGCCTGTGGAGGAATCGAATTCGTAGTAACAGACGCTTCTCGCCCCGAGAAATTTCCCGAGATGTTTGATCGCATCTCTCGTGACTTTGTCGGTGTCGCTCGAATTTGCATCCACGAACATGCGAGCCAGTTCACTGCCGACTCGATCGAGATTCTGAGATCTCGTCTGCGCCATCTCTGATTTCGCTCGTCGTCGCAGCTGCGATATCAGTGCGGCCAACCCAGCGGCGATTGATGACCAACGCTCGATTTCAATCTCACCGTCGATCCCCGGTGGCGGGGAGAAACCGATTGTGACCGCCCCGGTTACTTCGCCATCATTCGTGAGCTGAGCGGCAACGAGTGTGTTTGAGACGCGTGAATCTGTGGCAAGGAAATGGTCGGCAAATCGGATCACACCCGAGCCGGATCTGGCTCTTACGGAGATGGGGTGATCGAGGGGAATCGCATCAATGGGATAGTCGTCGAGGGTGGCGTGCTCGGGATTCACCCACACGTGGGTTCGGTGAACGAGGCCATCGTCACCATCATCCCAAATCGTCGCGATGCGGCAATCCATTCCTCTACCCATCTCAGCCAGCGCTGAGCCGATCGCGATTTCGGCCGACTCAGCGTCGACCTCCACGAGCGTTTCAGCAAGAGCCGCCAAGGTGCGTTCGACCTCAAGCTGTAGCCGCAAATCCATTTCTGACACGTTGCGCCTGTATATCGAGCCTGAGAGGTCAGAGAAGCTTTCGATGGAGGCGGCAACCGCTGGCGTTAGCTGGGGTCGATCGGGAAATATCAGGATCACGGCGATGCCGAGGCGTTCTCCATCGATCGCTGCGATCGCCCACTCACCAATTCGGCCGGCCGCCGTGTCGGCTATCGGTCCTTCGAGCACCACCGCTTCGGACTCGCAGTGGTCGGCGCGGCGAAGGAGTTCTTCGACAACTTTCTTGGCGATCGCAATCTCATCACGCTGATCGGAGACGTCACGCTGTTCAAACTTTTCTGAGCCGTCGTGAGATTCGCTCCAGGCGAGGCTGACGCGGAAGGGTGTGTGAGCATGCGACACTCGCAGCACAATCGCGGCCTGTGCACCCAATGAGGTAGCCAATTTTGCAAGAGCGCCCGACACATCGTTGCCCCACAAGTCGGCGTCTTCCGTGTAAATGAATGTGGGTTGACGCATCTGGCCCATTCCCAATTCATCGACTCAATTCCGCAATTATTGAGAAGTTAAATCAACCAACTCTTTGAGTGGCGTCAGTCATGCTCACAGCGTTACTCAACCTCTATCACGATCTTTCCCGCGTTGAGGCTGGCTTCCATTCGTCGATGGGCCTCAGCGATCTCGATCAAGGCAAAGCTGCTGTCGATCACCGGTGCCAGCACTCCCGACGACAGCAACGGCAGCATCTCCATGGAGAACCGCTGAGTGAGAGCAATCTTCTGCTCGATGGGCCGAGCACGAAGTGTGGTGCCGATCAACGCCGCACGCTTCATCAGCAGAGCCCCCACGTCGAACGGCACCGCTCCCCCGGCCATCAATCCGACTTGAATGATGCGTCCGCCGGTAGCGACACAGGCAACGTTGCGCAGGAGATAGTCGCCTCCGATCACGTCGAGTACGACATCGACACCAGCGCCGTTGGTTGCATCGTTCACCGCATCGACGAAATCACTCGCGCGATAGTCGACAACCACGTCGGCCCCGAGCGACTCACACACGTGGTGCTTGCCGGCAGACGCGGTGACGATGATCCGCGCACCTATGGACTTGGCAATCTGGATGGCGGATGTGCCCACTCCCGACGCGCCTGCATGAACCAGCGCCCAGCGGCCGGAGGTGAGGCCGCCTTGCACGACCAGCGCATCCCACGCCGTGATGAAGACCTCCGGAACTGCGCCGGCGTCGTGTATCGACAACCTCTCGGGTACCAGCATCGTCATGCGTTCATGAACCGAGATCATCTCGGCGTATGAGCTCCCGTTGGTGATGCCCATCACCTCGTCACCGACAGATCGCTCCGCGACGCGCTCGCCGACCGCCACCACCCGTCCCGCGAATTCAAGCCCGGGAATCTCATGTGCCATCGGCGGACCCGGGTAGAGCCCCATCCGTTGCAACAGATCAGCACGATTCACGGCTGTCGAAACAATTTCGACCAGCACCTCCTCTGGCCCCACAGTGGGGTCAGGTACCTCCCGAATGTTGAGCACCTCAGGCCCACCGTGTTCTTCCAGCACGACTGCGCGCACAGTTGACTTCCCTTCCAG
>JBDNJK010000086.1:0-10883 GCA_041687805.1 Acidimicrobiales bacterium
CCGCCTGTGAGATATCGACGTCCATCCGGAAGACGAATTGCTCCGATCTGGTGGTTGCCGCTCCACGCGAGATGCGCCATCCAGACGTCGCCTGCCCATTCCCCAAAGCCCGACGTGCCAACCATCACCAGCGACGGCGACTCGTGAGATGTCCGACCCAGTCGTGTCTCAGCGAGGCTGATGCCCGGCGGCCAAAGCCTCCGGTCGGCCTGGAACTCATTTGACCATCGACCGCCGAACGACACGAGCTCGCTTGCATCGGCCGCCACCGGCATCGCGACTCTCAGCGCATCGACCCAGAGATCGTCGTCCCCCGAGTTGAGCAGTTCGACGGCGATCGACAACGTGGCGTGATCACCCAGCTGGATCGTGGTCACGAGCTCGACGGCGGCAATCGGATCCGACGACTTCGTGACGAGAGTGAGCGGGTCGGGACGCTCGACCCCTGCTCCGGTGAAACGAGGCGCCCATGCTGTGCCGTCACCACGATGGACCTCGATGGCGGGAGGACCGACAAAGCCGTCGCCATGGCACGGAACCACCGTGAGCGCAGCCACATCATCGAGTGACCCGACCGCAACCGGTGCTTCCAGCGCATCGCCCACGCTCCCGGGATCGATCTCACCGAGCAAGCGTCCCCAATGTCTGATCCAAGGGACGCCCAGTGACGTGTCGACAACCACTGAAACGCCATCGGCTTGCAAATGAAAAACGTCGGGGCGGTGGTGGCCGATGGGCATGGCTCCATATTGCCCGCCAACGCTCACGCTGGCGACCATCGTGCCGATGAGAGAAACGTGCCCGAAACCGACACCATGCCTGACGCCTTCGATGCGGCCGCCCAGGCAATAGCAACAAGACGAGCCGAAGAGGCATCTGCGCGGGCCATGTGGCGCACTCACCACCACTCAGATCAGTACGACCGATGCGTGATGATCAACGGCCGTCACGTTTGCCGTCGCTGCATCACGCTTTACCCAACTTCCTTGCTGGTCGCCGCGATCTCGCTGGCCGGAGTGATCATTTGGCCGACCCGCTACGACCTTCTGCTCATCTGGGGACTCTCGATACCCGGCACCATCGAGTTCGTTCTCGAACAGCTCGGCGTGCTGCGCTACTCGCCGCGTCGACAAATTCTCGTTACGTTCCTGGTCGCTCTGGCGCTCGGGCGAGGGTTCGCTTACGAACTCGACTCTCGATGGTCGTGGGAATTCTGGGGCCCGGTCCTGGTATTCGGCAGCACATGGTTCGCCGCAGCCATGATCGGACATCGACGCCACGCCTCGACCATCGGCCAACGGCAGCTATCAGATTCGGCGCGCTGAGCGTCGATCCCGGATCCAACCAGGAGAGAGCCTTGTGGCTTCATTCAAGTCAACCGTCGACGTAGCGGCCGACCCGACCACATCATTCGACTACCTCAGCGACCTCTCGAACCTCACCAAATGGGACCCCAGCATTCGTTCGGCAGAACCAGTCGGTGAAACGATCGCAGGCGTAGGCGCCAAATCTCAGGTGGTTATTGGCTTCTACGGCCGGCCGATCGAGGCCACCTATCAGATCGTGGAAGCAGAGAGCCCGTCACGAATAGTGATCGACGTCGACGGCAAGGTAAGCGGACGAATCGAGCTGTCGATCTCGGGCGCGTCAGCGGGATCAATGATCGAATACCGGACTGAGGCATCACTCAAGGGCCTGGCAAGGCTCCTCGACAAAGGTCTCAAACTGGCCTTTGAGGGCATCGGCGAAAACGTGATGACCGCGATGCACAAGGCCTTGAGCTGACAACCGAGGCGGCAACGCGCCCGGCAAACAGAAATCAGACCAGCGCCGCGTCGACCTTGTCGGTGGCATCGTCTTCGCTCACATCAAGAGCGAACGACAACTCAGAGACGAGAACACTGCGGGCCTTGGTGTAAAGAGACTTCTCACCGGCCGACAATCCCTTGGCCTGATCACGAAGTGCCAGATTCCTGACAACTTCGGCCACCTGGTAGACGTCACCCGACTTCAGCTTCTCCTGATGGTTCTTGAATCGGCGAGACCAGTTGGCTGGCTCCCGCACATCACGCTTGGCCAAAACATCGAACAAATCCTCGACGTCTTCGGTAGAAATTGGCCACCTCATGCCCACGTCTTCGACCTTGTCGACCGGGACAGAGACCATCATTTCTCCGTGTGCCATACGCAACACGTAGTACTCGGTCTCTTCGCCGAACTCTGTGCGCTTCTCACGCTTTTCGACCACAGCCGCCCCGTGATGGGGATAGACGACCTTGTCGCCTGGCTTGAATGTCACAGTTGAAACCTCGGAGCTATTGATTTTGCCGAACCTCCAGGATGCCAGATTCGGCCCCGTAACCAAACTCGGCGGCAAATCTGATCGCGGCTCCAAGCCACAGCCAGTAGACGTAACCTCGGTGCAGATCATGACCGAGCAACCCGCCGAATCGGTTCCCCAGCAAGAAAACTCCACCAAACGCTCGAAGAAGCGCGGCGCGGGGCGGCGGAGGTTGCCGTTATGGGCGGCGCTACCAATTCTTGTGATCGGACTCGTGGCCGGCACCGCGATTGGTCTGCGAGTCGCTGAACTCTCTCGCGCCGCCGAACCGCTGGCGATGAAAATCGCCGAAACGAGCGTTGCACGCACGTCGGGTGTTTTGTCCACCGATATTGCCGGCCCCAGATCAGTGACGAGTTTCGAGGGGTACGGAACGTGGATCGACGTGTTCGACTATTCGCCGGTCTACGCAACGGCTGGCCCGAAGGTCTCTGCGTCAGATGTTGAAGAAATGGCGGCGCTCGGAGTCAAGACGCTTTACGTGCAGGCCGCCCGTCTCGACTCGCGATCGCCCATGGGACTCGTCGACCCATGGCTGCTGGCAGAGATCCTGATGGCTGCCCACCATCACGGGATTGATGTGGTGGCGTGGTATCTGCCGAAATGGAGCGAAGACGACTCGGACCTGCAACGAGTGCAGATGCTGAGAGATTTCGAGATTCTGGGAAATCGTTTCGACGGAGTGGCGCTCGACATCGAGTGGATCGGCGATCTCGATGTAGACACTCGCAATGAGCGGCTCGTGGCATTGAGCCGTGGAGCGCGCCGCGCGATGGGGCCCGACCCGCTCGCCGCGATTGTCTTGCCACCGGTGCTCACCGAGGTGGTCAACACTGATTACTGGCCCGATTTCCCGTGGACCGAAATCTCGAACAGCTACGACGTGTGGATGCCCATGAGCTACTGGTCGTTTCGATCTCAACTATCTGGCTACGGAGACGGATACGCCTACAACGAGGAGTCGACTCGTCGGCTCCGAGAGAATCTCGGCGACCCCACCGCGGCCGTGCACGGCATCGGCGGCATCGGCGGTATCGACGGGGTAAACGACGACCCCAACCCGGAAGAACCGCTCACCTCGCTCGACGAGTTGGACAAGTTCGTGACATCGCTGGTCGACACTGGATCGATCGGAGGATCGGTCTACGACTGGGCGACCCTCGAACCAGAGGCCAGACAACGCTTGGCGCAACTCTTTGGCTACGGTCCAGGATCACATCTTCCTCCGATCTCTGGCGCCGTGACTGGCTGACGATGCGAGAACCGACGGATGCTCGGAGATTGCAAATCTGGCTGGAGGTGGGCGTAACGCATCCTGCAACCGTCGCGAAATCACAGGGTCGAGCAACTCAGTGAGGTCGGCCATGATCGGGTCGGGCTCTGGAGTGTCGGCCACGCACCATCGCGAGAATGATCCGTCGTCGAGCCAGTCGGCGATTTTGGGTTCGATGCCCGGCCACCTGATGTGGGCCAACGCAACTCGCTGTCGAAAATCCGACCATGTGGATCTGAAATGGTGCCGCACCGTCGACAGATTCTCAGGGGAACAGAGTTGAGGCATGGCCGGGTGAAGCGCTAGTAGCGCTCTCCACGACGGCGACAACCCGAGATCAGAATCGAGCACCGCGGTCAACACCCTGTCGAACCAGATGCGATCGAGCAGGTGAATGAGCGGTACCTCCGGCTCAGGGGTGGACATCCCCATGGCGCGCCTGCCCAGGTCGATCACCGGAGCCGCGCCGGCTATTGGATGCAGCCGCATCCCGTCTGTTGCGATAACGATTGCTGGATCATGGCGTGACACGACCACCGCCAGACGTGTGTCGAAAGTCGCGTCGGGGCGATTGACAAAAACCTCGAATGGATAGGCGACCATGGTGGTGTCGGGTGGGCAGTTGACTCCGACAATCGGGCCATAGCGAGGGTGACGCAGGTCGGCGTCACTGGTTGCAGCCGCCTCGACCAGAGTGACGCCCTCAGACGAATTGACGATGACGACACAATCAGAATCTATGGCAGTGGATGCCAGGCGGGCCTGTTGTTTGGCGAGCTTCATTTTTTGCCTCGGGAACGGGGATCAATGGGAGATCCGACCGGATCACGAGGTCGCTCAATGGCGAGTCGTCATCATCGCGCCCCGGTGAGACAAACGGGTGAGAGCGACTCTTCGTCGACTCGTGGCCAACCTGAATGTCACACGGCAACGTCAGTATGTCGATCAGCGGCTGAGGGAGTCCGACTCCCTGGCCCGGCCCGCCTAGGATCAACCAACCATCGGAGACCCAAGTGGCACATCGATCGGCATCACTGTCAGCGGCAACAATGCCGAGGAGCAACTTGACCAAACATAGGAAGCCGACCTCGACTGCCTCGTTCGGCGCTGGCCGTCGCGAGAGCCACGATTCGTCGGCGTTCTACTCCAGGTTCAGCCCCCCGATGGTCAGCGAGTCGGTCCATGTGATCCCGCCGAGCGAACGACCGCGTGAAGACGTCATCCTCTGTGGCACAGCCGAAGAGATGCTGAGCGGTCAAGAATCGGTGAAAGACGATTCGGTGGCGCTCGTCGTCACCTCGCCGCCGTATTTCGTTGGCAAGTCCTACGAAGAGGCGATGGGCACCGGCCACATCCCTGCCGAATACGAAGAACATCTCGCCAACCTTCAAAAGGTGTTCGAGCTGTGTGTCCAAAAGCTTGAGCCCGGTGGCCGGATCGCCGTCAACGTGGCCAACCTGGGGCGGCGTCCCTACCGATCCCAGGCAGCCGACATACTCCGCATCTTCGAAGAACTCGGCCTGCTGATGCGGGGTGAGATCATCTGGAAGAAGGGTGAGGGCTCCAACGGTTCCACCGCATGGGGGTCATTCCAGCGGCCATCCAACCCCGTCCTGCGCGACATCACCGAACGAGTGATCGTGGCCAGCAAGGGTCGCTTCGATCGCGCCCTACCCAGCCGCAAGCGAGACGAGATGGGGCTCCCGTCGGTTGGTTCCATCACCAGAGAAGCGTTCATGCGCGATACCAAAGACGTGTGGGAGATCGCGCCCGAAAGCGCCACGCGGGTTGGTCACCCCGCGCCATTTCCGGTGGCGCTGCCAGGCCGCTTGATTGAGCTCTACACCTACTACGGCGATCTGGTTCTCGACCCCTACATGGGTTCGGGCACCACCGCCGTCGCTGCAGTGCGCACCCAGAGAAACTTCATCGGATGCGAGACCGATCCCGACTATGTCGACGCGGCGCAGAGCCGCGTCGAGGCCGAACGTGGACGCCTTGAGACGGCAGCGCCGCGCATCAGGGTGGTTGTGCCTGCGGTGAAGGGTTCCGATACCGAATCACCCGACGATCCGCGGTCGCGAGCGATGAGGGAAGGCCGCAAGGCAGACGACATCGCGCAACTCGTGCTCAGCGAATGTGGATTCACCGATATCCAGGCCGGCGTGAAGCTGCGCTGCGGGGTAGTGATCGACTTCGCAGCCATGGCAGCCGACGGTTCGGTCTGGCATTTCGACTTCACAGGCACCTTCACCAGCGAACGCACCGGACTTCGCCGAGTGGATTCGGTATGGCGATCGCTCGGCAAGGCCGGAGTGAGGCACTACGACGAGCAAGTCTCCGATGGCTCCGTGCCATTCGTGCTGCTCACTACCGCCCTGCCAAAATCTGGTGTGGGGTTGCGAGCACTGCGCACCGCCCGCGATGCTGGGCTCATCCAGGACGCCGTCGAGATGTTGAGCGAGACAGGTCAAGGGCGGCTGCACCACTACGCGGCCACCGGTCGCGACTGCGGCGATGTCGATTTCCTCGTCGCACAAGAACCAGACTCGCTCTTCTGAGCTGATCATCTGTGCCATCCGTCCGCACCGAAATTTCGGAGATAGTCACTGGTCTCGGCCTATTTGGTTTCCGCGATCTTCCTCGGGCGCTGGCGGCCCGGCCTCGCTACATCACCAACGTCGACGATCCGGTCTACGACCGTCTTGATGCCGCCTTCGCCGAAAGACGCCATGGTGATGTCTTCGACACCGCCTTCGCCAACGGCATGGCGTTCGCTCGCGCCGACGAGGCACTTCGCGGCCGGCCACCATGGATCGTCGAGTGGAAGGGTCCCCACCGTCCACCGGCCTACGAGCAGATTCCGGCCGATCTGAGGGTCGATCACGTCTACCTCATCAGCTGCAAATACGGGTCCAACATTCTTCACAATTCGTCACCATGGCATCTCTTCGCCGGAGCGCTTGCCGACCGGTCAAAAAACTACGGCGACTGGTTTGTCGAGGCGGCGCCCCAGTCGTATCAGGCGTTCTTCTCCGAGGTCCGCAAACTCGTAGACGATCCGGCCCTACCGACGCAGGTCTCACAACTGGAACAATCCCATCGTCACGTGCTGCAAAAGGCTCTTCCGGGTAGGTGGCCTGCCGAGCTGAGGTCAGATTGGAAACTGGTTGCCTACGACATCGCGTGCGCCAGTGCCGACCGCTTGTTGCGCAACACTTCGACCAAGAATCAGCGTGAAGAGCTCTTGTGGAGGTTGCTGCGTCTGCAAGCTGCCCCATATTTCGTGCTCGGGGCCGACATGCGAGGCGAACCTCTGCGTTACCGAGTCACCACGCCGTGGGACTTCCGGACACGATTCGGAGTCAAGTCCTTCGATCTCTGGGGTGTGCCGGCCGGTCAGCCCACCGTCAAATGGAGAGCCGACGTATTCGACCGTCAACGCGACACGGCGCGAATCGTGGAAGGCCACGTCGAGATCAGGTGGAGCCACGGCAAATTCGCCGGTGCACCCGAAGCCAAGGTCTATCTCGACACTCCCCACCACGATGTGGCCGGCTACGAAGTGATCAGCTGAAGCCGCGCCGTGGGCCACCGACGGTGGACCAACTGTCTGGCCAAATGGGCATCGCTGGCCACGTAGGCCCGACACTCTTCGATAGACAGCTCATGGATCTTGGAGCGGTCGACCTCGATGACCGGGAGCCCAACGAATCGGGCCAGCGGTTTGAGGCCACAAGACAGATTGACCGAATCTCCCACGTCGGCCCGGAACAACAAGTAGCCGTCGAGGTGGATGTGGCCGTGCCATTCTGCACGCCCGCCCGGATCATTTAGTGCCAGCTCCACTCCCATGATTTCGGCTCGTCTGGCGATGAAAGGCAAATCGAAGCGAGTGCCGTTCCAGGTGATGATGATCCCGGCCGGAAGCGATTTGATGAGCGAATCAAGCCGCGTCAGAATCGAAACCTCGTCGCCGTCGAGCACGTGCTCCATGTCTTCGCCCGTGACCGCCACTGCCACGATGGCAGCAACTTCGGGGTCGAGGCCGTTGATGGTGGTGTCGGTCTCGATGTCGAGGCCATAGGTGGGGAAGCGAGGTTGATCTTCGATGCCATGATCGTAGGCCCGGCCTATGACACGCATCGACGATGTCACTGTTCGACGATCCTCACGGTGAACATTTCCGGCCATCGTTTACCGCTCAACAAGAAGGTGCCGTCCCTGAGATCAGCAATACCGTTGAGCACGTTGCCGCGATCTGTGCCGATCCGTCCGGCCACAAGATCGAGTAGTGGCGATGCATCGATCACCGCGAGGATTCGTCCCGTCTCCGGGTCGATCACGATCAGATCGGTAGTGGTGTAGATGTTGGCAATCACCGTGTCACCAACACATTCGAGCTCGTTGATGTAGTCGACCGGTCTGGTGTCCAAACGCACAGGAACCGTGGTGATCACAGAGAAGTCGGCGGGGTCTCGCCATGTGAGCAGATCAGAGCCGTCGCTCATCACGAGTCGATCACCCATGAGACAAATTCCCCAACCTTCCCCCTCGTAGCTCCATTCGCCCAGAGGCGCCAGCGTGTGACGGTCCCATCGAAATGCCCTCTGCTCACGCCACGAAATCTGCACCAACTCGTCGCCGACTACCGTCAGGCCTTCGCCGAAGACAGTCGAGTCGAGGTCGGCACTTGCTGTAGTCGCTCCGCCTTCACGTTCGACTGTTCGCACAGTCGATTCTCCGTAGAGGCCGGTGCTCTCATAGAGAACCCCGTCGGCCATCTCTAGCCCCTGCGTGTATGCCGCTGGATCGTGCGGAGTCGACGACACCACCTCGATCGTCCAGATCGCAACGTCGGTAAGAGTCATCGGATCCTGGGGCCACGGATTTTTCGGGTCGACGCTCGCAGGGCTGTCCAAGACAGTGCTCGCGGTGGTGGCGGTCTGCGAACTGCCCGAGGTGACGGTCGGCGTTATATCAGCCACGATCCCGCTGATTGACCGGTCGGCATCGGAACCGGATCCTGATCCGCAAGCTGATGCCAGCATCGACACAGCCGCCAGCAGCGCCAGACGGCGAATCACCTTTTTCCGTTCGAGAACAAAAGCCGGTTCTCCAGATCAGTGAACGCCCGAGCGCTCATCGACGGCTGGTCAGGCACGCTGACGCCACACGAGACGGTGATGATGTCGCGGGCCGACTGGAGGCCGGGTGCAGGGCGAGTCACCAGCTGTTGGAAACGTTCCTTGTCACCGTCAACAATAATTTTCGCAGCGTCGAACCCGAACGGCTTGGCTAGGTCGACATAGTCGTTGTAGTAGGCGACAACGGCGATGACCTCGGTGTGCAATACCGAAGTTGACATATCGAGCACGTCGGACCAATACGCCAACGCCAACTGTGCGGTTGGCCCAGGCCCGGCATCGGCTGGCACCGCTAAGTCCACAACCGCAAATTGCGTACTGCGATCACAAATCGCTCTGGCTGCTTGATCGGGTGTCGTGGTGGTCGCAGGGGTTGTGGTGGTGGTCGTGGTGGTGGTAACCAGGACCACCGGCGTGGAGTCCGGTCGATTTTCGATCTGGGTCCAGGCAAAGGAGATTCCCCCCACAACGAGCATGAACGCGACGAGCCCGCGCAACTCGATGAGCTTCATGTATGACCGATACGTGATCGCGCGTAGCTCAACTTCATGGGCTCATTCTGCCTTGCTTACAGCCGCAGCCGGTCCAGACCTGACATTCGATTCACGTTCCGCCGGCCAGTCAGGCAACATGGGGAGATGAACATGGAGACGGTACCCACAGCGAAGGGAGGATTCGAAAGGTTCAGCATTGCGGCGGCTCGAATCGGAGTCGAGGTTACGCCAGTTCGATATCCGCAGGGCACGCGGACAGCGCTCGACGCGGCCTCCGCCATCGGGTGCGATGTCTCGCAGATTGCCAAGTCGCTGGTGCTCTCAACCGGTGACGGATGCGTTGTCGCCCTCACCGCGGGCCACAACAAAGTCGATCTCGACAAACTGAGCGACCTCATCGGCTCTCCCGCAAGGATGGCCAACGCCGAAGAGGCGAGACTGGCAACCGGATATGCCATTGGGGGGACACCACCGTTTGGCTATGTCACCCAACTGCTCACATACATGGACCCAGCGCTGCTGTCACACGACACTATCTATGCCGCTGCAGGGCGGCCCGACACCTGCTTTCCGATCGGGCCCGACTACCTCCTCGAGGTCACGAAGGCCGTCCTGGCTGATTTCGCTGCCGGATAATTCCAGCTTCGCCACCGGATAATTCCAGGATTCTGATTCAAATGACTCAGGATCACGGTGGCTCTGCTCTGTAAGTTTGTATCCATGAGTGAACTCGAGTTGGGGTCAGGCGCGCTCCTCGCGTTGGACGTTGCCAAAGGCATGGCGGCGGCGACGGGTGATGAGAGGTGCGGAACCGAACATTTGTTATTCGGAATCGTTGCAACCTCAAACACGGAAATGGGCAGCCTCACCGACCTCTTCGCCCTCGATAAGTCGCGGGTGGAACGTGCCATCGCGGTTTTGCGCGAGCAACGTTGTCTGCCTGTTGTGGAACCGCTGCCGGAACTGCCTCTGTCAACCCGAGCCGAATTGGCTCTCTACGGCCGGCATTCGTTGGGCGATGACCTCGGACCGTTTGATCTGTTGCTTGGATGTCTGTCTGATCCTCGATCAGGTGCTTCGTCGGTGTTGCGGCACCTTGGCATCCGGCCCGGTGAGATTCGACGCCTGGCCGAACTGGGTGCGGTGAAGCTGACAAAGGCCGAAGTCCAGCGCCTTGTCGGCTCGCTCGATCGTCGCTCGGACCGACACAACGGATGGTGGGGACCGACGACTGATGCGGGAGTAGCGCCAGTTGAGATCCCGGGCGGTCCATCAGTTGTTCTGGCCGAGAGCCAATCGGCTGTGCTGACGCTCGACAATGTCGTGGCCGGAAACGATGGATTCGGTGTCACGCTAACTGTCAGATCAAAAACCAATTGGCTTCTCCCACCCCGGTGGGAGCCCGCCGAGGAACTCGTCCCCGGCTTCGGTGCGCGCCATGAGGTCTCGCCTGATGTGGTCACAATCGACATGGTCTACGCCGATGGCACCACGCTCACCAACCGTGAACCGATGCCTCGGTTCCGCCGTGATCGCCCCACCAAGGGATCGCTGGCGTTGATGGGAACTCGCCGAGAAATCGAAACTCGCCGCGACCGAAGATTTCCCGATCAGCGATCTGATACCGC
>JBDNJK010000087.1:0-24609 GCA_041687805.1 Acidimicrobiales bacterium
CCAGGTGAAGGATTGAAGTCGATTACCAATCCGGTCGCGACACTCTCTGAATTGCGATGGCTTTCGACCGGCGTGAAACCCTTCTCGAGCAGCACATTTGAGGCCTCTATCACGTCGCGGGATTGCGGAACGTCTGGCACGAAGCGGCGTGGCGGGCCGCTCGATACGAGCAGGTCGATGGCCGTGCCGCGGTCGAGCTCGGTAACACCAGCTGCGAGACCGGTGTCGATCACCTGGTCGACAGGGACCGTCTCACTGTCTTCGTGGGTCACACGTCCAACCGCCAGCCCGACTGCCTCGAGACGATTGGTCGCATCATCAAGCGATTCACCGATCAGGGTAGGCACGATCGCCAACTCGTCACCCAGCGAAACGTAGAGCGTGACGGTCTGCCCCTCCTCGAGAGTGGCGCCAAACTCGGGAATTGTTCGCACGACATCACCCTTGGTGGTGCCGTCTTCGCGCACCTCTGCTTGATTCACCGTCCAACCCAGCTCCGATATCTGTGATGCCGCCGCTGAGGCCTCAACCCCCCCCAGTTCGGGCACCACATGGGTGACCGGCTGACTGCCGAGCCATGCCATCAGACCCGCAACCGCTCCCCCGGCGACGAGGATTGCCAGCAGTAGGGCCCAAATCCAACCCCTTCGGCGATGCTTCCGACGGCGTTTCGGCAGTGATGAGGCTTGGTCGCTCGTTTCGGCGACGTCGTCGGGCACCGCCGGATTACCGATTCGGGTCGCATGATTGGCAACCTGAGCGGCGGATGGGTCGAGCGCACCAACCGTGGGAATCGGGTCGGGCCTCGAAAGTGAGGTAGCTGATTGCATCAGCAGCGCCACAAATTCACCGGCCGATGGCCGATCATTGGGATCGAGGGCACCAGCCTGGCGAAGCGCCATCTGAATCGGACCGGCGTCCAAATGTGGTTCGAATGGTTGGTCGGCTCGTGCCATCAGCGTCGCGACCGCGGTGTCGCCCTGGAACGGGACCTCCCCGGAAATCGCCTCGTTGACCACCAATGCCAACGCGTAGATATCGGCGGGCGGACCCACACGTTCACCTCGGGCCAACTCTGGAGCGGCATAACGAACAGTGCCGACCATGGCCCCGTCGGGTTCGGTCCAGCCGGCCTCGGCCAACGCACGAGCCAAGCCAAAATCTGCGATCCGGAGCCTGGCACCTTCCCCAAACAGCAGATTGGCGGGCTTGATGTCTCTATGCACGAGCCCTTGTCCGTGGGCGTATTCGAGCCCTCTGCCGGCTTCGAGGCCGATCAGCAGGCCTTGAGACGGGCTGAGAAGCACGCCAGAGTCGAGGATGGCCCGAAGGCTTCCCCCGGCAAGATATTCGGTGACCAGATATGGGACCTCGTCCTGACCCCAGTCGTAGACCCCCAACACGTGGGGGTGATTGAGCGAGGCCGCCGAGTGAGCCTCAGCCCTGAATCGCCGCAGAAACGCTTCGTCACTCGCAAGCGCCTCGTGAAGAACCTTGACCGCCACACGACGCCGAAGCGTGACATCGTCGGCCAGAAAGACTCGCGCGGATGCTCCCACGCCGATCGGAGCGACGATGCGGTAGCGCCCGCCCAGCACACGGCCGATTTCTCCCTCGAGGTCTGCGATCGACATTTCGATAAACGTACTCTTCATCTCATCGCCATCCATGACTCAGCGCCACCGCATACAATCCCGGCCGTGCCGAGACGGACGAAGATCATTTTCTCTCTACTCATCATCGCCGGTATCTCGATGTTCGTGATTGCGGGCCTCATCGGACAAGGCACCACCGACGACATCTCGGTGTCGCGCAACTCGGCGATCGACGGGCTGATACCGAATCGAGGCGACGAGGTGCTCCAGCAGGCCTCCGTGGGAATCGATCTGGCCGCGGAGTTCCGACTGCTGTCACTTGTGATCTCACCAAATCCCTCATGCACAGGTGGCGTCGAGGTGATCGATTTTGTCAACCAACTCGAGGGCCTCAACCGTTACATATACGTGCCTGATTCCGGGAAGCCAATCGATGCGCTGTCTGCCGACGACAACTGTGTGGTCGCCACGTTCGAGGAAACTTCACGCCCGGGTTCGACACAATCGATCGACTGGCAATTCACCGTCAACTGAGAAGGGAGCCGTTGTCCAACATGCTCGGAGTGAACAATCGGAGCTGGATTCTCATCCTGCTTACGTTTTCTCTTCTCACCCCTTCCATTGCGTCGGCGGGCGACGTCGAGGATGCGGTGGCGGCCACTGATCACACACCCACCGAATATGCGGCGACTTTGGATCTCGCGATTCTTCCCGGACTCGCCGAGATAGGGCCGCCGCCGGCCATCACCGGCAACCCCGATCTCGACGCGAGAATCCGAGCGATTGCCGAGGCACGCGGCTACAAGAGAAGGCCAGAACCGAGCCGGCCGCTGGTCAACGTGGGGGGTCACCAACTCCAGCGCGAAGCCGCCGCCGGTTGGGAATCTCTACGGGCCGCTGCGGCCGCTGCGGGCCACACATTGACGATCCTGTCCGGATACCGACGAGTGAGCACACAATCAAGCTTCCTTCGGAAAAGGATCACCAGCACATCCGACGCGGCGATCGACAGAGCTCTGCGCACCGTCGCCGCGCCCGGTTATTCCAAACACCACACCGGTTACACAATCGACATTCGATCATCGACGGCACAAGGATTCGACTTTCGAAACTCGCCGGCATACGCGTGGATGGCAGCCGACAATTTCGCCAATGCCGAAGCACACGGTTGGATCCCGAGCTACCCGGAGGGAGCCACGCTGGTCGGGCCCATTCCAGAACCGTGGGAGTTTGTGTGGGTCGGCGCCGACAACATCATCTGTGGCGATTTCCAGGCCACCGCCGGCCAGCCCTTCTGCGATACCTACGGTTCCAATTTTCGTGCCGACATCGATTGGCTCTTCGAACAGCAGATCACCAACGGTTGTCGGTCAGACCGCTATTGCCCCTACTCCGTCATATCGAGAGGTGAGGCCGCCACCATGATCTGGCGCATGGCGGGATCCATGCCACCGGTGATCGAAACCTCCAACTTTGTGGATGTACGGCCCGACACCTACTACTCACCGGCGGTGCGTTGGATGGTCGACAAGGAGTTCACCACAGGGAAAACCTCCACCACGTTCGTGCCGACCGGAATCACCACCAGGGCACAATTCGTCACATTCCTGTGGCGACTAGCCGGTCAGCCGGCACCTGCTGGCCCCCTGTTCTTTGTCGATGTCGACCCCAACGGATTCTCGGCCGAGGCCATCACATGGGCGTCCGAGACCGGCATAACTCGGGACACGTCTGCCACCACGTTTTCGCCAGCGGCCAAGGCCACGCGGGGAGCGGCATCAGCCTTTCTCCACCGTTTCATCATCGCTACGGCCTAACGCAGGAAGCTATCCGGGTATTTCGCCCGTCTCAAGCAATATCAAAAAGGCTGCTTCGTCGATAATCGGAACGTCGGCGTCCGCGGCTTTGGAGACCTTGGATGCCCCGGGCTCGGCTCCTGCAACCAAGGCCAGGGTCTTCTTGGAGACGCTCCCGGGAGATTTCCCACCTCGGGCGACGACGGCATCCTTGGCACCGTCCCTCGTGAAACCATCCAAGGTGCCACTGACGACGACCGCCTTGCCGTCGAGGGTCTGCGGCAAAGACTCATCGCGATCCTCGGCCATCATTTGCACGCCGGAATCTGCCAACCGTGTAATGAGATCCAGGGCATCGGGGCGGGCAAACCATGCCAAAACGGCCTCAGCGATCACCTGGCCGAAGCCATCTACCGCTGCCAAGTCGTCGACTGACGCCGCCATGATCTGCTCGATCGACCCAAACGAGGTGGCCAGAGTCTGCGCGTTGACCTGACCGATCTCGGGGATACGAAGACCGAACAACAGATTGCCGAGCGGTCGCGACTTCGATTCGCCGATCGCCAGGCGGAGGTTGTCGACGGACTTCTGACCGAATCGGTCGAACTCGAGCAGACGATCGAAATCGAGTGTGTATAGATCGGCCACATCCGAGACCAGTCCCTCGGTCACGAACAAATCGACGTTCTTCTCGCCAAGCCATTCGATGTCCATGGCATGACGGCTGGCAAAGTGCTCGATTCGGCCGCGAATCTGACGTGGGCAATGAAAATTGATGCAGAAGGTGGCCGCCACGCCATCGGCCCGCAACAAAGCCTCACCGCACACCGGACACGTGGTCGGAAAACGCCAAGGCCGAGAACCCTTACTGCGAGCAGACAGGACCGGCCCCACAACCTCAGGGATCACATCACCGGCTCGTCTCACGATCACCATGTCGCCGGGCCTCACATCCTTGGCGATGACCTGATCCTGGTTGTGGAGTGTGGCGGTGCTCACATCGACTCCACCGACCCTGACGGTCTGCAGACGAGCAAACGGCGTGGCCTGACCGGACGGCCCGATCGACACCTCGATATCGAGCAATCTGGTGGACACCTCCTCCGGTGGGAGTTTGTATGCAATGGCCCAACGGGGAGCCTTGGCATCGGCACCCAACTCGGCTTGAATCCCGAGATCATCGACCTTCACCACGACACCATCGAACTCGTAGTCGAAGTCGTGGCGCCCAGCATCGAACGCCGCTATTAGCTTCGCCGCCTCATCGATCGATGCAACTGATCGGCTGTGCTCGTTGATCGGAAGCCCCAGTGAACCGAGCCATTCGAGCGTGTTGGTGTGGGATTCGAGGTTTGGCCCACCATCCACAACACCGAGCTGATAGCAGAAAAACGAAAGATTTCGAGCGGCCGTGATCGATGGATCTTTCTGTCGAAGCGACCCGGCGGCTGTGTTGCGAGGGTTGATGAAGAGCTTCGGATCTTTTCCAGCCGCTTTAGCCATCTCGGCCTGACGGGCGTTGAGCGCGGCGAACGAGGACAACCTCATGTAGACCTCGCCTCGCACCTCCAACACGCGCGGCGCCCCTGGCGGGAGCCGGTGTGGGATGTCGGAGATGGTCATGACGTTTCGTGTGACGTCTTCCCCCACCCGACCGTTGCCTCTGGTGGCACCTTGCACGAGAACTCCGTCCTCGTAACGTAGCGATATTGCGAGGCCGTCGAATTTCAGCTCGGTGGCATAGGCAGGTACCGGCCGATCTTCGAGGCGACGAACGGCTCTTTGGCTCCACGCCCTCAGCTCATCGAGGCTGAACGCGTTGTGGAGCGACATCATCGCCATCTCGTGGACAACCGGAGAGAACGCCTCGTTGCGCGGACCACCGATCGACTGGGTGGGGGACTCTGGCGTGATCAGCTGAGGGTTGGCTGTCTCGATGTCGATCAACTCGCGGAGCATCGCGTCGTAGCCGGCGTCGGGGATCTCTGGCTGGTCGAGCTCGTAGTAGCGCTCAGCGTGATATGCAATCGAGGATTTCAGCGCCGCCAGCCGACGTTCGGCATCGGACAACGCCTCCTCAGGGGTCGAACTCTGCGGTTGTGATTTCGTGGCCATGTGGTTCTGATACTACTCAATGGGTGCGCCACGATGAATCTGTGAGATGCGGTCCAAACCGCCGCTACCGTGATCGGCCGTGACATCGAGCACCGCCGACAGTCGAGCACAACGACGTTTCCAGCGCGTCTTCGATTTGCTCCCCGTGTTTGGTCCTGCGTTCGTATGGGCGATTCAACCATTCACCGCCGGCGCCCTCATCGGGGACGCTCTGAGTTCCTCCAATGGCGACTTCCGAACGGCAGTGTCGTGGATGGCATGGCTGTCATGGGCCGCGATCTTGGTCATCTTCGCGATTCCCAGGCCGCTCACCATCACGCTGGGCCGCATCGGCGCCCCAGCGATTCTGCCTGCCGCGCTGTGGGCCGCCGCCGACACCGATTCCAGCGCGTTGGTCGTCGTCGGCGTGGCATCGGCAATCGCTGCGGCGCTCGTACCCCTCCTTCCGGTGGTCGGGGAACGCTTCATCGACGCGGCCAGCTACGGAGACGAGCAGCGCTATCCGCTCAGGCCCCCGGGCCAAGTCCTGTTGTTCCTGCTAGCTCCGGCGTGGGCACTCACCGTCGCCGCCGTCTCGACCGGGCCGCTTCTGCTGGCTGACCACAAATGGATCATCGGGGTCGTCGCAGTTGCGATCGGGCTTCCAGTGGCATTGATCGGTTACCGGGCCATGAGTCGGCTCACGAGCCGGTTCCTGGTTTTCGTACCCAACGGCATTGTGATCCACGACCTTGTCAACTTGGCCGAGCCAGTCTTGTTCAAAGTCCACGAGATCTCGGCGTTTGGCCCGGCCCGCATGGACGCCATCTCCACTGACATCACCTCCAAGGCGCTGGGCTTGGCGCTCAACATGAGCTTTGTGGAACCCATTGGGCTGCCGGTGGTGGTTGGACGAGGAAGTGCCAAGGAGAGTCCGGTCGATTCGCTGCTGGTGTCACCGAGTCGTCCGGCCGCCGTGCTTGAGACCGCGGCGCGCCGAGGATTCAATATCGGCTGACGAACCAGCGCCGATCAGTCGCCGTATCAGTGCCAACCACCGCCGGAGCCGAGATCGCCGACTGACTCCAGCGGAGATGAGGGACCACCGCTCACTGGTGCATCTTTCCGAATTCTTCGACGCACGCGGTTGTGCAAATTGATGCATGCCATGCAACACTTGGGATAGTGAGCCAGATCGGACCGGATGCGCAACTCAAAACGGTGGTCGCCGAGGGCCTCGACCGACTCAATGCCGCGCACGGCGGGCGCTTCTTGTCGAGTGTGGCAAGGCGACTCCATGTGGAGCGATCCACCGTCAGCCGCTGGCGCCAGGAGCAGACACCGCCCACCTCACCGCCGGGCTGGGCATCCTCGACAACCCGGCCGCCGTGTTCGACTCCGCAACTGCCGAACTCCAGATCGAACCAACATCTGCCAGGGACAAGGTCATCAAATATGCCGCGCTGCACATGGATCGTCATGGGCGCGACCCGCTCGATCACGACCCTACGTTTGCCGCCGAACTGACCACAAAGGTGAAGGAGTTCAGATCCGCTCTGGTCAGACGCTCCCAAGAGGGATGGACAACCAACGTGGTCGTGAGCGCACACAACCTTGATCGGCTGGAATCCATCACCGAGATGGTCGATTCCATCGACGGACCGAACGTCGAAATTTTCGCATACCCCTACAGCCTGCCGCTGGTCATGTCGACGTTGATCATCTCGAATCGCAGCTTGCTTGTGAGCCACGACCATCGCCGCTGGGAGCGCCCCGGCGCAGGCATGTTGATCAGATCCCGATCCGCTGCCGCATGGGCCGACAACTATTTCTCCGAACTCGTCGCCGATGCGCCCTTCAGACTCCGCACTCCTTCCGGAATCAACCGGGCAGAGTTGGATCGGTTCGCACAAACGCTTACCAACACAAGCGACGTCTGACTCACCGACGAGCTAACGCCCGGCGATTCCTCCGCCAACAACCACATCGTCCACGTAGGCCACCACACTCTGGCCAGGAGCGATCAGACGGTGAGCCGCCTGCCATTCGACTTTCATGGATGCGGTGTCGATTCGTGCTGGAACGGCGAGACCATGAGCCGAGCACTGGACATCTACCGGGCCATCAATCGAGTCCCCGACCCACCTCCATGATTCGAGAACCGTTTCTGGCGCCTCGAGCATCTGACGGGGACCAACCGTGACGACCGCGGTGTCCGGATCAACAGCAATCACATAGTGGGGATCGGTTCCGCCGGCCATTCCAAGACCCTTGCGCTGCCCAATGGTGACCAACTCCACGGCGTCGACCGCACCAACCTGCTTGCCGGCCGCGTCGAGGACTCGGCCCGGCCTCAAAGCAATACGATCACCGAGAAACGCCTCGCGGCCGTGCTTGTTGGTGATGAAACAGACGTCCTGGCTCTCGGGCTTGAAAGCGGTTCGGAGCCCAAGATTCGCGGCGATTCGTCGAACGTCTGCCTTGGTCATGGCACCGACCGGAAGCAGAAGTCTCGACAGAATGTCGGGTTCGATCACATGGAGCACGTACGACTGATCCTTGGCAGGATCGGCGCCGCGGGCCAGCCTGGGGCCTGCTGGAGTGTCGACAATACGAGCGTGGTGTCCGGTGGCGATCCGATCGAAGCCGAGGGCCTCAGCCCTATGTAACAGCCGATCGAATTTGAGATGCCGGTTGCACTCGATACACGGGTTGGGGGTACGGCCAGCCGCGTGATCAGCGGCATACGGGGCCACGACGTCACGTTCGAATTCGTCACCGAAGTTGAATACGTGGTGTTCGATCCCGAGCCGATCCGCGACGCGTCGAGCATCGTCGACATCGCTCACCGCGCAACAGCCAGTGTCGCTTTCGCCGCCCCACAATTTCATTGTGACGGCGACAACTTCATGCCCGGCATCCATGAGCAGAGCAGCTGCCACCGACGAATCAACCCCGCCCGACATTGCGACCATCACCGGCGCTCCACCCATATCAGCCACCGCCGAATCTGGTCAGGCGGTCGACTGCGGACGGGATGATCCGGAGGGCGGCGACAACGTCGTCTTCGTTCGACGATGGGCCCAGCGACAGACGCAAGGACCCGACGGCAAGACCACGCGGCACACCCATAGAGGCGAGAACATGCGATGGCTCCTGCGCTCCTGCCGCGCATGATGAGGCAGCCGATGCCCGTAGCCCCTCCGAGTCGAGCAGGAACAACAGCGCCTCAGCCTCAACATCGCGCAGACAAATATGGGCGATACCGGCGACCATATGGTCGCGGGTGCCGTCTGGAGCCGCGGTGACCACAACGCGATCGCCCATGGCCGAGACGAGACCATCGATGAGCGAGTCACGGAGTCCAATGATGCGGGCAGCGTCGGCAGTGCGATCCCTCACGGTCGCCTCGGCCGCCGCAGCGAAGGCCACAGCCCCGGCCACATCAGGCGTGCCGGCGCGACGGCCGCGCTCCTGTCCACCGCCGAGAATCAGCGCATCAAGTTCGAGACCATCGCGCATGATCAGAGCACCCGTGCCCACCGGACCACCAATTTTGTGGCCGGTGATCGACACGAGATCGAAGTCGGCCGCGACCTCGGCAAGGTCGAGCCACTGAACAGCCTGAACCGCATCGGTGTGAAGCAGTGCTTGAGGAGCGTGGTCGTGGACCAGTCGAGCGATGTCACGAAGCGGCGAAATTACACCGGTCTCGTTGTTGACAGCCATTACCGACACAATCGAAACGTCTTCGGTGTGGTCGAGAACTGCTGTGAGATCGTCGAGGTCGGGGGTGCCATCGGCTCTCAGACCGAATGTGAGTCCGCCGGCATGTTCGACCGGCTCCAAGACAGCGTGGTGCTCGCCGGCGCTGCATACAGCCATGCCGCCACGCGTCCGCAACGCACCACGAACGGCAAAGTTGTCTGCCTCTGAACCACCGCTGGTGAACACCACCTCGGACGGCCGGCACCCGATCGCTGCAGCTATAACATCGCGAGCATCGTCAAGCGCTCGGCGAGCGTCACGGGCCGCTTTGTGTGCTCCGGTTGGGTTGGCATGATGAACCGCTGATGTGGCAATCCAGGCGTCTCGCGCCGCGGATCGAAGCGGCGCGCTCGCCGCGTGATCGAGGTATATCTCGTTGCCAGTCACCTCAGCAGCCTACGGGCGACCGGAGTCACGGCCATCTGTCGTAGTTCGACACAACGGTCAGTGAGCCGAACATTCCTCCATTGCGCGGCACACTGTCGGTAATGCACGGCTACAGACCCGACACCTACGGCGAGAGTTTCGCCGATGTCTACGACGATTGGTACCGCGACGTGAGCGACATCGACGCCACTGTCGCCAAGATTTCCACACTCGCAAAAGGCGGAGCTGTGCTCGAGTTGGGTGTCGGAACTGGCCGACTGGCGCTGCCTTTGGCGAAAGCTGGAGTCGAGATTGTTGGCATTGACAGCTCCCGATCGATGATCGACCGACTCGCGTCAAAGCCCGGAGCGGATGCCGTCACAACTGTCGTCGGCGATATGGCAGAGCTGCCGTTTGGCTCCAACCTCTTTACGGTGGCCTTCGCAGCGTTCAACACATTCTTCAATCTGACCACGGTCGACGCCCAGCAGCAGTGCGTCACCAGGCTGGCCGACGTGGTCTGTAGAGGCGGGCGCCTCGTGATCGAAGGATTCGTTCCCCCGGCGGATGGCCTCGCCGACGATGGCACATCGGTACGAGACATCACTCTCAATTCCGCCGTCCTCACCGTCTCGAAGCACGACCCCGACTCTCAGCGGATCACAGGACAGCACATAGAAATCAGCTCATCGGGTGTTCGGATGCGACCGTGGATGTTGCGTTACCTGACTCCCCCACAGCTTGATGACTTGGTGGCTGGAGCCGGCTTCGTGCTCGAAAGCCGTCATGGCGGCTGGCAGGGTGAACCCTTTGACCCGACCGGCGACCTCCACGTCAGCACCTACCTACTGGCGAAGTAACCCGATCAGAATATTGGGTTGGCCCACTGGGCGGCGGCCCAGATCGAGCCTGCCACCAACGCTGCGGAGAGCAGTAACGATCCGAGGTATGCCATCCATTCAGGCTGCCTGGCCTTGACGACCGAAATGTAGAGCAGCGCCACCAACGCTCCAGCAACAAGACCGCCGAGATGGCCGCCGATCGACACACCCGGAACAAGAAACGTGAAAGCAAGGTTGATCAGCAGAACTGCGCCAAGGCCCGATTGCCAGATACTGGCGCCGGACTTGCGTTGCACGACCATGATCGCGCCGAACAGTCCGAACACGGCTCCCGATGCTCCGATGGTCGGCGAGTTGGGGCTTACAAGAAGCACGCCGAACGAGCCCCCGAGCAGCGAAACGAAGTAGAGGACAACAAATCGGGGCCGCCCCAGCAGTCGCTCGAGTTGGGGCCCGAGAATCCACAACGCAAACATGTTGAAACCGATGTGCATGAGTCCATCGTGAAGGAACGCCGAGGTGATCAGTCGGTAGTACTCGCCCTGGTCGACGCCGAGGCCCACCAGTCGACCGCCCTGGACATCGGTCTTGAAAGCGAAGAGTGAACCATCGCGCAACGCATCGCTGCCAAGGCGAAACAAGGTCCCACCCATATAGATCGACACAAGCATCCCGACGAGGCTCAGCCCGATCAATACCTTGGTGGCCATCGGGTCGAACGCCACCGGTCCTCGGATGATTTTCTGGGCGCCGCCGTGAAAACACTCGGGGCAGTGAAACCCCACGGATGCCTGATTCATGCACTCCGTGCAGATCGGGCGACCGCAACGCTGGCATTTCACTGCACCGCGGCGGTGCTCGTGCCGATAGCAACTTGTGAAGTCTGATTCGTCGTTTGCGTCTGACACGGAGGAGACCGTACCTGTGTCAACCCCCTCAACCGATGGCGCGGTCGCACCGTGAACCATCAATCCGCATGTAGCTTCTCCTCCCGTGGAACGTTCTTCGCAACTCGATGATCAAATTGACCGGATGGCCCGCACCCCAATACTCTTGGTGGCCTGCGACTATGACGGCACGGTCGCCCCAATCGTCGACGATCCCATGAAGGCACTTCCGCTGCGCGAGACAGCAGTGGCCCTTCGCAACCTGGCAAATCTTCCCCATACCCACGTGGCCGTGATCTCAGGGCGATCGCTTCGTGATCTGGCGGCGTTGTCGCGCCTGCCGATCGAGATTCATCTGGTCGGTTCCCACGGATCTGAATTCGACATCGATTTCGCGCTCGACCTTGCGCCCGAGCTGCGCGAACACAGGCGCAAGCTCGTTTCCGAACTTCAGATTGTGTCCAACGATTTCGAGGGTGTCACGCTCGAGAAGAAGCCCACGTCGGTGGCCGTTCACTACCGACGTGTCCAGGACGATCAAGTCGCTGCTCTCATGGCCGAAGTGGCCGCTGTTGCCGCGCATCTTGGCGATATCACAGTCCGCCACGGCAAGAAGGTCTGCGAACTGCTGTTGATCACCACCAACAAAGGCGAGGCACTTACAACGGTTCGCGCCTCGGTTGGTGCGAACGCCGTGATGTTCCTCGGCGACGACATCACCGATGAGGACGCCTTCGCCACCCTCCATGGCCCAGATCTAGGGGTGAAGGTGGGTGAGGGTGAATCGATCGCGCCGTTCAACGTCGAGTCGCCAGATGAAGTTGCCGTGTTGCTTGCTGCCTTGTGTGCCCGCCGATCCGACTGGCTCGCGGGAGCCGGGATCACGCCAATTGAAGCCCATTCGATGTTGTCCGACCAGCGCACTGTGGCGCTGGTGACCCCAGACGCCCGAGTCTCTTGGATGTGCGTGCCGCGGGTCGATTCATCGGCGATCTTCGCCGAGCTCGTCGGCGGCCCCAACGCCGGGCATTTCTCTGTCTCGGCGATCGGGACTTCGACCAAGCCGGTCCAGACTTACCTCGATGACTCGCTGATCCTGCGCACCACTTGGCCGTCGATGACGGTCACTGATTACCTCGACTGTTCCGATGGTCGCCCGGATCGCATATCGGGGCGAACCGATCTCGTACGAGTGATCGACGGAGACGGCTTCGCCCGTATCGAGTTTGCGCCGCGGCTCGATTTCGGCCGTTTCCCGACGCAACTGGAAGTTCGCGAAGGTGGCTTGGAGGTAGTCAACGCGGCCGACCTTGTGGTGCTTCGATCACCTGGAGTCGAGTGGCACATCGAAGATGCCGGCATTCACCAAACTGCATGGGCCGATGTCGAGCTCACTGCTGGGCCGATCACTCTCGAACTCCGATGCGGCACGGCGTCGATGCGGCCCGACCGCAGCGATGAACCCAGCAGAAGAGCATCAACTTCCACCTACTGGACCGACTGGGCCGAACAGCTCGACGTGCCGGCCAAATTCGGCGATCTCGTCAAGCGGTCCGCTCTCACCCTCAAGGCTCTGTGTCACGGCCCCACCGGTGCGATTCTCGCCGCCCCCACCACCAGCCTGCCGGAGTTTTTGGGAGGCGTGCGCAACTGGGACTACCGATACTGCTGGATTCGAGATGCGTCTCTGGCGGCTGGTGCTCTGGTTCGGCTGGGGTCAACCGATGAGGCCATGGATCTGCTTGATTGGCTGCTCCAAGTCATCGAGACGAGCGAAAGCGGATCGGAGCGATTGGCTCCCCTCTACACGGTCAACGGCCAGAAGCTTCCGCCAGAGGCCACGATCGAGGAATTGGCCGGATACGCCGGCTCCCGGCCGGTGCGTGTCGGCAACGCTGCCGACCACCAAGTCCAGCTCGATGTATTCGGCCCGGTAATCGAGTTGATCCACCTGCTCGGCGAGGTCGACGCCCCACTTTCGGCCCGGCACTGGCGCTTGGTAGAAGACCTGGTAGGCGTAGTTGACAAGCGCTGGACGGAACCCGATCAGGGCATCTGGGAGATTCGGGCCGCGCCACGCCACCATGTGTATTCGAAGATCATGTGCTGGGTCACTGTCGACCGAGCCGTGGATGTTGCCGAGAACGTATTCGGCCAACAACGCCCAGAATGGCAAATATTCCGAGACCGGATCGCGGCCGACATCCTGTCCAACGGATGGAAGGAAGAAGTCGGCGCATACACCGCGGCCTACGACGGCACAGACCTTGATGCATCGGTGCTGATGATCGGCCTGTCGGGTCTGCTCACCCCTGATGATCCGCGCTTCAAGTCCACTGTCGCAGCTGTGGAGACATGGCTTCGTGACGGGCCCACCGTCTACCGATACAAGCGCGACGATGGCCTGCCCGGCGACGAAGGCGGGTTCAATTTCATGACCTCGTGGCTGATCGATTCGAAAATTCTCATTGGCGACAAGATCGGCGCGAGAGATTTGTTCGATCAGTTGGTTGGGCTCAGCGGGCCCACCGGCCTGATGGCCGAGGAATACGATCCCGTGACACGGCGGGCACTAGGCAACCACCCGCAGGCATATTCGCATGTCGGCGTGATCCACAACGCCTGCAACCTCAAAGGCTGACGGCGCTCTCGCTCATGCCGACTGAGTTGACGTCGACAACGGAGGTGACACCTTCGACGCGGTCGATCATGATTCGCTCGATTCCGGCCTTGAGCGTCTGTGTGGAGGCTGGGCAGGTGACACAAGCTCCTTGGAGTTCGACGGTGACAACTCCGGAGGCCTCGTCGACGTCGATCAAAGCAATGTCGCCCTCGTCGGCCTGGATGGCCGGCCTGATGACAGCGATCGCCTTTTCGACCTTCTCCCGCAATTTCAACTCCGATTCGTGGAACTTATTGTCCCTGGCTGCCATTGTCGCAGGTGTTCGACCCAACGCCGCCCCGACCTATCGCATTCCAGACGTAACATTTCCTACATGAGCTGGATGGCGCAACTGACAGCGGTGATATTCGCCCATCAAGGTGGATGGGACGAACTGATCCTCGTCGGTGCACCCGTGACCATATTTGGAGCGCTACTGCTCGTGGCGAAGCGACGGGCGCGAGAGATCGATCGCGATCGGTAACCAAGACAACTTCAGCACACGATTGAGTCGGCTCGCAAGCGTCACTCAGCGGTGATATCGGCTCCTATGCCCCGCAACTTGCCGGCCAGATCGTCGTAGCCCCTCGCAACATGATGTGCGTCGGTGACGATCGTTGATCCGTCGGCCCCGAGACCTGCAACCACAAGAGCCGCGCCAGCCCTGATGTCGTGGGCCTTGACCGGGGCACCCGACAACTGATCGACACCTCGAACAACGGCGTGATGGGTGTCGGTTGTGATATCTGCACCCATCCGTCGCAGCTCATCCACATAACGGAATCGACCAGCGAAGAGATTTTCTGTGACGATCCCCACGCCGGCTGACGTCGCCAGCATGGCCACAAGGAACGGCATGAAGTCGGTGGCAAGGCCCGGGTATGGCAGCGTCGGACAATCAGCCGAACGCAGCGTTTCCGGAGCCAGAGCCCACAATCCGTTGGAGTCTGGCGAGATTCGCATGCCCATGTCGCCCAACTTCCGGCACAGCATCGCCATGTGGTCGTGACGAGCACCCTCGATCGTGATCTCACCGCCGGTGATACCAACGGCAGCGAGATAAGTCGCCGCTTCGATGCGATCCGGAATGACGCAGTGGTCGGCCGAATGCATCTCGCCGACGCCCTCAATGGTGAGCGTGGGCGAACCCGCCCCGACGATGTCGGCTCCCATCTTGTTGAGCAGTTCGCACAGATCTGCGATCTCAGGCTCACGGGCGGCATTGTCGATGACAGTGACCCCCTCGGCCAGCACAGACGCCATGAGAATGTTTTCTGTGGCTCCGACGCTGGGGAACTCGAGGAGGATTCTCGAACCAACCAACTTCGCAGCACTGCCATGAATGTATCCGTGGGCCATTTCGAACTGAGCACCGAGTTCGCCCAGGCCGCGCATGTGCATATCGATCGGACGTGGCCCGAAATCGTCGCCACCGGGGAGCGCTACCCGAGCCTCACCGCATCGGGCGAGGAGCGGACCCAATACAACTATCGACGCTCGGAACTTCTCCACCAGTTCGTAAGGCGCTACCGGCTCGATCCGCGACGGGACATCTATGACGAGCTCAGGTGAGGGGTCTGAGGACTCCCAATGCACTGAGCATCCGGTGGCCCGCAACACCTCTGACATCAACGCCACATCGGTGATGCGGGGCACGTTGCACAGCCGATAGCGGCCCTCGGCGAGCAAAGCTGCAGCCATCAACTTGAGGGCCGAGTTCTTGGCGCCACCAACCCGAATGTTGCCCTGGAGCGGCGCACCACCGGAGACAACAAATCTCGAGATGGGGCTTTCGGCCGGGGGTTCGCTCAGCTCACTTGTCGACATCACTCGAAGTCTGCCAGACAACCGGCCCAGTGACGCTCAGCCTCCCGCGGCGCGAACGACAGCGGTCGCGATCATGGCGGCCACCACCACGACTATGAACGGCGCCTTGAACCTCACGGCCACTATCGCCACGACCAACCCGACGAGTCGAGCGTCGATGATTACCGAGCGTTCATTGCCGAACGTCTGCACGACGATGATGGCCGAGAAGAGTGCCGCTGGTATCAACGCAGTGAGCGGCTGCGCTCGCTTGGCCACGCGGTTCGATCCGTCACCCGCCAGTCCGAACACGCCGAGGGCCTTGAAACCGTAAGAGCCGGCAATCATCAGAGCGATCACAGTCCAACTCATGACGCGCCTGCCTCGTCGCCGGCCATGAAAGATCGACGCCTCGCCATTTCGGCGCCCGGCACTACCGCCAATGCGGCCACTAGCAACGGCACTCCTGCCGGAGTGAGCGGGATCATCGCAATCGCCAATCCGGCGCCGCAAAGTGCCACGAACCGGGCTGGGGCGGTGCGCATGTGAGGCGCGATCATGGCGACAAACGATGCCGGGAAGGCCGCGTCGAGGCCAAGTGATTCAGGGTTTCCTATCACCGAGCCAATCGCTGCACCTGCCATCGACCCAACCAACCAAAGTGTCCAAAGGGCGATGCCCGTGAACCAGAACGCATCGGTTGCATCTTCGGTGTTGTCTTGCATCGAAGACATTGCCGTTGTCTCATCGATCACGAAATGTGAGGCGACCAGACGCCCGGCAACAGAGTCGGGCACGGCCCTGGCGACCACCGGGCCGTAGAGAATGTTTCGGGCCGCTAGCAACATCGCCGATCCGAGGGCCGCGGCCCCAGATCCCCCACCGGCGATCACGCCCACCGCCGCAAATTGCGACGCACCTGTGAATACGAGCGCAGACATCGCCGCAACCTTGGGCAGCGATAGCCCGGCCGCATCGGCCAACACCCCAAACGTCAAGCCGATGATCCCCACGGCAATGACCAGAAGCGTCGCTTGATATCTATGAGCCCGCATCTTCATTGATCGACCTCAGAGAATGGCTGCGTGGAGTTCGCGGATCAGTACGTCGATCGCGTCACTGCACTCATCGAAGTCGGCCTGCTCGCCCGAAGCCGGGTCGATGATCTCTTCCCACTCGGCCCAGACGTCAGGTTGCCCAGCGCCAAGATCCATCGATGCCACCCTGGCATCGAACGATTCTCGACCGACGGAATTCTTTGACACTGCTGCTGAGACACGCGGAAAATTCTTCGCCAGCCGCGGCAGGCTGCCGGTGATCACGACCCCCTGCTGATAGGTCCGCTGCATCCACGCAACATGCATCGGCTCCATCGCCACTATCAAGCTCGCCCTCTCGACGTCAGCTTCGGTCATCTGGTGGCTGCGATGCCAAGGGTCTTTGAGGCCATGTCTCTCGAGAGCACGACGGGTTCGAACGCTCATCGGTTGGCCAGGCAGTACGTGTGTGCCTCCGCTCCACACAATGAAGGGCGAATCGCTGCCAAGCAACGCCCTCATCATCGCCGCTGCCATGACCGACCTGGCGGCGTTACCGGTGCACAGGAACAAGATCATGGGACGTACGTCGTGGGGATCGACCGGACGTCGACGAGTTGCGGTGAGCAGATCCATCAGCGGATTGGTGGACGCAGCACCGGCAGTCGGCGATGTGTTTTCGGCCGTCATTGGGCCTCCCGCATCGTGCGCTCCATGGCCGCGAAGTCGACTCTCACGAATACGGCCTCGGCCTCGGCGGTGAGGGTGGCGCCAACTTTGCAATCTGCCCGCATCACCAATCGGCGGCTTCGATCCTCATGTACCCATGACCGAAACGTCAGGTCTTGATCGAGGGGGGTCGGCTTCCGGTAGCGCACGGTGAGCCGCCCCGTTACACCACCCAATCGGCCAGCGAGACTCTGTCCCGCACCGAGAATCTCATCGAACAGGCCAGCAATGACTCCTCCGTGGACGGTGTGCGGTGGCCCTTCTCTCAGCCGGTTGATCCTGACCCGACCGAGCATTGCAGGTGCATCGTCGTCGGCTTCGCCCTCCTCGAAAGTCATTGGCGGTGCCATGGCATTGAGGCGGCCGCTGAATGGCGACAGGTCGCGATTGCGGGTCGTGGTCGTGTCGGCGCCCAGTCGCTCGTACCAGCGAAGTCTTGGAGAACCAGTGTCGACCAATTCGCTGGCTTTCACGAGGTGGTCCATAGCGGCCGCCAGTGATTGGTCGTCGGGCTGCAGACGGTGAAGCGAAGCAGCCAACGAGCGGATCTGGGCGGCCAGATCATCGGCGGTTGGGCTGGAATTCATTCCGGGGAGCGTACGTCGCCGGTGCTCCGCTGTTGCCATTCAAGGATCGATCAGAGCCGAAGGCAACTGCCGGGCCCATGGTGGTGATGCTCGCGTTGACGCGAACGAGTCGAGATAGTCTCGGTTTCATATCAGGTTCCAACTGGCGCCAAGATCCGGCCGATCTTGGCGGCCCTCAAGGGAGATATCACATGATGATCCGCCGATCTGTCGCCATCGCGATGATCGCTCTTACCGCCATGGTCTCGTCTCCAGCGACACTGGGATTGGTAGACATTGCGGCGGCTGACGGTGTCGAACTCGCCGGAGCCGTGCCCGACGATGCCGGCCATAGCATCGGTTCGCCCGATGCCGGGCCCCGGCCCCAACAGTCGGGCGACCGGGGCGGATGGGCGCAACTCAGCATTCTTGGCCTCTTGATCGTCGCCGTGTCGTTCATCATGTGGAGGATTTTCCATGATGCGCGGGGCGGGCAGAAAGGTACGTACTAATACCCGACTAAAATAGTCATCTTTAGGTTGTCCCGGGCAAAGGGCGTCGCTAGCTTGCAGCCCAATGCTAATCCCGATCACTTTGATCAGGTTTAGCCCAACCATCGGAAATCCGGGAGACACAGATGACTATCTCCGCAACGACTCCTCGCTCGATCGCGGAGACTCCAGTTGCTCCACCGGGCCGGCGGCGTCACTCTCATGCCGACATCGACACCTGGAGCAGCCAGTTCGAGGGTGCGGATCCTCGTGAGGTGATCGAGTGGGCAGTCGACGAGTTCCCAACGCACCTATGTCTCACGGCCTCCTTCGCCGACACTCTTTTGATCGATTTCGCGACGAAAGTTGATCCAGATATCGAGGTCGTCTTCATCGACACCGGTTTCCACTTTTCGGAGACTCTCGACACCATGAAGAAAGCGTTGGCGCGCTATTCGCTCAACCTGACGGTGTTGCGACCCAGCCATCTCACATCGGATCTCTGGGCGACGGGGGTCGACAGTTGCTGCTCCGGTCGCAAGGTCATCCCGCTCGATCGCCACCTCACCGCCAACTCCGACGCGTGGATGTCGGGCCTGCGCCGCGACGACAGCGCCGAGCGGGCCGACACGCCGATTGTCGGTCTCGACCGACGAGGTCTGGTGAAGATCAACCCGCTGGCCGCATGGTCATCAAATCGACTCGACGAATACATCCTCGCCAATGACGTGATCATCAACCCGCTGGCGTTCGAGGGTTACCCATCCCTCGGATGTTGGCCATGCACAGACCCGGTGAGCGAGTTCGACGACACCGCATCGACGCCAGTCGACATCAAGCGAGCCGGACGGTGGACCGGCTCGACAAAGACCGAGTGCGGAATCCACTGATGGCCTCCTCCTACCCGGTAAACCTCACCGTATCCGCCCGACCCGTGCTGGTCGTGGGCGGCGGCCCAGTTGCGGCTCGCAAAGTCGCTGGTCTGCTTCGAGCGGGCGCTGAAGTCACAGTTGTGGCACCCGAAGCCGTACCCGAAATATCCGAGGACCCAGCCGTCAGATGGTTCGCCCGGCCGTATCAAAGAGGGGAAGTGGCCTCCTACCGCCTGGCATTCACCGCCACCGGCCACACCGAGGTCGACCGCCAAGTGGCCACCGACGGCGACCGATCGGGCATTTGGGTCAACTCGGCCGACGACCCCGACAACTGCACTTTCACGCTTCCGGCCGTCGCCAGCCAGGGCGATCTCAACATCGCCATTTCCACGTCGGGGCGAAGCCCTGCCCTCGCCGGATGGCTTTGTCGTCGCTATCAGCGAGAGATCTCGGTGGGATATGAAGAGACGCTCGAGTTGCTTGCCGATCTTCGTCGCCAGGTGCGCAACGAATTCGGATCCAGCGAATCAGCGGGGTGGTCGGCCGCGCTCGATGCCGGATTGATAGATCTGGTGCGCAGCGATCAAGCCGACGACGCGCGCGCGCTGCTGCGACATCATCTTGGTCTCACCGACATCACAAAGGTCGCAGTGAAATGACCGTTCATCTCGTGGGCGCCGGCCCCGGTGATCCAGACCTTCTCACCATCAGAGCCGCGAATCTCCTGATCGAAGCCGATGTGGTCGTACACGACCGGCTGATAGACCGCCGCGTTTTGGACCTCACCGCCAGTCGGTGCGAGCTGATCGATGTTGGAAAACGCCCAGGCGCTCCCGTCGACTCCCAAGACAGGATCAACCAGCTGCTTATTGACTGTGCCCGACGATTCGACACCGTAGTGCGACTGAAGGGCGGAGATCCTTTCGTGTTCGGTCGAGGCGGCGAAGAAGCTCAGGCCCTCGTCGAAGCCGGTGTCGAGGTCGACGAAGTGCCCGGCATCACTTCGGCAATTGCCGCGCCTGCCTTTGCCGGAGTGCCGGTGACCATGCGTGGGGTGAGCAGTGGATTCACCGTGATCACCGCACACCAAGACCCGTCGACAGATCAGTGGCTCGACTGGGACGCACTGGCCAACACCGGCACCACCTTGGTCATCTTGATGGGAGCGGCGCGGCGACGACTCATCAGCGAGCGGTTGCTTCTCGCCGGGATGCGTCCGGGTATGCCGGTTGCGGTCATCCACGCCGCAACCACCCTTGCGCAAACCGTTGAACGCACGACCATCGCCGACCTGCCCGACCTCGATATTGCCAACCCCGCCACGATCGTCGTGGGTCCGGTTGCTGCTCAGTCAGTCCTCTCCCCCACGGTCGATACCGCCCTGGTCTCCAACTCCGAAAGCTCCATACGATGACCCTTCTCGAGCCACCTCAGATCCAGTCGCTGCCTGTCGACCCCGAGATGCAGGCCGACATAGACAAGTTTCGCGATGTCCTTGCCAGCCACTTGGCGGGCGAGATCGATGATGACGTGTTTCGCGTTTTCCGACTCACCAACGGCATCTACGGCCAGCGCCAAGGCGGCACCAACCAGATGGTGCGGGTGAAGGTCCCATACGGGTCGATGACCCCCGACCAACTCGACATGATCGGTTTCCTCGTCGAGCGATACAGCCGCGGCTGGGGCCACATAACCACCCGCCAGAATTTGCAGTTCCACTACGTGCAACTCGATCAGATCCCCGACGTGATGCAACACCTGGCATCGGTCGGCCTCACCACGCGCGAAGCCTGCGGCGACACGATCCGCAACGTGCAGGGCTGTCATCTTGCGGGTGCATGCCCCCACGAGAATCTCGACATCACCCCATGGGCCGAGGCGGCGTACCGCCACTTTGTACGCAACCCCTTGGGGCAGCGACTTCCGCGCAAGTTCAAAATCAACTTCTCGGGATGCGACACCGATTGCGGCCAAGCCATGTTCAACGACGCTGGGGTGATCGCCACCAATCGCACCCGCGAAGACGGCACCACAGAGGCGGGATTTCGCATCTACATAGCCGGCGGGTTGGGTACCACCCCCTACCCGGCACTCGCTCTGGAGGAATTCACTCCGAGAGAGGAACTGCTACCTACGATCGAGTCGATACTGCGAGTGTTCGATCAGACCGGCAACCGCGACAACAAACTTCGTGCCCGTATGAAGTGGGTGGTCGACCAACTCGGATTTGACGAAACCAAACGCCGAATACTTGCCACCCGTCGCTTTCTACTGGCCTCATCGAGTTGGCCGGGCGGGTTGCCGGCCGAGGTCGAGGTCATGGGCGACACCGCTGCCGGCGTGGGCAATCGAGCGACGGTCACCGAAGTCGGGCAGGGCACGCCGGTAAGCATCGGCGGGCCATCTCCCTACGACCGTTGGTTTGGCGCCAACGTGGTTCGCGGCATCGCCAGCGGCCAGGTCTCGGCCTACGCCTGGGCTCAGTTGGGAGACATCACCGCCTCTCAATTCCATGCGTTGGCTGATCTGCAGCGAGAGTTCGACGCCGACGTGCGGCTCACCAACCGTCAGAACGTCGTCTACCGAGGGCTCGACGAGTCGGATCTGCCGCAGTTCTACCAACGGCTGTTGCTAATCGGTATGGCAGTGTCGGGAGCGGAACTGGTGCGTGATGTGGTGTCGTGCCCAGGGGCCGACACGTGCAATCTGGCCGTCACCCAATCTCGCGGTCTGGCCAAAGCCATAGGCGATCGTCTCGAGGCGGAAGGTCTGGCCGAGGTTGGTGGGTTACGGATCAACATCTCTGGTTGCCCCAACTCGTGTGGGCACCATCACACCGCCGATATCGGATTCTTCGGTGCGGAACGGCGGGTTGATGGTCGATCGGCGCCGGGGTATCAGATGCTCTTGGGTGGCTACGTCGGTCAAGAACGAATCTGGTTCGGACAGAAGGCTCTGCGTCTGCCGGCCAAGAACGCCGCCGAAGCCGCCGTACGAGTGGTGCGGCGATTCTCCAACGAGCGCCGAGCGGGCGAGTCTTTCCGCTCCTGGCTCGACCGTGCCGGCGGACCGTCATCCATCGCTGATGAGCTTCGGGAGCTCGACAAGTTCCCGAGTTTCGAGGATGACAAGTCGTTTTATGTCGACTACGGCGAGACCGGCCCCTACGAGGTGGAGGTTGGCGATTCGGAGTGTGCGACCTGATCTTCACCTCTATCACTCGTCACCATTAGGGTCGGCCCGTGGCCATCGACTTCAACTCCGAATTCGACCCTCGGCACGGAGAGATGGTCGAAGTCTCACCTCTGCTGCGGCGGATCGTCTGTGCCAACGAGTCGAAATACACGTTCCGCGGCACCGGCACGTATGTCATCGGCCGAGGCACCGTTGCAATCGTTGATCCCGGCCCCGACGACGCCGCCCACATCGACGCGCTACTCCACGCCCTACGCGGCGAGAGTGTGTCCCATATTTTGATCACCCACACCCACGGCGATCACTCTCCAGGTGCCGGGCGAGTCGCCGCTGCTACCGGTGCGCGTGTTCTGGGTTTCGGGCCGCACCCATCCGGGGCTGACAATGAAGGGGCCGACCCCGGCCCCGCCAATGGCGCCGCCGAGGCCGCCGACGAACCCAATCACTCCGATATCGACTTCGCACCCGACCAGACGCTCTCTCACGGCGACGTGATCACGGGAGCCGGATGGACCGTCGAGGCGCTGCATACCCCCGGCCATATCTCCAACCATCTCTGCTTCGCTCTGCGCGAAGAAGGCGCGGTGCTGTCTGGCGATCACGTGATGGGCTGGTCGACCACAATCATTCCTCCACCCGACGGAAGCGTCGCCGACTATCTCAGCTCATTGCGGCTGCTCCTCGATCGCGATGACGGGGTGCTCTACCCCACCCATGGATCACCAATTCATGAACCTCGTGCCTATGTAGCCACACTGCTGCAGCACCGACTCGACCGCGAGACACAGATCCGCCAGCAGATCGCCACCGGCCCTCAGACCGCCGCCGAAATCGTGTCGGTCCTCTATGCCGGAGTGAGGCCCGAACTCCACAAGCCTGCGGCGCGTTCAGTGCTGGCCCACCTGCACAAATTGCTGGTCGAAGGAGAGGTCGAGCTAGCCGATGGGGCCGATCCGCTGTCAGCCGATTCGGTCTGGCTCAAACGCTGATCGACCTATCGGTGGTTCGTCGGACAGCACACTGATGACATGAGGGGTCTCACCGCGATCATTACCTGGTGAACATCTTGGCTGCTGGCGTGAACCCTGTGATGTCCGCTGCTGCCAGCCCCGGGAATGTTTCCATCTTCAGCGTGCGGTCGTCGATCATCTGCGCCATCATCGACCCGACGACTTGTTCGCCCGGTCGCGCGGTGATGCCTTCGGCGAAGGTGAAGCGGTCCCATCTCTCATCCCCAACCCAATAGTCCCAACTAATCAGCTCATAGATCACCGCACCGGTCTCGACCGTCACCGTGGCAGGGTCTGGCGCATTACCGGCTACGGCGAGCTGTTCGGCACGGTCGACAAAGGTGCCGATTGAGATCTCGATCATGGACGGGTCGATGTGGTTGTAGGCGATGGCTAGATGCCCGGCCCAGTAGCGATTCTCGTCGACCCCTTGGTATCCGTTGGTGCCTTCCTCGAACCAATTCCCGACTAGACGACCATCGATGTCGTAGGTGAATTCCCCACCACGTGGATCAGTGGTCCGCAAACTCACCGAAGCGATCTTCTTGCTGATCTCCGGCAGAAAATAGTCGAGGGTGTCGGGCACGTGAATCTTCCACGGTTCACGCTGATAACTGGCCGGGTTGATTAAGCCGTCGGTGATGTAGTCGAGATCGACGATGTTGAAATCCACGTTCTTCACGAACCAGCCGAGGATCTCTCCGGCCTCTACCGGAACGTCGAGTCGTGCGTTCTGCCCGATCCCAGGATCATGGGCCATCAGTTCATCGTTGAGTTCTGTGATGTGGATGTAGGTGGATGAGACCGCGCAGGTGTGCTGGATCTCGATTCGGAAATCATCGACGAGACCAGACTTGTCCTCGCCGACAGGGGCGCCGAAGTGTTGAATC
>JBDNJK010000088.1:0-31605 GCA_041687805.1 Acidimicrobiales bacterium
TACAACCTCAGTAGATGACCTGCAAGAACGATAACCGCCACGACAAGAACGGGCCGCACCACCCTTTCGCCTCCGGCAACAGTTATGTGGGCACCCGTGAATGAACCCGTGCCGAATCCACCTGCCAACACGATCGCCGGGGCCCAATGAACTTGGTTGTGGATGATGAACACCGGTAGCGCGAATGACGTGAATACAAAGATCGTGATGACCTTGATGTGATTGGCCACCACCAGATCGACTCCCGAACGGGACAATGCAACGATGAACATGAGGCCAACGCCAGCTTGGAACGCTCCGCCGTAGACGCCGATCGCGAAGAAAACGACGGTGGTCACCCATGGCGCCCACTGCGGACGGGCGGCCAATTTCTCCACATTGGGTCGCTTCAGCGACAAGAAAAGGATCGGAATCATCACGACTCCGAACAGACGCTCAAAGGTCGAGTCGGCTAGCCCGCTGACAACAATCGACCCGACTATTGATCCGGCAACGGCAGGACCCAATATTTTGCCAACACCAGAAAATCCGCCTACACCGAGTCGTCTAAAGGTGGCTGCCGCGCTCAGGGCTCCTGTGATCACTCCCACTCGGTTGGAGCCATTGGCAATATTTCCCGGTGCGCCGGCCAACACCAACAACGGCACGGTCAGCAGAGATCCGCCACCAGCCATCGTGTTGATGATGCCGGCGAGAAATCCGCCGCCGAGCAAGAGCACAACATCAAGACCACTCACGGCGTGCGACCATATCGCATCAAAGCCGTCGTGCTGCTTCCCGGCGGCATACTGTCAGACCTCATGCACGTGCTGAAAAAGCGAAGAATCGCAGCCCTGCTCACAGTGCTTGCCGTGCTTGTCGCCGCGGTCGTAGCTGGGTTCGGTGCCGCTGCCGGAGACACCGAACGAATCTCATCAATGTGGATCTCCGCTCGGTTGCAACCCAGCGGCCTGGCCGTCACCGAGGTAATCGACTACGACTTCGGCCCGCAAATTCGTCACGGGATCTTTCGTGACATCCCCGATCTTGCCCCAGGATCGCGCGTCGAGGTCGTCTCACCAACTGCTCCCGACACCTACGAGGTCATATCGCTCGTCACTGGGACGCGTATCAAGATCGGCGACGCCCTCCAGACGATCTCCGGTCGCCATCGTTACCGGATCGACTACACCCTCGACAGATCAGCTGTTCTCAATCGTGCCGATTTTGCCTGGGACGCAGTAGGCAACGAATGGACCGTGGGCATCGCCAATGTCGATCTGCATGTCGACCTGGGATCAGGTGCAAAATCGATGGTCTGCACTAAAGGCACAGCTTGGTCATCGATGCCATGTGCGATTCAATCAGGGCCAGGCGACGTTGGAATTGTCCATGTCGACCAGCTCGATCAGGGCGACGGACTCACCGTTTATGCTGTGGCAGGGTCGGTCACCAGCGATCTGCCCGCACCGCCGAGTGGACCCGCCTCCGATCCTGGTACGGGGGTCTGGAACACGGTCTGGCTCGCCGCCGTTGCAGCTCTGGCAGCCGCAGCGATATCCGTCTTCTTGGTACGACGTGCCGGCCGCGAGCAGGTCTGGTCGGGCGGGGCCACGGTCGCCGCGTTCGGGCCCGACAACCCCGATGCAGCGACCGAACGAATCGATGAGAGACGTCTGGGGCAACTGGCGACAACGGAATTCGAATCTCCCAGGGGAATGAGCGCCGTCGAGGGTGCTGTTCTGATCGATGAGACCGTGAAGGATCATCACCTCGCGGCGTGGCTGCTGGAATCGGCAGTAAGAGGCGAGATCGAGATCGAGGGGCAACTGGACGACGCCACGCTCATGCGAACCGACGTAGTGGCACACCCCACAGCAGAGCCAGTACTCCGACGAATGTTCAACGGCCGGCAACGCATCTCGCTTGGCGAGTACGACTCCCAGTTCGCATCCGGCTGGCAGCTCATGAAAGACGACGTCACCCGCTGGCAGAGAGGCGCGACCTTTTGGGACCGCTCAGGCCACAAACGCCGCACAACGGTGCGTGTTATCGCTGGCTTCGGCCTCGCGCTCGGGTTGACCGTCACCGCAATCGGATCAGCACTCGCCAATCGCAGAGGCACCGACTGGCTCCCGATCGTCGCAGCAGGTGCAGTGTTGATCGGCCTCTGCTGGGCCGCTGTGATCAACTCTTGGGAACTACTGATTCGCAGCCCCGGCGGCACCGCTCGCTGGCTACAAGTCGAGTCATTTCGGCGATTCCTCCACGAGTCGGAGGCTCAACACGTTGAGCAGGCCGCGAAGCTCGGCCTGCTTCGCCAGTACACCGCGTGGGCTGTAGCTCTCGACGAGGCCGACCGATGGACGCTCGCTGTGTCCGCCGCCAATCGAGCAGATCCGACAATGCGAACCAACATGGTCGACGATTTCGCGTTCGTTGCGCTCGGATCATCGTTGGGCCGTTCCGTTCGTTCGGCACACACCCAACCGTCGAGTTCCGGTGGTGGGGGCGGCGGCGGATTCAGCGCCGGCGGAGGCGGTGGGGGTGGGGGTGGGGGCTCCTGGTAGCCGATGTGATGCGACTCGATTGTCTCGTCAGGGATCCTTCGTTTACCTTGTAAAGCATGCTTACAACCGATCAGGCGAGCGCATCACTCGATGCCGAATTCGAAACCACGTTCACATGGAACTACGACCGTGCTCGCAACGGCCTTGACAAGCTCTACGAAAAGGCGAAAGCCAACCAGTGGAACGCCTCCACGGATCTCGACTGGACACAAGAGGTAGACCCCGAACGCGAGATCCACCGTGCGTCCGAGGCCAACGGCCTTCCAATCGGGTGGCAGGTACACCAACTGGCCGAGATGGAGGGTTCGAAGATTGCGTCCTGGGGCGACAGGGAGTATCTCCGTTTCGCCATCGAGAACCAGAAGGCAGTGATGAGCCAGTTCCTTCATGGCGAGCAGGGTGCGTTGCTGTGCACCTCACGTCTGGTCGAGAGCGTTCCGTGGATCGAGGCCAAGTACTACGCGTCCACTCAGGTGGTCGACGAAGCCCGACACGTGGAGGTGTTCGCCAGGTACACCTACGACAAGCTCGGAGGCACCTACCCCATCAACCCCGATCTCAACATGTTGCTGAGCGAGGTGCTCACCGACGGCCGCTGGGACATTGTCTACCTCGGCATGCAGGTGGTAATCGAGGGGCTCGCATTGTCGGCCTTCGGCATGATGCAGCGAACCACCGAGGAACCGTTGCTATCGAATCTGTTGAGATATGTGATGGCCGACGAAGCTCGTCACGTCGCATTCGGAATTCTGTCGCTCAAAGAGGTCTACACAGGACTCAACGCCAGTGAGATTCGCGAGCGCCAAGAATTCTGTTACGCGGCGATCGACCACATGCGACGGCGCACCGTCAATGTCGAGATGTGGGACGCCCTGGGCGTCGACACCGATTGGGTGATGAACGCAGTGCTTTCCATGCCGATTCAGAAGGAACTGCAGGGCATGCTGTTCAACAAGATTGTTCCCAATTGCAAGAAACTTGGTCTGCTCGATGCCGGCGACGGATGGTTGCGTCGCAAATTCGAAGAAATCGACATCATCAAATGGGAAGATTCTCCAGCAGGCGATGAAGTGATGGAGTTCCCGTCGTTCAAGGTGTGAGGGCGGCCACCACCGGCGCCATTTCCTCCATGAACGCAACGGGGATACTCACGTAGGAAATCCCCCATCGCTCACGCCATCCGCGAACGCGTTCGACGCATTCGTCGACAGTTCCGATGAGTGCGTGGGGCGATTCGAGCATCTGCTCAGCAGTCGCGCCGATCATGGAGGCCATGAACTCGGCGGTGCCCCGAGCATCGTCGGTGATCGATGCGAAGAAGACAGAAGTCTGGAGTTCGATTTGGTCCATACGGTCGCCCGCAGCCTCGCGTACCCAAGCCAACTTTTGATCGGTGGCCTCGGCGTGCGCGGTGGGCGCGATCCGCTCGTCGACAACTCCGGCGGCAAGCCCAGGATTGAATCCCACGATGTCGGCCTCACGCGCTGCCAGCGACAGGATCTTGCGGCCGCCACCAGCGATGAGGAATGGCGGATGGGGTCGTCGCACCGGCATCGGCGTGTTCACCATCTCGGAGAGCTGGTAGTAGTCGCCGTCGAAGGAGAAAGGCTCTCCTGTGAACAGCCCCTTGAGCACTTTGATCGACTCGGCAAGACGAGCTATTCGCACGCCCGGTCGGTCATAAGTCATACCGGCACTGTCGTAATCGGTGCGCATCCATCCGGCCCCAATCGCCATCACGAACCGTCCGCCCGACAGGAGGTCCAGAGTCGCAGCCTCCTTGGCGAGCACCACAGGATGGCGATAGTCGTTCGCCAACACCAGCGGTTGAAGCTCGATCGTCGACGTGGCTTGGGCCACGGCCGCCAAGGCAATCAACGGCGCTAACTGGCCATCGAAATGGTCGGGCGGACCGAACGCCACGTAGCCGAGGCTCTCAGCAGTCTGAGCAGCCTGGATGAACTCGGCCGCGGTGTGGAGCCCCGATGCCTGAACGCTGAATCTAAAAGGACGAGTCATGGCGTGACCGTAGCCGAACCGATCATCCCGTTCGTGCCGTCGACTACCAGCTCCTCGCCAACAGCGATTCGGACACGACCGATCATCACGTGATCGTCGGCAATCACCAATCCGCCCACCGACACCACCGCCGGCACTCCACCGGCCCTCGTGATCACGGCAGCGTGACACTCAGGCCCACCGACCACGGTTATCACGCCAGCGGCTTTGGTCACGGCCTCGACATCGGAAGGCGACGTGGTGCCCAGCGCGAGCACGACGCGGCGACCGGCATCTATCGCATCTAGGGCATCCCCCACATCAGTGATGAGCTCGCCCTCCGCCAATCCGGGTGACGCCGCTCGCCCAAACCCCACGATCGACACACCTTCGGGCAACGACTGACGTTCTGATGGGTCAACAACATCGACCTGACGGAACTGCAGATACCAAAGCCGTCCCGCCTCAACAACGAACTCGACCTCTACCGGCCCGCCAACGTCTGAATCAAGTGCTCTTAGATCGGCAACCAAGCGGCTCACAATTTCCGGATGGCGTCGCCCCAACCCATCCAATGATTCGACCGGCGATCGCCCCGCCATCACGGCATCGCCTCGTGTTCGAAACGCATATGACCCGGTCACATGAAGAGTGCCATCTATCGGATTGCGGCTTAGAGCCGCGCCGGCCCCAGAATCATCGTCACCGACTGCGTCCACCTCGATCTGTACCACCACCGCCGTTGGTGGCACCGAGTCGAGCCCCATGGCGGTTGCGATCGTCGCCGCTTGGGGTGACCGCCTGGATGCCACGACTGAAACCACCGCCTCTGCGACCGATTCTGGATCGACACCGAGACAGGTTTCGAGTGCCCCCGGCAGCGACGTCTCGGCCCCCGATCTCACTGCAAGCTTCGTGTCGCCGGCTCCCGCGATCAGCCGATCGACGGCATGGCCGAGATCTACTGCCAGTTCTCCCGACTCAACCCGAGCTGACGCTCCAATGTCGATGACGAACGCCGCTGGCACCGCTAGGCCACGCCTCATGAGATATTGGAGCCCACAGGCCTTGGCGCCATGTGTGCGTGGGATCAGTTCTGGGCCAACGTCACTGATAAAGACGATTCCGTCGGCCATGCTCTCAGTTCTTGGGAAGATCCCGGAAGGGAGTGCCCTTCACGTATCCCGGCTCCTTGGGCAATCCAAGCACACGTTCGCCGATGATGTTGCGCTGTATCTGATCGGTGCCGCCGTAGATGGCCGGACCGGGCGAGAACATCGCGATCTCGGGCACGATTCCACCGGAAGACTTCTCGTCGGAACCCGTCAACATGCCATCGGCACCGATGACATCGATCCCAACTTCGCGGAACTGCCTGAACAACTCGCTCATGGTCAACTTCGCGATGTTGCCCTCCGCACCCGACCGTTGCTTGGGGTCCTTGGCACGCTGCATCGAGAAGCGATTGATTTCGATGAGGTTGTAGAGGTGGACAAGTCGCTGACGCAGAATCGGATCAGTGATCCGGCCCGACTTGCGAGCGATCTCGACCAAGCTCTTCCAGAGATTGATTCCCAAGCCGGGGACGCCGCCCTCGCCGCGGATCTTGTCTGTGAAATCGGTGACGGGACGATCGAGAGCTCCACCCTTGACGCCGGGCGTGGCAGTGTTGGGTTTCTTGCCGGCCGACCCCAGCGAGGCGCGCTCGAACATGAGCGTGGAGTTGGCGACCGCCCAGCCATTGTTGAGGCCGCCCACAATGTTGGCGTCTGGGACGCGCGCCTCATCGATGAAGACTTCGTTGAAGAGTGCTCGCCCGGTCATTTCGGCGAGTGGCCTCACGCTTACACCAGCCTGGTTCATGTCGAACGCGAACCAAGAGATCCCCTTGTGTTTTGGCGCATCGGGATCGGTACGGGCGATCAACATTCCCCAGTCGGAAACCTGACCGCCTGATGTCCAGACCTTCTGGCCAGTGATGATCCATTCGTCGCCGTCCTTCTCGGCCTTGCATCCCAAGCTGGCCAAGTCAGACCCAGCGCCGGGCTCGGAGAAAAGCTGACACCAGCCGACAGTTCCGTCGAGAATTTCGGGGAGAAATTGGTCGATCTGATCTTGGCTGCCATGGGCGGCGATGGTGGGCGCTGCCAGCATGTATCCGAGGCCCGATGAGGGCGGGCCCATCACGCCACGGTCGGCCATCGTGGCCATCACCGCAGCTGCCAAATCACGTCCCCAGCCCTTGCCATACGCGTTCTCCGGCAACATCGGGTGGGTGTAACCGGTCGGCAACAATTTAGCCCACCATTCACGAACACTCAGTTTGGAGTCCCAGTTGGCGTCGAGCCAAGCTTCGACTTCGGCGCGGACTTCGTCAGCCGTGGGGGTGCTCATCTCCGGTACTCCTGGATAGGTGAAGTTGGTCGTATGTTAGCGACCGTTCACTTGATCGGCGACAGCGGGTGAGGGTGACGGTCGGCTCAACACCCCGGCTCCTCACATGGGTGACACTCGGCCTGCAAGGTGACGTGACCGATCCCCTCGTCAAACAAAACATTGGTCAAACGCCCTGTCACCAATTGGGCCTCATGAAGTTGGTCTGTCTCGATCACCACATGAGCGGTGAGGCTCAGGGCGTCGCCGTCAAGTGAGCGCACATGAAGATGATGGGCGTCGACCACCAGCTCATCGTCGAGCAATAGCTCTCGTAGCGCCGTCAGATCTACTCCAGCAGGAACACCGTCCAGAAGGACACGAGTAGCAATTGCCAGTAGACGCGCAGCCGACATGACGATGAGCACAGCGACGAGTATCGAGGCTGCCGGGTCGATCCAGTTGGCATCCGTGACGACGATCAGCAGCCCGCTGACCAGCACGACGACCGAGCCCAGCGTGTCGGCCACGAGGTGGAGAACCGCACCCTGCATATTGAGAGAATGACCCCCGGCCGAATGAAGCCAGCGAGCACTACCGGCGTTTATGACGACGCCAACACCGGCGAGAATTGCCACCCCACCTCCATCAACCGCGACCTCGTCACCGAATCTGGCGATTGCCTCGACCAGGATCAGTAGAGCACCCGCCAACAGAATCAGCGCGTGTGCCAGCCCGCCGAGCGCATCGGCACGGCCGAATCCGAATGTGTAGCGACCGGATGCCGGCCGCGACACGATCGCTGCTATCCCCACCGCCATCAGCAGCGAGGCCACATCGGAGGCCTGGTGGACGCTGTCGGCCAACAGAGCGAGAGAACCGAACGCTATGGCCCCAACGATCTGCACGACCAACAGCACCGTGTTGGCTGAGGCCGCTCCGATCAACGCCACTCCACCGGCGCTGCTGTGGCCGTGGCATTGGCTGTGAGAATCGCCGGACATGGGACCAGAGTGGCCGATTTTGCGCACCTTGTCGACACCAGCGGGCGCTCGAGATCATATGTCGGTCAACACTGTTGATCGACGCTACGGTTATCGCCCATGTCGAGCACCGCCGATTTGCAAACACGACCCCTCAAACGAGGTCAAGCCGTGCGCCTGATCAATGACATCCCCGGACACCCAGCCGGGTCCGTCGGCAAGGTGGCCATCGCCAACGGCATAACGTGGCTTCGTTACTGGGTCCGCTTCGCAGACGGGTCCAGCGTCGGTCATATCGATCACGCCTCGCTTGTGCGCTCCAAGGACTACGACACCTTCCTCGCATCTCGCGAGGCAGAAATGGCTGCGGTTGCCCACGTGGCCGAAGAGCTTGCTCACACCGATGAGGGAGCAGGCGAATCAGATGCTGCGGGAGCTACCTCAGGCGGCGCTGTGGTGGTCAACGGCGTGACCCTTCCTCAGAATCTTCTCGACAGAGCAAAGGCAGCCCGCGCCCGTCTGAGCAGCTGAAATTCGCCCCGGCCCGGACTAGGATCACAGCCCGTGACAGTCAAGGTTTGCGGTATCTGCGGCGGCTCTGGAGCCGGAAAGACAACTCTCACCCGGCAGTTGCTGTCATCTCTGGGTACCGAACTCATATCGGTGCTGGCCTTCGACTCTTACTACCGGGACCTGTCTGGCATCCCGATGTCGGAACGTGTCGTGCGCAACTACGACCATCCCGACTCACTCGACAGCGAGCTCTTTGTCAGTCACCTCGACTCGCTTCGTGACGGGTTACCGATCGATGTCCCGGTTTACGACTTCGCAACACACACCAGAAAGTTCGCGACCCAACGGGTTGAGGCTCATTCGCTCGTGGTGGTCGAGGGAATTCTGCTTGCCAGCTTCGCGGAGGTAGCCCGGCGCATCGATTTGCTCGTATTCATCGACGTGCCCGAAAACATTCGTCTCGAACGACGAATCAAGCGTGACGTCGCCGAACGGGGCCGCCAACCCGAAGATATTCGCCGGCAATTCGCCGACACGGTCGCACCGATGCACGACCTTTTTGTCGAGCCCTACAAGAATGCCGCCCACCGCGTAGTGGCTATCGATGAAAGCTACGCCGACGTCGCCAGCGAACTCTCAGCCACGATGCTCGTCAACGACGCCGCCTGACAACTCAACCTGGCTGGTTGCCGTTCAGACAGCTACAAAGGCAGCGACCGTCTCGACATGAGAGGTGCGCGGGAACAAGTCGACCGCTGTCCATCGATCAAGACGGAATCCGCTCTCCATGAGGTACTTGGAATCCTTGGCGAATGACGACGGGTCGCAGCTGACCAGAATCAGCACCTTCGGATGACACCGAGCCAACGCCTTGACGCCAGGTCGCCCGAGACCTTCGCGTGCCGGGTCGGCCACCACCAACGACGCCGGAGACGGCCGCCACTTCTCGACCCCGACGTTGACCACTTTGACGCCACCGTCGACCAGGTTCACCCGGGCATCCGCCACCGAATCTCGACTCCGCTCGATCGCCGTGACCGCTCGGCCACTCCCTACAGTTCCGGCGAACAGCCCGACCCCCGCATACGCATCCACCATCGGGCCGTCAGGGCACAAGATCTGCGCCATCTCAGCGACCTCATCGACCAGCGCGTCGGCGCCCGCCGGGCGGTTTTGAAAGAACGATCTCGCCGAGACTCGCCACCTCCGGCCACCTGCCTCCTCATAGATCCATGCCCGGCGGCCCTTGGATAATTCGTCGGTGCCGATCACCCGAACATCATCGGGCACCGTCACATCAGCCGCGGAGGAATCAACGACGACCAATCTGTCACCGGTGCGAGAACCGACCCTGATCGTGACGGATTCGGCGTGAGGAAATCTGCCTTCTACCAGTATCTCCTCGGCGAGCGGATCTATGGCTCCACAGCCATCGGGGACTACAACCTCATGCGAAGAGCGAACTCTGAACCCGGCTCGTCCATCCTTCACGGCCGCCTTCACCGTGGTCCGCCCGGAATCGTTCTCAAGCGTCCTGACCGCTGGGGCGGAGGCATCGACACCAACGCGCGTCAGTTGGTCGATCACCATCGAAGTCTTGAGGCGGAGTTGTGCCGAAGTTGCGACATGAAGAAAATCGCATCCTCCGCATCCCTCGATCTGATGGGTGCAACTCACCGGCACGCGGTCGGGAGCGGCCTCGAGAACACGCACGACCGTCGCACGCGACCATCGGCGATCAACTTGGAAGATCTCCACCTCCACGGTCTCGCCCGCCAGGGCACCGTCGATAAATACGACTCGACCGTCGGACCCGCGCGCCACACCTGCGCCGTCCCTAGCGGTTGCCGTCACACGGAGTTCCACAACGAAACGGTATCGGCGTGCGAGCGGGATGGCTTCCGAGCAACCGTCACGGACGCTAGGTTGACCGACTGAAGGCACCGGAGGTCGCATTGCCACGCAGCATCGAAATCGCCCCATCAATTCTTGCTTCCGACTTTTCGAAGCTTGGTATCGAATGTGCCGAGTTGGACGCCGCCGGAGCCGACCGACTCCACTGGGACATCATGGACGGCGTGTTCGTGCCCAACCTCACAATCGGGCCCGACGTCATTGCTGCCTGCCGACCCCATTCCGCTTTGCCATTCGAGGCTCACCTGATGGTCGTCAACCCCGACGACCTCGTGTCGCGTTATATCGATGCCGGGTGCTCTACCGTGATGGTCCACGTTGAGGCCTGCACCCACCTCCACCGCTCTCTTTCCCGAATTCGTGATCTCGGCGCTCGCTCCGGCGTCGTTCTCAACCCACACACTCCGGCCGAGATGATCAGCCAGGTTCTGGAGGTGGTCGATCACATTCTCGTGATGAGCGTCAATCCCGGTTTCGGCGGTCAGTCATACATCTCCTCGGTGGAGCCGAAAATTGCTGCGATCAAGTCGATGATCGATTTCGGCCACCACGACATCGACATTGAGATCGATGGCGGAATCTCCGCAACCACCATCAGCGGCGCTGCCGCGGCCGGAACCAACATTTTCGTCAGTGGTTCCGCCTTGTTCAAACACGAAGGCGGCAAGGCATCTGCCATCGACCAATTCAAGTGCTTGGCGGCTGCCGCCAGCTGAGATTGCCTCAGTGCATCTCGCCGCGTTTGACGATTACTTTGTCGATGAGGCCGTATTCCTTGGCCTCTTCAGCGGTGAACCACCGGTCACGATCCGAGTCGGATTCGATCTCCTCGAGAGTGTGGCCGCTGTGGTCGGCGATGAGCTGCTGAAGCACACGCTTGGTGTAGGCCATCTGCTCAGCCTGGATAGCGATGTCGGTCGCCTGGCCCTGAACCCCACCGAGGGGCTGGTGCATCATCATCCGGGAGTGAGGCAGCGCGTATCTCTTGCCCGGGGCACCAGCACATAGCAGGAATTGCCCCATGGAGGCCCCCAAGCCCATGCAGATGGTTCCGACCTCAGGCTCAATGAACTGCATAGTGTCGTAGATGGCCATGCCCGCGGTGACAGAACCGCCGGGCGAATTGATGTACAGCCAAATCGGACGTTCGCTGTCTTGTCCCTCGAGAAACAGGAGCTGCGCTGTGATGTAGTTGGCGATGTCGTCGTCGACCTGCGTTCCGAGGACCACAATGCGATCCTGGAGAAGGCGATTGAAAATCTCCATTTGAGGATTGCCGTTGATCTGAGTCGCGTTCATCGGAGTATTCAGCGTCATGGGCGAAGGGTACCCTCCAGCCGCTGGTCAACGTCGCTCATTTGCCGACTCGCCCGCGAGGTCTGGTGCGACTTTGGCTAGCCTGCCGTGACGCCAGCGGACGTGGCGGAATTGGCATACGCGCCAGGTTTAGGTCCTGGTGCCCGAAAGGGCATGGGGGTTCAAGTCCCCCCGTCCGCACAAAAAATCTCATCACTCCCCCACCCACGGTTTTTGTGAACCCTGAGTGCTGCCATAGCGGCACTCATGGTTCACAAAAACGGTCAAGGGGAGGGATGGGGGGGGGGTCAGATTGTTGAGAGTTTTTCGGCCAGGGCCCGAAGAGCGCGACCGCGATGGCTGATCATGTGTTTGGCTTCTGGGCTCATCTCGGCGAAAGTCAGACCTCCACCCTCGTCGGGTTGGAAGACGCAGTCGTAGCCGAACCCTCCTTCGCCTCGGCGCTCGACGGTGATGCTTCCGTTGACAACGCCCTCAGCACTAACCGAAGAGCCGTCGGGCCGAACCACGATGGCCACTGTGCGGAATCGAGCTGCTCTGGATGACCCGTGGACACCGTCGAGTTCTTGGAGGAGCTTCGTAACGTTGGCTTCGTAGCTCGCCTCAGGCCCAGCGAAACGCGCCGACAGTACGCCTGGCGCGCCATGTAGAGCATCGACCTCGAGCCCGGTGTCGTCGGCCAGAGCAGGTAAACCAGTGGAGCGAGCCACAGTCCCCGCCTTCAGGCGAGCGTTACCTGCAAGATCTGGAGCGTCCTCCACCACATCGGGTAAATCAGGCGGGCGTGGAGTGAGCGCCACCAGACCCTGGAGCACCTTTCTCATCTCTGAAACTTTGTCGGGGTTGGCGCTGGCACACACCAACTCAGGAATCCGCCGTGGAACCGAGTTCATCGCCCGAGGGTACGCGGCGGCGGCGGTTCCGCAACAATTGATCGCTGTGTGTCAGCAATTGTGGAGTTGCCGCCAACCGCCAGGTCGAGCAACTCGTCAAGCTGGGCGCGACTGAACGCCGCACCCTCCGCGGTTCCCTGAACCTCCACGAACTTTCCTGAACCTGTCATCACCACGTTGAAATCAACTTCCGCAGTTGAGTCCTCCGGATACGGCAGATCGAGCACCGCATTCCCGCCGACGATCCCAACCGATATGGCAGAGCACTCGTCGGTGATGGGATGCGTTTTGATCTCGCCGGACTGGACAAGGCGGGTGCAGGCGTCATGCAAAGCAAGGTAGCCGCCGCATATCGATGCCGTGCGGGTGCCGCCGTCAGCCTGCAATACGTCGCAGTCGACAATGATTTGTCTCTCCCCCAATGCCTTCATATCGACCACCGCGCGCAGAGAACGGCCAATCAACCGCTGGATCTCTTGGCTGCGGCCGGATGTTCGTCGACGAATCCGTTCGGGTGAAGATCCTGGAAGCATCGAATACTCGGCGGTGACCCAGCCCTTGCCCGTATTTCGCATCCAACGCGGGGTTCCCTCCTCGATCGAGGCGGTGCAAAGCACCTGAGTCTTGCCAAAAACAACCAGAACTGAGCCAGCAGCCATCGTTGTGTAGTCACGTTGGAATTCGAAGGGTCTCAGCTCATCGGCTCTACGGCCGTCGATACGTGTATTCATGATTTCTCCATCGTTGAAGTTTGTTGAAGATGTGCGGTGAGATGTAGTCAGATCACGAAGGTCGCGCCTGGTTCGGCGAGTCGGACCCCGGCACCGAACGCCTGCTCGGCCTCGGCGACATGCTCGGGTGCGTCAGATCCGGGAGGCAGGTGTGTCAGCACGAGCTGCTTCACTCCGGCGTGACGTGCCGATGTCCCCGTCTGGCGGGCACTGCTGTGTGGGATCCCGAGATCTTCCATCGGGCTCAGGAAACTGGCCTCGCAGATGGCGAGATCGATCCCAGATCCCAACTCGCCGACATTCCATCCCGGACCCGTATCGGAGGTGAAAGCGAATGATGCCGATCCGACATCAACCCTGGTAGCCAACGTCTCCACCGAGTGGTCTGTGAGGCTGAAACTCCAAGTCTGATCACCGATGCGAATGCTTGAGTGCTCATCGATCACATTCCAGCGAATCGGATCGGCGCGTGTGTCGTGGCGAACGTTGACCGCGTCGTCCATCCGGCGAGTCTCGGCGGTCCCATAAACAGGCATTTCCTCAACCGGGCAGAAAAACGTCAGCACATTTCGCAGAACGGGGAGTTCCATCCAGTGGTCGGGGTGACAGTGAGTCAGAACAATTGCGGTCAGTTCCGCTGGATTGATGTGGTCTTGCAACGGCCCAAGAGTGCCCGGGCCACAGTCGAGCAGCACCGTTGCGCCAGCGCTACGCAACAGAAAGCCCGTGCAAGGATTTTCGGTAGATGCATACGAACCAGATGACCCAAGAACGGTCACTCGAAGGTTGGTAGTCACTGGTCGGACCACACGTGTGATTCCACTTCGGCCATCTGCAGGCCCAACAGGCGAGTGCCGATGTCGGTAAACGATCGTGCATCACCGCTCGAGATAAACCGACGCATCGGCGAGAAGTTGTCAGAGCGACTCTCCCGGGACTGCTCCAGAAGGCGCATGACCTCGAACGCTGTCTCGTCCGCCGATGACACCAGCACTACCTCAGGCCCCATCACATCGGCGATGGTACGAGCGAGAAACGGATAATGGGTGCATCCGAGCAGGAGGCTGTCGACATTGGCCTCGCGAATCGGGTCGAGTAGTCGCTCGGCCAGAACTCGGACCTGGTCGCTTTCGAGGTCGCCACGCTCGACAAACTCGACGAACCCCGGACATGCCTGGCAGACAAGCTCAACATCCTGGGAGGTCGCGGCCGCTGTCTGGTATGCGCCGCTGGCAATTGTGCCAACTGTTCCAATCACACCGACACGTCCCGACGTCGTGACCTGTAGAAGCGACCGCAGGCCTGGCTCCAACACGCCTACGACAGGAATATCGAAGATGTCCTGCAGCGTGTCGAGGGCAACAGCCGACGCCGTGTTGCAGGCAACGACAATCATCTTTGGCGTGTGCGTCTCGACCAGCCATGTCGCGATTTGGATGGCGAACTCGCGCACCTCGTCGCTCGGTCGCGAACCGTACGGGTACCGACCAGTGTCGCCGAAGTAGACGATGTCTTCGTTGGGTAACAGGTCGATCACTGCCCGGGCAACGGTGAGTCCACCGAAACCCGAATCAAACATGGCGATCGGGCGATCACATGGGCCGGGAGATGCCATCACCCGACGCTAGTTTGCTCAGCGCTCTTCTTTGAAGATGACGTGCTTGCGGATGACGGGATCGTATTTCTTGATCTCGATACGTTCGCGAGTGTTGGCCTTGTTCTTCGTGGTCACGTAGGTGAACCCGGTGCCCGCTGTGGAACGAAGCTTGATGATCGGACGCTTGTCTGACATGACTCGATCCTCAGACCTTCTGGCCGTTGCGACGCATTTCGGCGACAACGCTATCGATACCGCGCTTGTCGATCGTCTTGATTCCCTTGGTGCTCACGTCGAGCGTGATCCACCGCTTCTCGGATGCAATGTAGAAACGCTTACGTTGAACATTGGGGTTCCATCGACGCGACGAACGGCGATGGGAGTGGGAAAGCTGCTTGCCGAAGTGGGGCTTCTTCCCTGTGACTTGGCATACCTTCGACATCGTGGATGCTCCTGAGCGAATCCGAGAAATATGGCGGGGCTTCAGGCGCCTCGCCGACACGAAATGGTAACAGTGCCGGCGCGATCCTCCACCCCTCCCGCAGTAGCTACCCTCCTCAGAGTGAACAAGTCCACAAACGGGGTCGACAAAGTACTTCTGGCGGCGCCGAGAGGCTTCTGCGCCGGGGTGGAGATGGCGATCAAGGCCCTTGCCTGGATGGTGAGGGCCTTTGAACCACCGGTTTACTGCTATCACGAGATCGTCCACAACCAGATTGTCGTGCAGCGGTTCGAGCATCTAGGTGTCGTATTCGTCGACGACATCGCTGAGGTACCCGAGGGCAGGCCAATCATGTTGTCCGCCCACGGGTCCGCACCTGAGGTCGTTTCAGCGGCGAGGGCTCGGGGCGGATATGTCGTGGATGCCGTGTGCCCTCTGGTTACCAAGGTCCATCACGAGGTCAAGACAAGAGCAGACAAGGGTTACAAAATCGTCTATGTCGGCCACGAAGGCCACGAAGAGGCTGTAGGCACGATGGCAGTCGCACCCGAAGCCATCTACCGTGTTGAGTCACCTAGCGACGTCGACCAACTCCCCCACCTTGAAGGCCCGGTCGCCGTGCTTGCTCAAACCACGCTGTCTCATCGTGAATGGTCGGGAGTGCTCGATGCCACCCGTGCACGTTTCCCCCAGACCTGGGAACCCGGCCGATCCGATCTATGTTTCGCGACCACCAACCGGCAGTCGGCGCTAATGGAGATCGCCACTCGTTGCGACGCCATGATCGTGATCGGCTCAGCGAATTCATCCAACACCAAGGCTCTGGCCTCTCTGGCACAAGAAGCCGGATGCCCCCGTGTCTTCCGTGTCAACGGTCCAGCCGAGCTCCCCAGTGATCTCACGGGCACCATCGGGGTCACGGCCGGCGCATCAGCGCCAGAAGATCTCGTACGCGAAGTGATCAACTCTCTGTCACCCACCAACGGTGTTGACGAAGTCCGCGTGAGCAGCGAGGACGAGTACTTCCCTCCACCACGCAATCTCAGGGAGTTGATCGGTGCCGTTGACGCCGCGGCCTCCGTGGCCTTCGGCGGACCTCACCGTGGCCGAATCCCTCTCGACGACCGCAACATCGACGCCAGTTACGTATTGGAATCATTGGCACTCGGAGGACGAGATCAAGCCATAACTGATCACGATCTTGCCTGACAACACCTCAAGCAGAATGCCGCTTTTCGGACGCTCTACCGTGACATGGATGGCCGTGATCTTCGCTCTCGGGGCAGCTGTTGCGGTTCTGATCGTCAGTCGAACTTCTTCATCAGATTCCGATCTATCTCGTCAAGGCGACCCTGTGCTCATTGCCGAAGGGGCAGACGTCTACGGCGATCATTGCCAGATCTGTCACGGCGCGTACGGTCAAGGTGGAACCGGGCCAGATCTGGCTAATGGCCTCATCGAGCGTTACCCGAATGTGGCCGACCAGCGGCAAATCATCCTCGATGGTCCGAGATCCATGCCGTCGTTCGAGCCGAGGCTCACCGATCACGAAATCGATGCGGTAATCGAATTCACACGCTTCGGATTGTGAGCGGCTACGCACCGGTCGATCGAGGCTCGTCGCCGGCAAGCACCCTGGCCTCCACGTAGAGAGCTCCCAACCTCTCAAAGAGGCGATCGCTCAACTCGGTGACGCCTCGTCGGGGCACTCGTCCATTGACCTTCTCCGGCGGCAAGATCGGCTCACCGATCACCACAACAACCTTTGCCAGCCGAGGGAGTCGGTTGCCCAGGGGCATGGCCCTCTGTGTCCCACCGAGCCCCACAGGCACTATCGGGACGCCAACACGAGCGGCCACAAATGCCGGGCCATCGTGCATGTCTTCGCGTCGCAATCGAGGCCCGTCCCGACGTGTGCCCTCCGGGAACATGACGAGAGGTTCACCCAAAGTGAGCACATCGGCGGCAGCGCGAAGCGCGGTGCGGTCGACCGAATCACGCTCCACGGGGAATCCGCCCATCACGGTGAGGAACGCTCCAAGCGGCTTGGATTTCCAGAGACTTTCCTTGCCCATGAACCTCATTCGCTTGGCCGTCATTGCTCCGACAATCGGCGTGTCGATGAAACTCCGATGGCTCGCCGACAAAATAAACGGGCCATCGGGAAGATTCTCGCGACCCACGACCCGGAGTCTGAACAGAAGCTTGATCGGGACGAAGATCATGGCCCGGAACACGTGATACAGAATTTTCCCGCCGAAGGTCTGCCGACTTCGGGCCGGCGTGTCCGAGCCTTGCGAACCATAAGTGGGTTCGTCGGTCATACGTGGGCCTCCCCGCTTTCCGAGCCACGAGTCAAGAACGACATCACGTGGGCGACAACGCCGTCGATGTCGTATCCCGTTGTGTCGACAACCACTGCGTCGCCGGCCTCGGCCAACGGATCGGCTTCACGGTTCGAATCAAGTGCATCGCGTCTGGCCAAGTCGGCAGCAACGGTCTCATAATCGAGGTCGGTGACTTCCTTGGCTCGCCTGCGGGCTCTCTCCGCTGGTGTAGCCGTGAGATAGATCTTGAGCTCGGCATCGGGAAATACAACGGTGCCGATATCGCGTCCTTCAAGAACTCCGCCGCCTCGTTGATGCGCCCATTCACGCTGTCTCGACACGAGTTCGGATCGCACATCCGGATTTGCTGCGACCTCGCTCACTGCCCTGGTGACCTCGGGTCCACGAATTTCGAGGGTGGCATCAACGCCGTCGACGATCACACGATCGAGCCCAATATCGAGATCGACTGATCTGGCGATCGCAGTCGCCGTTTCGACATCGCAGGGGTCCCCACCAGACCTCAACACCGCGAACGTGACGGCGCGGTACATCGCTCCAGTGTCGAGGTATTGCAGACCCAGTCGTGTGGCAAGCGCTCGAGCGACGGTCGACTTACCCGACCCGGCTGGTCCGTCAATGGCAATTACACGCATGGAGCCTCATCCTGCCAAACAATCTGCGACTTCAGCCACCCGTGATCTTGTGATCCATGACGGCTCATCGCAACTCGTCGAGCGTGTCGAAATATCCGGGGAACGTCTTTCTCACACATTCGGGGTCACGTATCTCAATTCCGGGAGTCCGCAGCCCAAGAATGGAGAACGCCATGGCCATGCGATGGTCGTCGTAGGTTTCGATCGACGCGCCGTGTGGCATCTGCTTCGGCGTGATCGTGAAACCATCGCTCTCCACTCGACCAATCACACCGCAGCGGCCCAGCTGATCTATCGGGCCAGCGATCCGATCGCTTTCTTTCCCACGCACGAATCCAATACCCGTCACGGTGGTCGGACCATCGGCGAACGCGGCGACAACCGCCATCGTCGGAGCCGTGTCGGAAATGTGTCTCATGTCGACGTCGATTCCATGCAATTCACCGCCCGTCACCACCGTGTGGTCATCTGCAATGGTGACGTGGGCACCCATCTGCTCGAGCACCTTCACAAACTCAAGATCCCCCTGTGTCGATGAGAGGCCAAGTCCGTCGACGCGCACTCGTCCTCCAGTGATCGCAGCCGCTGCGAAGAAGTATGAGGCAGCAGATGCATCAGGCTCGATCATGTAGCCGTCGACCGGCACATACCCGCCGTGCACCGTCCAGGTGCGATCGCTGACATCGGCCGATGCTCCGAACGCTCTCATGACCGACGCGGTCATGTCGAGATAGGGGCGTGACACAGGATCTGTCGTGAGACTGATCGACAGGCCTGGCATTGCCCCAGCCATCATGAGGGCCGACACGAACTGGCTCGAAACGCCTCCGGGCATGGAAACATGGTCTTCGAGAATCGGACCGGTGATCCTGAGCGGCAACCGGCCTTTTTCCCTGAGCTCATCGACAACGACTCCCAACGCTCTGAGTGCCACTACCAAATCATTGATCGGTCGAGCGCGCAGCTGTTGGTGTCCGTCGACAACCACCGGCGATGACCCCAACGCTGCCAGTGCGCTGACAAATCTTCCCGTCGTGCCGGACTGCCTCGCGTCGATGACCAGCGATGCGGAATCGATCGCACCGCCCTTGCCATGGACGGTGGCTCTGGCAACGGAACTGTCGAGGTCGACGTCGATACCGAGTTCTGTGAGGGCACCGATCATCGCCTCCGTGTCGTCGGCCACGAGCACGTTCTCGAGCCGCGAAACTCCCGGAGCCAGCGCTGCCGTAATCAGTGCTCTGTTGGTGATGCTCTTCGATCCCGGAACAGCCACCGTGCAGTTCGGTGGCGCTTCGAGCGGAACTACGCGGTATGGATCGGTCACATCGTCATCAATCGAGAGGGCGAGCCGAGGGCCGATAACCGGTGGCCATCAACCCGCCGGTGATCCGTTCTGCCATAGCGGCGTCGACGAGTATGACCACAACACCACGTGGCCCCTCGCTTGAATGCGCTATCTCCAGGTCGTAGATGTTGACGTCGAGATCAGATGCCAACGTGGCGATAGAAGCGATCTCCCCCTGCTGGTCGCGCACCGGGATACGAATCTCGGTGACCTTCTCAGGAATGGGAGCGGCGGTCGGGAGGTTCCGACGAGCGGTGCGGGCTGCGCTCAGATGGGCCATCAATCGTTCCTGATCACCTTCGGACACCACACCACGTAATTCTGTGAGGTCGGCTATCAGCTCATCAAGAACGTCGACTATGGCCACTCGATTCTCGGCACAAATATCGGGCCAGATCGCCGGGTGACCAGCGGCCACACGTGTCATGTCTCTGAATCCACCGGCTGCCAAGCGAAGCAGTGCGCGGTGCTCGCTCGCCCTGCCCTCGGCCAATCGCATGAGCGTCGCCGCCGTGAGATGAGGAACGTGGGACACCACAGCAACCAGTTGGTCATGGCGTTCTGGCGTCACCACGATCACCTGAGCCCCGAATCCCGACACGATGTTGCGAACCTCGGTAAAAGCGGCATCGTCGGTGTGGGGAGACGGCGTGAGTACCCATAGAGCCCCGCGGAACATGTCGGCAGATGCCCCGGCCACACCGTCTTGCTCGCTGCCTGCCATGGGATGACCGGGTACGAAACGGGGGTCGCTGATCGCTGCCGCTACCGGTGCCTTCACCCCTCCGACGTCGGTCACGATGAGAGCTCCGGCGTCGAGCACGGTCTGCACCGCGGCAGGGATGACACCCACTGGAGTAGCCACGACAGCTAGATCACAAGGGCACGGTGAGCCCATTTGGTCGACCGCTCCAACTTCGAGCGCAAGCGCGGCTCTTTCGGGATCGGATTCGACCCCTATGACCCGCCAGCCTGAATCTTTCAACGACAGCCCGATGGACCCGCCGATCAACCCGACACCGACTATCACAGCTGTACGGGGTGGCTCCACTCCCGCCGACACTATCGGCCCGGATTGCCGGCCGATGCGATTTCCAAACCGCGCAACTCCTCAGGGGTCAACGGTCGCCAATCCCCTGGCGCGAGCTGACGGTCGGTGAGCGTCCCTATCCGGGTACGAACAAGCCGCACCACGGGATGCCCGACGGCCTCGCACATCCGCCGCACCTGCCGATTGCGCCCTTCATGAATGACGATCTTGAGTAAGTTGAGCTCGACCAGCGTGACCCGGGCCGCAGCGGTGATCCCGTCGTCGAGCTCCACGCCGTCTCGCAACTCGCGCACCGCCGCGCGCGAGGGATTGCCATCGACCTGCGTGAGATATTCCTTGTCTACCCCGAAAGACGGGTGCGTGAGCCGATGAGTGAGCTCGCCATCGTTGGTCAGCAAAAGAAGGCCTTCTGTATCGGCGTCGAGACGCCCGACCGGGAAGACCCGCGGATCTGTGGGAACCAGTTCGACCACCGTCTGACGCCCCTGGGGATCGGATGCTGTGGTGATCACGCCAGCCGGTTTGTTGAGAAGGTAATGAACCAGATCGCGCTTCACGCCCAGCGGTACGCCATCCACCTCGACGAGACAAGTCGATGGATCGACGCGCCTGCCTAGGATGGCGACCTCGCCGTCGACGGTCACGCGGCCTGCTGCGATGAGATCGTCACAGACGCGGCGGCTTCCGAAACCACGGAGCGCTAGCACCTTCTGCAACCGGATTGGATCGTCAGTCACGCGTCGGCATCCTCAGAAGTGTTGGTATCTGCCTCAGGTGTCTCTGCATCGGTAACATCCTCGACCACTCGCAGCCCACGTTCCAATGCTTCGACAATCGATGTGTCGGGGAAAAATTCGCCCAGAGGTGGAAGATCACCCACGGAGTTGAGCCCAAGCCGTTCGAGAAAGGTCGGGGTAGTGCCGTAGAGGACCGCTTGCCCTGGCCCGGGATCACGCGCTACCTCATCGACATAGCCGCGCTGCTGGAGTGTTCGCATCACCCCATCGACGTTTACGCCTCGAATAGCCGAGATCTGGTTGCGCGAAACCGGCTGCTTGTAGGCAACCACCGCAAGAGTTTCCAAGGCGGCCGCCGAAAGGCGCGACGACTGACCCTCAAGCACATAGCGCTCCACATAGGGCGCCTGATCGGGTGTGGTCTGGTAGCGATACCCACCGGCAACACGTGCCAGCATGAAGCCCCGTTCGTCGGCGCTGTATTCATCGGCAAGGGTCGCGCAAGCTTCCTCGATCTCTGCTGCTGAGGTGCCGACCATCCTGGCCAGAAGCTCCGGAGGCAACGGCTCTTCGGCCACCAAGAGAATCGCCTCGACGGCCGGTATCACGTGTTGTGCGGTCATGCATCAGCCTTCGTAAGCGTCGACCGTCAACGAGTCGGACGACATTGGGGACTGCCCGATCCAAATGATGTTGATGTCACCGAACGATTTCGCCTGTTCGATCTCAAGCGCTCCCTGTTTGAATAGTTCGAGCACGGCCAAGAACCTCACCACCACCTCTATCCGATCAACGAAACTCTCGGTGAGATCACGGAATGTGATTCTTCCCACCCTCGGCAGTTCATCGAGCATCTCCTCGACAGCCTCGGCCACTGTGACCTTGAGCGGTGTCATATGGGAGAGGTCTACGTGAACGACCGGTTTGGGGGCGGTGGCACGCAGGTATGCGTCACGTAAATCGTCAGGCGTCGTGCGGCTCAGCAGGTCGGGAGCGAGACCTACGAATCGGTCTTCTACCGGGCCGACCCTGCGGGCATAGCTGCGAGACGCCTCAGTCGAAAGTCGACGAAGAACCAGAGCCGCATCCTTGAATGTCTTGCACTCAATCAGGCGGGCGAGGAGAAGATCGCGCTCCTCCCACAGCCCGAACTCATCGTCAAGATCAACTTCGCTGTCGTCTGGCAGGAGCCTTCGCACTTTCAGCTGGACCAGCGTCGCGGCTATCAGCAGAAACTCGGTGGCCACTTCCAGGTCGAATTGCTCCATACATTCGAGTTCGATGAGGTAGGAGTCGACAATGTCGGAGAGGTTGACGTCGTAGAGCTCGACCTGCTCCCTAAGAATCAAGTGGAGCAGGAGGTCGAACGGGCCGTCGAATACCGGCGTGTGAACCTCGTAGGGCATGGCGTGACCATAGACCGCCCGAGGCCCGTCGCCACGCGTTGTCACGTAGATCTCCCCGACCAGATCAACATGTTGTCGTTACGCTTCCTGCTCATGACACGAGTCTTCTCGGGCATCCAACCGACCGGCGAACTTCACCTCGGCAACCACTTGGGCGCCGTGCGCAACTGGGTCAGCATGCAACACGACACGGAGGCAATCTTCTGTGTCGTCGACCTCCACGCCCTTACGGTTCCGAAATCACCAGGAGAGGCCCGCGACGCAACTCTGCGGCTCTCACAATTGCTGATCGCGGCGGGCCTCAATCCCGATGAGTGCATCTTGTTCGTGCAGAGCCATGTCCATGAACACACCGAGTGTGCGTGGCTACTCGAGTGCAACGTGTCTTTCGGAGAACTCAGTCGCATGACCCAGTTCAAAGACAAATCCGACCACCAAAACTTCATTTCATCCGGGCTCTTCACCTACCCAGCTCTCATGGCCGCCGACATCCTCCTCTACGACACCGCCGAAGTGCCCGTGGGCGACGACCAACGCCAGCACATCGAGATCACTCGTGACATCGCTGAGAGGTTCAATTCTCGATACGGCCAGACGTTCGTGGTTCCCGATGCTGTGATACCGGCTGCGGGAGCTCGGGTCATGGACCTTCAGCATCCTGAAAACAAGATGTCCAAATCGTCGGAGTCACCCCAAGGCACCGTCAACGTGCTCGATGATCCCAAGACCATCGAGAAGAAGTTCAAGCGAGCAGTGACCGACAACGATTCCGAGGTCAGATTTAATCCGGCCGAGAAACCAGGAGTGAGCAACCTGCTCTCCATCCTCGCCTCGGCCACTGCCACCACGCCCGACGACGTAGCCGGCAACTACACGCAGTACGGAGCGCTGAAGGTCGACACGGCAGAAGCTGTGATCGAGATGCTCCGCCCACTCCAGCAGCGGTTCGCCGATCTTCAATCCGACCCCGGCGAGACCGCTCGACTGCTCGCCGTGGGTGCCGACAAAGCGCGCAATATCGCTTCGGTCACCATGAAGCGCGCCAAAGCCAACATCGGCCTCCTCGAAGGCTGACAAGCAGAGTCCGATCAGTCGTCGTCGACGTCGTGAAGCACTTCCGCGATGTGATGCTCGACTGTCCACTCTTCGGGCGCTGAATGATGTTCGCGGGCCCACGCCACAGTGAGCGGGTCGCTACCTGCAAGTTCGAGCATGTCGCCGCCCAACTCAGGGTGATGCAAGTAGAGCCCAACGCTGCGAGTGAATCCAGTGCTCTTTCGCCACAACGCTGCGGTGTCTCGGCCCGCCACTCGAGCCGAGAGCGTGGCGACGACACGACCCCAAGTTCGTAGCCCGCTATCGAGTTTTCCCACATCGTGGAGAAGGGCCGCAGCCAACACTGGAGGAGTTGCCAGGTTTCCCAGCCTGGTCGCCACCCCTCGTGCCACAGCCGAGGAGTGTCGTCTGTCGGGCCCGTACATCCGCGCCCATAGACGGAACTCAGCGTCACTCAGCGTTGATCGAATCCAGGCGATATCTGACGCTTTGGGCCCTCCAGGCAACAAGGATCCGAAGAATCGACGAATCAAATGCAAGGGCTCACTCATGGCGTCAACGTTGCCCGAGGGTGAGCCGATCGGTAGACCGCTATCAAGCGTTCGGTCGACACCCTCGTATATATCTGAGTGGTCGAGATCGAGACGTGACCAAGCAGTTCCTGCACCGTGCGAATATCGGCACCATGGTCAAGCATGTGGGTGGCGCACGAATGGCGCAGGACATGGGGGGTCAGTTCACTTCCCAATCCGACATTTCGCCCACGCTTACGTACGATTCCCCACATTCCCTGACGGCTCAGGCGTCCGCCTCTCACGTTGAGAAACACCGCGTCGGCGTCGTCTCGTCTGGCCCAGCGCTCAGGTTCCATTTCCGGTCTTCCGCCTATTGCGAACCACTCGGACAATGATGACCAAGCGTGTCTGCCGATCGGCACAATCCGCTCTTTGGATCCCTTGCCCATCACTCGCATCAATCCATCATTGAGATCGACGTCACCAATTGACAGACCCACCAATTCGGAAATTCTGACACCGGTGCCGTAGAGGGACTCCAAGATGGCGCGATCTCGGAGAGGGACGGGACCATCTCCGACCACTCCCTCGATGAGGCTGGTGACCTGATCAAGGGTGAGTGCCTTCGGCAGCCCTCGTGGGACACGAGGCATTTCCACGTCGACGGTGGGGTCATCCGGACGGACCTCCTCAGCTGCCAGAAATCGATGGAGCCCCCTGACCGCGACCAACGTGCGGGTTACCGACGACTTGGCCAGCCCCTCTCCCTGTAAAACATGAACGAACGCGATCACATCATCTGGCGTCGCAGTGAGTTCGTTCTTACGGCGACGACTGAGATGTTGGATCCATCTCGTCAGGTCGCGTCTATATGCACTCAATGTGTTGGTGGCGCGTCCACGCTCCACGGCAAGCCACGTCAGAAAGTCGTCGACATCCGCCGGCAAACTGCCGTCGTCGGATACGACCGACGTCGACATCTCAGCGGTCCAGATGTCTCAGCATGGCGAACAACCCGATGACGGTCTTCGCATCCTCGATGCTCCCGTCGGCGATCGCCTCTTCCACATCATCGACCCTCAATCGTTCGATCGACATGTGCTGTTCTTCAGGACCCTGACGATCGGTCGGGACTGGGATCAGATCGGTTGCCAGATACACGTAGGAGAACTCGTCGCTGAAACCGACCGAGTTGTAGAAGCGTGACATCTCGATCAAGTTGGAGGACGTGAACCCGACCTCCTCCTCCAACTCCCTGACCGCTGCGATCTCAGGGGGTTCCCCCTCAATGTCTCTCTTTCCGGCTGGGATCTCCAACATTTCCCGACCCGCAGCGGCGCGAAATTGACGAACCAACACAACCTCGTCACCGTCGAGCGGAACGACCGAGACCGCTCCGGGATGGTGCACGATGTCGCGCGAAATCAACTCGCCTTCGGGCGTGAGAAATTCACCGCTCACAAGAGTGATTATGTGACCGGTGTAGATCTCGGTCTCGGAGACGAGGGAGAAGCCACTTCGATCCCCGATCTCGGATTCTCCGGTCACGACCCGGCGGATGTGGCCGAATCGACCTCAACATCGCTGCTCAACCCGAGCCTTGGGTTTCGACCCTCGGCGCGTTGCAGCGAACTGGCGATGAACGAGCGAAACAAAGGGGCCGGGCGATCTGGCCTGCTCTTGAACTCGGGGTGGGCCTGAGTGCCAACCCAAAACGGGTGTCCCTCAAGTTCTATGAACTCCACCAGACGACCATCTGGTGATTCGCCTGAGAGCACAAGGTCGCTCTCCTCGAACCTGCGGCGATATGCCGGGTTGAATTCGTATCGGTGTCGATGCCGCTCCGACACGACCTCTTCGCCGTAAGCAGCAGCAACCTGTGACCCGGGCTTGAGCTTGGCCCAGTAGGCGCCCAAACGCATGGTGCCGCCCATGTCGGTCACATCGCGCTGGCTCTCCATGAGATCGATCACGGGATGCGGAGTGCGTGTGTCGAACTCCGTCGAGTTGGCACCGGTGAGTCCCAACTCATTGCGAGCAAACTCGATCGTCATGACCTGCATGCCCAAGCACAGCCCAAGGCAAGGAATCTTGGCTTCACGTGCATAGGCGGCCGCGGCGATTTTGCCTTCGACCCCACGCTCGCCAAAACCACCGGGAATGACAATGCCGTCGAGATCACGCAAGCGGCCGGCGGCCAGCATGCCTTCGACCTCTTCAGCCTGGATCCACTCCAGTTGGATGTCGGCACCATGATGAATACCGGCATGGTTCAAAGACTCGACCACCGACAGGTAGGCATCTGGCAGGCTGACATATTTGCCGATGAGTCCAATCTTGACGGGAGTCGTCGCCGACTCGACGCGTGCCACAAGATTTTCCCATGCGGTGATATCGACAGGCCGGTCGGCGAGACCGAGCACCTCGCATACCACTCGATCGAGGCCCTCCTCGTGCAAGACCAGAGGAATCTCGTAAAGCGACTTCGCGTCGGCAGCGTTGACAACTGCCTCGATCGGCACATCGCAGAGGTTCGAGATCTTCCGCTTCAGATCAGAGGAAAGGGGCTCCTCGCTACGGCAAATTATGGCGTCAGGCTGTATGCCCCGGCTGCGCAACTCGGTGACGGAATGCTGGGTCGGCTTGGTCTTCTGCTCGCCCGAAGGTCCGATGAAAGGCACCAACGTCACGTGAATATAGAAGACGTTGTCTCGGCCTACGTCGAGTCGGAACTGTCGTATTGCCTCGAGAAACGGCAAAATTTCGATGTCACCAACCGTTCCACCCACCTCGGTGATGATCACATCTACGTCATCGGAGATCAACCGGCTAATACGGCGCTTGATCTCATCAGTGATGTGAGGAATCACCTGAACGGTCTTCCCGAGATAGTCGCCTCTGCGTTCAGCAGCGATCACCGCCGAATAGATCGAACCTGTCGTCGCGTTGGAGTCTTGGGTCAGGTTCTCATCGACGAAACGCTCATAGTGGCCGAGGTCGAGGTCGGTCTCTCCACCGTCGTCGGTGACGAACACCTCACCGTGTTCGAACGGGTTCATCGTTCCCGGATCGACGTTGAGGTATGGATCGAGCTTCTGCATTGTGACCCGGAGGCCGCGCGCCTTGAGAAGCCGACCGAGCGAAGAACCGCTCAGGCCCTTTCCGAGGCCACTAACCACACCACCCGTCACGAAAATATGTTTCGTCATCGGGATCTCACCGTAACCGCGCCGCAACGGTCTGGCGCGAACTCAGCGAATACCCTGCTCAGAGGTAATGCCGTGGGCCCGAGATAGCCGGACCGGCACTTGGGGCTAGGTGCGACGGGCAGCTTGACCTGCCGCCAAGAGCTCTTCGGCATGCCCTCTTGCCGCGGACGAGTCGGGGGAACCCGACAGCATTCTCGACAATTCGACCACTCGCTCGTCATCTCGCAGCAGACGGGCCGCGCTGGTCGTGACTCCATTGACGGTGACCTTGGAAACGACCGCATGATGGTCTGCGCAAGCCGCTACTTGGGCCAGATGGGTGACGACAAAGACTTGATGGTCGGAGGTGAGGTTGGCCAAGCTCGAGCCGACGATATTGGCTACTTCTCCACCAATTCCGGCGTCGACCTCGTCGAATACAAGGGTGGGAGGACCTGCCGACAACACGAGGCGCAAGGCCAGCATGGTGCGGGCGAGTTCACCACCGGATGCCACCTTCGCGAATGATTGAGGCTCGTGACCGGCATTTGCGGCTAGGCGGAAGTTGACAATCTCGCCTGCCTCGCCGTCGACAGTAATCTCCAGCCGGGCGCCCTTCATTCCCAGCGAATCGAGATGGGCTTCAACCTCGCTCGCCAGCGCTGGAGCTGCCTCCCCACGGGCCTCTCTGATCTGCGCCCTGGCCAGCTCTCGATCCGCAAGAATTTCCGAGCGTCGTGCCTCCAGCCTCCTCGACGATTCGTCGTGTGAAATCAACTCGGCCAGGCGTTTTCGCGATTCATCAGCGAAGACCATCACATCTGCAAGTGAGTCGCCATACTTTCGCCGGAGATCCTTCAGAAGCGCTCTTCGCACACGCAATTCGTCGAGTCGCTCAGGATTCTCGTCGATAGTCGCCACACACTGACGGAGCTCCTCGGCAATATCTGCCGCCTCAGCCGCCACTGCGTAAATTCGCTCGGAAAGGTCGGACAGGGGGCGTCGTGCGTCGACTTGTGAGATGGCCCGGGCCAAACCATCTCCCACCGCCCCATCGGTGCCCATGATCTCTGACGCCACCGCGGCTGCCTCAAGATGAGAAGCAGCGTTGGCTAGTTCGGTCTCCTCGTCGTCAAGGCGCCGATCCTCATCTGGATCGCTGATCGACGCGGTGTCGATCTCTTCGATCTGATATCGCAGGAGATCGATCTCACGGTTCCTGACCCGTACGTCTCCCCCCATCTCAGTGAGAGCGGCATCTGTTGCTCGAAGGTCATCGGCAAGGGACTCGAGTCGAGACGTGTCGATCGCCCCGAACTGGTCGAGGGAGGCCCGCTGGACCGATGCCTTCAGCAACGATTGATGGGAGTGTTGGCCGTGGATGTCGACCAGTTCGGATCCGAGTTCGGACAGCGCCGAAACCGTGGCCAACTGCCGGTCGATGTAGACGCGGGAGCGACCGTCACGCGGAATGACCCGCCGGACAACAGTCTCGACGTCCCCGTGAAGGAAGCGACCCTGGATCTCTGCTTCCGAGGCACCGGGACGCACCAAGGAAGCGTCGGCCCGGCCACCGGTCAACAAATCGATCGACCCCACCACCAAGGTTTTGCCCGCCCCTGTCTCACCGGTGACCACCGTCATTCCCGGACCGAAGGTGAGAGACATCTCGTTGATCACACCGAGATCGCGCACAACCAATTCCGTCAGCATCGGCCCGGCCGGTCAGTCTCTCGGGATATGGACATACGTTCAACGATCATTGAGTCCGAACTTCGCCTTCAGCACTCGATGGAATCTTCTGGGCCCAAACGTGACCAGTCGGGCCGAATAGGGAGATTCAGTGCATTCAACGAAGTCACCGTCTCCGAGAACTCCGATCCTACGACCATCCACCGACACTGAGGCCTGCCGATGACCATCGACGGTCAGTCGTATTACCGTCGAAGGAGCCAATACCAGCGATCGGTCGAAGAGCATGTGGGGCGAAACCGGAGTCAGCAACAACGACCTGTGCATCGGGGCGATGATCGGACCCCGTACCGAGAACGCATATGCAGTGCTGCCGGTCGGTGTGGCAACGATCAATCCGTCGGCCGCATACGACGTGAAGAATTCATTGTCGAACTCAACACCGAGCCGGATCGTGTTGGCCTCGGACGATCGCTCGATTACCGCCTCATTCAACGCTAGGTGCGACACCCGCCGACCGTCGGCCTGGGTGACAATGCTCGCGTCGATGAGCATCCGCGACTCGATGTCGTGATCGCCAGCAAGAGTTCTGGCCACAGCTTCACGCGCATCATCTGGGCGCACCTCAGTGAGATATCCGAGCTGGCCGAAATCGACGCCAAGAATCGGCACCTCAGCCTCACCTGTAAGTTCGACTGCTCGCAGAATCGATCCGTCTCCACCCAGCGTCACAACCAGATCGAGATCGCGAGCCAACTGGCTGCTACCGACGCAATATTCGCCCAGACCAGTCAATTCGGCGTCGTCATCGGGCACCCGGACCTCATGGCCCTGTTCGACCAGCCAAGAGGCGAGATCGCGAGCATGAGCCGCCGCAGATTCCCTACCCAAGTGAACAATCAGCGCTACAACTGCCATCAGACACCCCTCGCTTCGGCTACCGCTGCATCGCACATCTGCGATGGATCGTCGTCCTTGTCTGTGCCAACTTGCACATGCACGAGAAACTCGACATTGCCCTCGCCACCGGTGATAGGAGAAACCATGACCCCCATGATGGCGCCTCCTGCGCTTCGTAACGACAAACACACTCGTTGAAGCGATTCGCTCCACACCGTGGGATTAGTGATGATGCCCTCTGCGCGATCGGCTTCAGCACGGCTCGCCTCAAATTGCGGCTTTACCAGCAGCACCATTGATCCACCCCCGCTCGTCAACGCCACGAGAGCTTCGGCCACCGTCCGCAGCGATATGAACGAGAGGTCGGCGACCAGAATGTCGGCAGGCCCGCCGAGCGACTCAACGTCGACACCCTTGATGTTGGTCCGTTCGTTCACATCGACCCTGGGATCAGACCTGATGCGCTCGTGTAGTTGATTGCGCCCCACATCGATCGCCACTACCTCACGGGCCCCTCGTTGAAGAAGGCAATCCGTGAATCCACCGGTTGATGAGCCGGCGTCGATTGCCCGCAGCCCCGAGGGGTCGATGCCGAATCGATCCAACGCGGCGTCAAGCTTGAGGCCACCACGGGAAACAAACCTCGCAGGCGGCGATGCCACCACCACAGCCTCACCGGCTCCCACCAAACGCGTAACTTTCTGCGCGGGAGCGCCGCCAACTGTCACCATTCCCTGACCTACGAACGTGCGAGCTTGCTCGCGGTCGGTAGCCAGCCCTCGCCTGACAAGCTCGGTGTCGAGTGTCCGCCTTCGCCCGACGCCGCTCACAGCGCGCACCTCAACGAGAAGCCTCAGTTCCTGCCGGCGAGTTGCTCTTCAACCATAGCCAGGAGATTATCCGCCAGGATGTCGGGCGCCGGGTCGACCGGCAGATCATCGACGCCGACCACTCCGGATAGAACAAGGCCGAATCGGAATCCGAGCGCCGCGGCAAACAACCCATCGGTATCAGCGCGGTCTCCCACCATGATCCCGTCGTGTCCAAGCCGCTCGTGCACGAGGACCGCCATTGTGTCGTGGGGTTTGCCGGCTACGACCGGACTGATTCCAGATGCCGTCGCCACCGATGCGACCAATGCTCCATTCCCCGGCAGAAGCCCCTCAGCGTCGGGGAAGGTGGAGTCGTCGTTGGTCGCGATAAAACGGGCGCCGCCGCGTATCGCCTTCATTGCCGCGGTCATGTGTGAATAGTGGAACTCACTCGTGATTCCCATGACCACGGCATCTGCCGAACCTGACGTCACGACCTCGGCGCCTCTGCTCTTCAGCGCATGAAAGAGTCCGTCGGATCCGACGGCCAACACTCTCTCCCCCGGCTCAACCAACGTCGCGGCGGCCATCGCCGCCGTGATCACCA